>DATFZT010000089.1:0-43507 GCA_035314185.1 Terriglobales bacterium
CAACTGAAGGTGCGCAACGACAGCGTGGCCTTGCTGCTCGCAGACCAGCGCATGCCTCGGATGGACGGGGTCACATTCCTGCAGGAAGCAATGCATATTTATCCCGACGCCAAGCGTGCGCTGCTCACTGCATACGCCGATACAAACGCCGCCATCAGCGCCATCAACCAGGCCAGCATCAGCTACTTCTTTTTGAAGCCATGGGATCCGCCGGCCGAGCATCTCTATCCGCAACTGAATGACTTGCTCGATGATTGGCAAGCCTCCTACCGGCCGGCGTTCCAGGGAATTCGCGTTCTCGGCACCAGGTGGTCGCCCAAGTCGTATGAGTTGCGCGACTTCCTCGCGCGCAATCGCGTTCCCTATCAGTGGATCGACGTGGAAGCTTCCGCCAATGACCCCGAGACCAAGCGTCTCCTGGAGGCTCTGGGTCCGGAAGCCGCCAGCCTTCCCGTCGTCCTCTTCCCCGATGGAACAAAGCTTTTGGAGAGCCTGCCCGCGGACGTTGCGCAAAAAGTCGGCTTGCGGACGCGTGCGCAAACCGACTTCTACGATTTAGCGATTGTTGGAGGCGGGCCGGCCGGTCTGGCAGCCGCCGTTTACGGCGCGTCGGAGGGTCTGCACACGGTGATGATCGAGCGCGAAGCGCCGGGCGGCCAGGCTGGCATGAGTTCGCGCATCGAAAACTATCTCGGATTTCCGTCGGGACTCAGTGGCAACGATCTGGCTCGGCGCGCAGTAGTGCAGGCGCAACGCTTCGGCGTGGAAATTCTGGCTCCTCAGGAAGCAGTCGGCATCCGCACCGAAGGATCGTATCGCATCATCAAGCTGGCCGACGGCAACGAGATCTCATGCCACGCGCTAATGATCGCCAGTGGCGTGCAGTGGCGCAAGCTCGACGCTCCCGGAATCGATCGACTGCAAGGCGCCGGAGTCTACTACGGCGGTGGCGCCACCGAGGCCTTGTCCTGCAAGGGCGAAATCATCTACGTGGTGGGCGGAGCAAATTCGGCGGGCCAGGCGGCTATGAACTTTGCCCGGTATGCAGAACGCGTCGTTATGCTGGTGCGAGGAGAATCTCTGGCCGCCACTATGTCGCAGTATCTGATTGATCAAATTAAAGAGACGCCCAACATTCAAGTGTGGGCTCATGCCAGCGTGGCCGAGGCGCATGGCGAGACTCATCTGGAAGAGATTTCGGTCCTTTGTTCGGACAGCAACAAGCTGGAACGCGTGCCGGCGAGTGCGATGTTCATCTTCATTGGAGCCCTGCCGCGCACCGACTGGCTGGGCGATTTGGTTGAGCGAGACGAGCGCGGCTTCCTTTTGACCGGCCCCGATCTTATTCGCGACGGACAGCACCCCAAAGGCTGGACGCTCGACCGGGATCCGTTTCTGCTCGAAACAAATGTTCCCGGAATCTTTGCCGTGGGCGATGTGCGGCACGGTTCGGTGAAGCGTGTCGCTTCGGGTGTCGGCGAAGGATCAGTAGCGGTGCAGTTTATCCATCAATACTTGAGCAAGGTATAAATGGCCGACAAATCGGAATTGCTTCGCGTCCCGGCGTTCGCCGAACTACCCGACGATCAGATCGCATGGTTCCTCAATCAGGCGCAGGAGCTTCACTACAAGGCGGGTGATACCTATTTGCGACAAGGTACTCCCGCGGATTCCATGTTTGTGATTCTCGATGGGCAACTTGAGCTCCATGGGGAGATCGGCGGCGAAACCGCCGCTTTTACCATGAAAGCGGGCGATGTCACCGGAGTGCTCCCCTTTTCAAGGATGAAGCAGTTTACGGTGAATGGGCGGGCCGCCACGGACAGCCGCGTCTTGCGATTTCCGGCAGCGCTGTTTCCGGACCTGGTGCAGAAGATGCCGGAATTGGCCAAGCGGCTGGTGGGCCTGATGTCCGACCGGATTCGTGAAACTACCCGGATCGAGCAACAGCGGGATCGACTCGCCGCTCTGGGAAAACTTTCCGCGGGCTTGGCTCACGAGCTCAACAACCCTGCTTCCGCCGCGAAACGCGCCACCAGCCAATTGCGCGACGCCCTGAAGAAAATCAAGGACGCGAGTCTTGAACTGGGCAGGCGCGATCTCACTCCTGCGCAAAGAGCGGAAATCGAAAAGCTTGAAATATCGTTCGTCCAGCGCGACGAACCTCCATCCGATACCTTGGCCATCAGCGATCTGGAAGAGCAGCTTGACTCCTTGCTGCGCAGTCACGGGCAGAGTGACTTGTGGCAACTGGCAGCCGATCTGGCCAGGAAGAACATCAGGCCGGAAGTGCTCGATTCGTTGTTTGCGGCCCTCGACGCCGGTACTGCCCGCGCCGCGCTGGTGAGGATCGCCGCCTCGGTCGAAATCGCAGGTCTGTTGAACGAAATTGAGAGCAGTACGTCGCGAATCTCCGATCTGGTCGGTGCGATCAAGGAATACACCTACATGGACCAGGCGCCGGTACAGAATGTCGATATCGTCAAAAGCCTGGAAACCACTCTCACCATCCTGAACCACAAGCTCAAACGCGGAGTAGTGGTGCAGCGCGACTACCAGCGCATTCCGCTTCTGGTGAATTCTTTTGGCAGCGAGCTCAATCAGGTTTGGACCAACATTATTGATAACGCCATCGACGCCATGGGAGGAAAGGGCGAACTTCGAGTTCGAACCTATCGCGAAGATGATTGCGTTGTGGTCGAGATCGGCGATAACGGTCCAGGAATTTCACCTGAGGTTAAGCCGCACATATTTGAGCCTTTCTTCACAACCAAAGGCGTCGGGGATGGAACGGGGCTAGGCCTGGACACGGTACAGCGCATCGTGAAGAAACACAGAGGCAGCATCCAGGTCACTTCACAACCTGGTGACACGCGTTTTCAAGTATGGCTCCCGCTTGCGGAAGCCGCGATACCCAAGGATAAAAACTGAGAATCACAATTAAGGAGAGCATTTTATGCCTACGATCACAACCAAAGACAACACCCAGATTTACTACAAGGACTGGGGCACAGGACAGCCCATAGTATTCAGCCACGGCTGGCCGCTCACCGCGGACGACTGGGACGGACAGATGTTGTTCTTCGGCCAGCGTGGCTATCGAGTCATCGCACATGACCGGCGAGGGCACGGCCGTTCCACCCAAACCTGGGATGGCAACGACATGGACACATACGCCGACGATCTCGCAGCCCTCACTGAAAAGCTTGACCTGAAGAACGCAATCCATGTGGGCCACTCCACCGGCGGCGGAGAAGTTGCGCGTTACATCGGGCGGCATGGCTCAAAACGTGTCAGCATGGCCGTACTTATCAGTTCGGTGCCACCGCTGATGGTGAAGACGGAAAAGAATCCCGCGGGCGCGCCCATCTCCGTCTTCGACGGCCTCCGCACCGCGCTTGCTGCAAATCGGCCGCAGTTTTACCGGGACATTACCCTCCCGTTCTACGGCTACAATCGGCCCGGCGCCAAGATTTCGGAAGGCATCAGGGAGCACTGGTGGTTGCAGGGCATGATGGGAGGAATGAAGGCCCACTACGACTGCATCAAGGCTTTCTCCGAGACCGACTTTACTGAGGACCTTAAGAAGTTCGATGTACCAACCCTCATCCTTCATGGCGACGACGATCAGATCGTGCCCATCGCCGCGTCGGGTCTGATGTCCGCAAAGATCGTAAAGAACGCCACACTGAAGGTGTATCCAGGTTTTCCGCACGGGATGCCCGCGACCAATGCGGACCAGATCAATGCGGATTTGCTCGCGTTTTTCAAACGCAGCCAACAAGTGGCGGCGTAGCCGGCGAATTGAATATGAAATTCCCAGGCCATCTTCGGTTCGCCGTTCCGTGTCCACGGCAGCAAGGCCGATCCGTGGGATTATAATGGCGCGCACATGGCTCTCAACCCCGGTACCAAGCTCGGACCGTACGAAGTGGTCGCGCCGGCTGGCGCCGGGGGGATGGGCGAAGTCTACCGGGCGCGCGACGCGCGGCTAAACCGCGATGTTGCCGTCAAAGTCTTGCCCACCGAGTTCTCTCGCGATCCTGACCGTTTGCATCGCTTCCAACAGGAAGCCCAGGCGGTCGCGTCTCTCAACCACCCCAACATCATGGCCATTCATGATTTCGGTGAGCACGAGCGTTCTCCCTACATTGTGGCGGAATTACTGGAGGGTGAAACGCTTCGTGAGCGCTTGCGTGGTGGCGCGTTGCCTACGCGCAAAGCAGCCGACTATGCGGAACAGATCGCGCGAGGCCTGGCAGCGGCCCATGAGAAGGGGGTCGTTCACCGCGATCTGAAACCTGAAAACATTTTCATCACCCGCGATGGCCACGTGAAAATCCTCGACTTCGGTTTGGCCAAGCTCGCTCGCCAGGAGGGCGTTGCAGCGACGGACGCGGCGACCCTGGTCTCGCAAACCGAGCCTGGCGTGGTGATGGGCACCGTCGGTTACATGTCTCCGGAACAGGTGAGGGGACAGACCGCCGACCATCGCTCTGACCTGTTTAGCTTCGGAGCCATTCTTTACGAGATGCTTTCTGGACGACGCGCTTTTCGGGGCGAGACTTCGGTGGAGACCATGAGCGCCATCCTGAAAGAAGACCCGCCCGAGCTTACCGAAACGAACCGCAGCGTGCCGCCGGCCATGGAACGCATAGTGCGGCACTGCCTCGAGAAAAACCCGGAAGAACGCTTCCAATCCGCGCGCGACGTAGCCTTCAATCTGCAGAGCCTTTCAGGAAGCACCAGCCAAGTCGCGGCGATTGCGCCGGCGCAGCGGCCGGCCGCGCGCGTGGGACGCATTGCGGCAATCGCGGCCTTGTCGTTAGGCCTACTGGCTGCGGTCTTCTGGGCTGGCCAGTCGCTGAGGACAACTGCTTCGCCGTCGTTCAAGCCGCTCACCTTTCGCCGCGGCACGGTTACCGCAGCGCGTTTTGCGCCAGACGGACAGAACGTGATTTATTCCGCGGCCTGGGAAGGCAATCCGCATCCGGAGCTTTTTTCCACTCGCATCGATGGCGTGGCTTCGCGTCCGCTCGAGGTCAGCGACGCTGACTTGCTCGCCATTTCGCCGCAAGGAGAAATGGCGTTGCTCCAGCGCTGGCGCCGCACCCTGGGCTGGCAGCGGACCGGCATGCTGGCGCGCCTGCCGCTGAGTGGCGGAGCGTCCAAGGAAATGCTCGACGGGGTGCAAGATGCCGATTGGGCGCGGGACGGTTCCCGGCTCGCCGTCATCCGCAGCGGCTCCCAATACCAGCTTGAATTTCCGTTGGGTCACGTGCTCGCGACGGCATCGTCAGGGTGGTTCAACTATCCACGAATTTCTCCCGATCAAAAACAGATCGCATTTTTTGAACATCCGCCGGGCGATGATCGCGGGGACGTATGCGTGGTTGACTTAGAGGGCCACAAGCGTGTGCTCTCCACCGGTTGGTCGTCACTGGGCGGTCTCGCCTGGACTCCTTCCGGCAGCGAGGTCTGGTTTGCTGGCAGCAACACCGGAAGCAGCCGCTCACTCTACGCCGTCAGCCTTTCCGGACGAGTGCGGCCGGTGCTCCGTGTGCCGGGCTCGCTAGTGCTCTACGACATCGCCCCCGATGGCCGCGTGCTGCTTGAGCAACAGGAAGCTCGCCGTCTGATTGTGGGAGTTACACCGGGCAGTTCCCAGGAACGCGATCTCTCGTGGCTGGACTGGTCCAACGGCCGCGACCTTACCCCGGACGGCCGCTGGCTCCTGGTTGATGAGCAAGGCGAAGGCGGCGGACCCAACTATTCGATTTACATTCGCAAGACGGACGGATCGCCCGCGGTTCGCATCGGTGACAACGACGCCTTCTCCATCTCGGACGATGGCAAGTGGGTGCTGGCCACGACCAACGTCGAAGGTGGATCGATGCTTTTATTGCCTACTGGAGCGGGCGAATCGCGCACCATCAAGACGGGCAAGCTGCGGAATCCGCTGGGCCGTTTCCTGCCCGATGGGAAGCACATCCTGGTGATTCCCGATGACTTTCGCGATTACGTGCAATCGCTGGAGGGGGACACGCTTCGCCCGGTCATGCCTCCCGGCGTCGCCGGCTTTGGATGGTTCACGGCCGATGGCAAGTACGCGCTGGGGTGGGATGCGCACCAGAACTGGTCCTTGTACCCGATCGAAGGTGGTCAATCAATTCCGTTACCGAAGTGGACAGCGGGGGATTTGCCGATCAATCACACCACCGACAATCACAGCTTCTTCGTGAGCAACGGGGACATTCCGGTGAAAATTTTCCGCTTCGATTTCCTCACCGGCAGTCGCCAGTTTGTGCGCCAGCTGCAGCCACCCGATGCCACGGGCATCGAGCGCATCTCGGACGTGTTGATGACCCCCGACGGCAAGTATTACACCTACGGCGGCCCGCGACGCCTCAGCAATCTCTTTGTGGTTACCGGGCTGAAGTAGCTTTCCCGCGCGGTTTTTCTGCAACCCTAGCGCGACGTCAGAAATTCCACCTGCCGCTCAATCTCCGCAATCGCGATCGGAGTGAAGTTGGCCTCACGCAATTGCTGGTTGAGTTGCGCTAGTCTCTTTTGCTTGAATCGCGCCCAATCTGCGATGCGTGCTTTTATCTGCGGGCTTGACTCCTGGTAGACCGCGATCGCCTGCGAAGGTACGGCGCGATCCCCGCTTTCAACTACTCGCAGAGCAGATGCCAGACCGGTGTAGGCAGTCTTCAGTCCGGGACCATCCTCTGCTGCGTGTTGCTTATTCGTAAGAATCTGGCCGATTCCCGATTGAACTTCCGCCAGCGCTGACTTGAGGCGCTCGCTTTGCGTTCCCGGTTTCTGTTGCCCCAGCTTCTCTTGAATGTCTGCCAGTTGTTTCTGCACCGAGCCGATCTCGGCCAGCGCGCGGCGCGCTTCAATAGTTTCGCCATAGATCTGCTGACCCAGTTGCAACTGCTGCGCGAGTATCTCGGGAGTCGCGGAAGAGCGCGGGTCCATGATGACTTCCAGGGGCTGGTCTTGTGTTTTTCCATCCACCGTAAGACGCACCCGGTACATTCCCGGCACCGCCTTCGGCCCTCTGGGATTGCGGTTCTCGTCCTCTTCGTCCTCGATCGGGTCGCCGGAACTACCCCAGGTGAGGTTCCAGACGAAGCGGTGCATTCCCGCACTCTTCTCGAGGACTTCAGGCTTGGGGAACCAGCGCTCGGCGACCGGGGGCGGCTTGCGCTTCCCCGGGCTCGGACCCTCCGAAGAAAATTTCCTGACGAGATTTTGCTGCGCATCGAAGATTTCCAGCCGCACCATGCCCGCCGCAGACCGAAGAAAATAATCCATCATCGCGCCACTCGGAGGATTCTCCGCCGCCGGTTCCTCGGGCGGAAGCGGTGTGCCTGTAAAGGAGTCGTTATCCACGCGAACCGTCGTGGCCGGACGATACAGCCACGCACCACTCGCGCTTCTTGCCTCCGGCGCCTGGAGAAGCGGCGTGATGTTATCGAGAATCCAGAAAGCGCGGCCGAATGTGGCTATCACCAGGTCATCGCCGTGGATCGTTAGATCGCGAACTCCAGTAGTCGGCAAGTTCAGTTGCAAAGACTGCCAGTGGTCTCCGTCGTCCCACGATAAATAAATTCCAAATTCGGTTCCGGCGAAGAGGAGCCCTTTGCTCTGCGGGTCTTCGCGAACCGCCCGCAAGAATGCAGGAGCAGCAATGCCGTTCGTGACCAGTTGCCAGGTGGCTCCATAGTCGCGCGTTCGATAGATATAGGGCGTCCGATCGTCGAGGCGTCCGCGATCGACGGCTGCGTAAGCGACGGCGGGATCAAAATGCGAAGCTTCGATCAGCGAAATCTTGCTCCAGTCGCTCAACCCAGGCGGGGTGACGTCTTTCCAGTTCTTTCCACCATCGCGGGTGAGGTGAATCAGCCCCGTGTCGCTTCCCGCCCAAATCAGATCGCGGTTGACGGGCGATGGCGCGATTGTAAACACGACGCCGTAACCGTCGCGTTTAGCCTTATCGAGCAGCGCATCGTTAGTTGGCCGAGCGTTAGTTGGCGGATCCTGCGCCTTCTCGCTTGTGGAGCGCCGGGCGTCCCCGCCCAGCCCACTCGTACCGTGTTCTGTGTTCCGCGCATCGCCGGTCGCTCCGGTGAGATCGGGACTGATGGTCTCCCAATGCAGACCGCCATCGACCGTCTTCATCACATATTGTGTCCCCAGATAAAGCGTGGTTGGGTCAGCCGGTGAAAGAACCAGCGCCGGAGTCCACGGATCACGATACTTGCGTTCACGAACCTCCGAGTCCCACGCAAATGCGGGCCACGGAGTAATGTCCTGGCTGAAACCGGTTCGTTTGTTGAAGCGAGCAACGGTGCCATAAGTCCCACTCAGATAAACAATGTTGGGATCATCGGGATCGACCACCATGTATCCGCTTTCGCTGCCTCCGGGAAGGAACCAGTCCCGTGCCGTGATCTGATCGTGGTCGGTGCGGCTTGGAACCGCGGCGCTCCCGCTATCCTGCTGTGTGCCGTATACGGCGTAAGGAAACTGGTTGTCGGTGGTCACATGATAGAACTGCGCCGTTGGCTGGTTGTACCAACTACTCCATGTTTGGCCCCGGTTCAGACTGATCGTGGTTCCCTGGTCGGTTCCGAGCACCATGCTGGCGGAATTCTTGGGATCGATCCAGAGCTGATGATAATCATCTCCGCCCGGTGCGCCTCTGACGACCGAAATTGTCTTCCCGCCATCTTCAGACCGGTAGAGAGCGACATTCGGCATGTAGATCACGTCGGGGTTGAACGGATCGATGCTGATGCGATTGAAGTACCATGCCCGGCTGGTCAGCCGAGGATCGGCATTGGCCAGCACCCATGTGTTGCCTCCATCGTCAGAGCGATACAGGCCGGATTTTTCCGTATCGGTTTTTTTCGCCGCGGATTTTACTTCGATCAGCGCATACACCCGCCTGCCGTCCGGCGCCACGTCGACGCCCACCCGTCCCCAATCCCCCTCGGGCAGCCCGTTTCCATTTCCATTAAGGCGAGACCAGGTTTTGCCCGCATCCTGAGAACGGTAGAGCCCGCTGCCCGGTCCAGTTCCGTCGATCGGAGCGTATGTGCTCCACGGAGGGCGATGCGTATGCCAGGCGCCGGCAAACAAAAGCTGCGGGTTAGAAGAGCACATCGCCAGATCTGAAATTGCGATTTCCGGTCCCAGGTCGAGCACCAGCGTCCAATGCGCCCCACCATCAACCGATTTATAAACGCCGCGCTCCTTATTCGGACCATAAGCGTGACCCAGAGCGCCGACGTAAACGATCTCCGGATTCTGCGGATCGATCACAATCCGGCTGATCTGCCGCGTCTCCTCCAGGCCGATGTGATGCCAGGTGACGCCGCCATCGCTGGACTTGAAAACGCCGTTGCCAGTAGAGAGGTCCTCACGAATGTCGCTCTCGCCGGTTCCGGCATAAATAGTCTTAGGATCGGACGGCGCCACCGCCAGCGCGCCAATCGAGGCCACCGGCTGGCCGTCAAAAATCGGCGTCCAGACCACTCCGGCATCGGTTGTTTTCCAGATCCCGCCATTGACCGAGCCAAAATAAAAAGTTGTCGAGTCGCCCGACACGCCCGCCACAGCCACCACCCGGCCGCCGCGGAAAGGTCCAATCAACCGCCATTTGAGGCCATTTACCAGTTCCGGAGGTACCGACTGGGCAAACGCACCGACAGTACACAAAATAAGCAACAAGAAAGGCCAGACACGGATACAACGGTTCAGATTCAAAGCCGACCAGAATTTATGCAAGCAGTAGACCCCTCGGTTGGATATCAGTGTAGCGGATAAAGCTGGCGCTCTTGAAGCATGCCGAAATTTCTTCCTTGGTTTTTCATCGGTGATAATATCACCCTGCTTCAACAAACTCCCGATCACCGGTATCGCGCCATGACTCGATCCCAACGCTCTGTCGCCTCTCCCCGCGTGGTCTGTATCGCAGACTTCCGCGCCATCGCCCAACGCCGCGTCCCCAAATCCGTCTTCGATTACCTCGACGGCGGCGCCGAAGGCGAGGTCACCCTTCGTGAGAATTGCCGCGTCTATGAGGACGTTACCTTCCGTCCTCGCCATGCCGTAGCGTTTGACAACTGCAGCCTGCGCACCCGTGTTCTAGGCTTCGATCTTGCACTCCCCTTTCTGCTCTCGCCCGTCGGCTACAGCCGCCTCATGCATCCCGTAGGTGAAGTGGGCGCCGCGCGCGCCGCCGGTAACGCCGGCACCGCCTACATTCTTTCCACCCTCTCCGGGCACAAGATGGAAAATGTGAAAGCCGCCTCCACTGGCCCCGTCTTCTATCAGCTCTATCTGATGGGTGGCCGCGGTGCCGCCGAGGCCGCGATCGAACGCGCCCGCGTCGCCGGATTTTCCGCACTCGTCGTCACCATCGACACTCCCGTCTCCGGAATTCGCGAGCGCGATTTCCGCAACGGAATGAAAGAACTCGTCAGCGGCGGTCCCTTCGAAAAGCTGCCCTTCCTTCCCCAAATCCTGGCGCGCCCAGGCTGGCTCGCAAGTTTTCTGCTCGATGGCGGCACGCCTCCGATGGAAAACGTCGTGATCCCCGGCAAAGGTCCGATGCCTCTCGTCGATGTAGCCGCCGCCTTAGCCGAATCCGCCGTGACCTGGAGCGACCTGAAGTGGATTCGCGAACTCTGGGGCGGCCCCATCGTGGTCAAAGGCGTCCTTACCGGAGACGATGCGCGCCGATCGATCGATCACGGCGCCGCGGCCATTTCCGTTTCCAATCATGGCGGACGCCAACTCGATTGCGTTCCCGCGTCCTTGCGCGCTTTGCCGGAAGTCGTGAAGGCCGTCAACGGACAGACCGAAATCCTCATGGACGGAGGCATTCGCCGCGGCACCGACATCGTCAAAGCCCTGTGCCTCGGCGCCCGCGCCGTGCTCTGCGGACGCGCCTACGCCTACGGCCTCGCCGCTGGCGGAGAAGCCGGTGTCAATCGCGCCATCGAAATTCTGCGAACCGACCTCGACCGCACTTTGAGGCTGCTCGGCTGCGCATCCGTCGCCGAATTAGATCGTTCGTATGTGAATGTTCCCCAAAGCTGGGACGCGAACTGAACGTGCCCCCAGAATACGTCTGCTACGACCGCTGAGTAAGAAGGAGCAAGCATGCCGCTCGTCCGAATCGATCTTCTTGAAGGCAAGTCGCCGGAATATCGTATACAGGTTGGTCAGATCGTCTACCAATCGATGCTGGAGGTCTTAGGTGTGCCCAATGACGACCGCTTCCAGATCATCAGCGAGCATCCCCAAGCTGGTTTGCAGTTTGACCGGGACTATCTTGGCATCCATCGATCGGACGACTGCATTTTTGTGCAGATCACCTTGAGCAGCGGCCGCACCGTTGAGACGAAACAGCGCTTCTACAAAGTCGTTGCTGACGGCTTGCACGAAGTCCTGAAGCTGCGCCGGGAAGATGTCTTCATCAACCTGGTGGAAGTGGCGAAGGAGAACTGGTCGTTCGGCGATGGCGAGGCCCAGTACGTCTCTCCCGTGCGTTAAAATCGCGCAGGAGCTGCGTCCGTGCATCGTCGCGACTTTAATCTGGGTATTCTCAAATTATCTGCCGGGACGCTCGTGGCCCCGCGCCTGTTCGCTCAACCGCTTGATACCGCGGTCCTCGACACTCCCGCCATTGCCGCGCTCTACAAAAACGCCATCGTCATCGATTCACTCTGCGCCCCCTTCGTTGATATGGACGCGCCACCCGCCGCCGAAGTCCTCCGAGCAGTACAGCAATCGGGCATCACCGCCATCAACTACACCGTCTCGGAACCGACCTTCGAGGCCACGGTCGGCAACATCGCCGCCGTAGAAGCGCTAGTCGACCAGCATCCAGAAGCATTCCTTATCGTGCGCCGCCATTCCGACATCGCTCGCGCCAAGCGCGAAACCAAAATCGGAATCATGCCCGGTTTTCAGTACACCGCGTTTCTCGAGGAAAATCCCGAGCGCATCGAAATGTTTCGCCAGCTCGGCGTGCGCATCATGCAACTCACCTACAACAACCGCAGTATCTTCGGCGATGGATGCCTCGAACCCGGCAACGCCGGACTCAGCACCACCTCCGACGGCATCGCCGAATCCGCCAAGCCGGTTCTCATCACTCATGCCGGATGCGCGGCCGTCTATCCCCATCCCCGCAACAAGCCCGATGAGATTCTTAAGTCGCTAGCCGATCGCGGCGGCTATTTCGGCGTCTATCTCATGCCCTACGTCGTAGCTTCGCCCACCGTGCCCACCCGCGAGCATGTGCTCGATCACGTCGTGCACGCCCTTAACGTATGCGGCGCCGATCACGTGGGCATCGGCTCCGATGGCTCGATCCAGAAGACGGTCCTGACCGCCAAACAGAAATCCGCGTTCGATCAAGACATCGCTCGTCGCAAGACACTCGGCATCGGCGCCCCCGGCGAGGATCGCTATCCCTATGTCCCCGACCTCAACGGCCCCTATCACCTGGAAATCATTGCCACCGAACTCGCCAAACGCGGACAGCCCGCGTCGGCGATCGAGAAAGTCCTGGGCGCAAACTTCCAGCGCGTGATTGGTGAAATCTGGGGCACCAGTTAGCGGAGGCGCGGCCCCGTCAAGCATGGGGCACCACTGCCGATCACGGCCGGTTTTGGATGTCGCAGCGGTTCACCGCTGCGATCACTGGCTTGTTTTCAGAGTCGGCTTTACAGTTTGCTGAAAAACTCGAGTTTCGTATCAGGGCATCGCTTTAGCGATGCCACAAGTTCTTTGAATTCAGAATGCCCCTTTAGGGGCTGGGCAGGGAAGACCGAGTTTTCCGTTTAGCCGCTGAGGGCAGCCGCAGCCTGCAACGCGACTTTTCCCGCCGCCTTCAGGCGCTGAGGCCGGAGCCCCATGCCAACTCATATGTGACGCCCGTCACTGCAAGCGGGACGCCCCGGTGTAAATTCTTAGGCATGAACGCGCCGCTCAAGAACGATCGCGTGCCCTGGTTGCAAGGGCCTTCGGCGGACTCAGTAGAGCGTGCAGTGAAGTGCTCAACCGTATCCTCAGAAGGCAAGAACCCATGGCGGCTGATCCTCCTCGGAGCGCCGGGTGTGGGCAAAGGCACTCAAGCCGAACTCCTCACCGAGCGCCTGGGCGCGTGCCATCTTTCGACCGGAGACGTCTTTCGCGCCGCCAGCAAGCGGCGCGACTGCGATCAGTCCCCAGCCATGAAGGCGGCACTGGAGTACATGCGCCGCGGCGAACTGGTACCCGACTCCACCGTCTGGGAGATGGTGCGCGAGCGCCGCGAATGTATCCTTTGCACCGGCGGTTTCATCCTCGACGGATTTCCGCGCACCCTGAGCCAAGCCGAGTCGCTAAAAGAGCTGATGGAGACGGAACATCTTTCACTCAGCGCCGTCGTGAACTACGAACTGTCCGTGGACGAGATTGTCCAGCGCCTGAGCGGCCGCCGCACTTGCGACAAATGTAAGTCGGTTTTCCACGTCACCGAGAAGCCGTCAAAGGGCAAGGGTGTGTGCGACCGCTGCGGCGGACGCCTTTTCCAGCGCGAAGACGACCGTCCCGAAGCCATCGCCGTGCGTCTGGAGGCCTACGAACGAAGCACTGCGCCACTCATCCATTTCTACAAAAACCTCGGCCTGCTGCTGCCGATTGTCGCCAAAGGATCTCCCGACGAGATCTTCACCCGAACCATGGACAAGCTGGCGGACGACAAATCAAAGGCCAGCTAGCCGCATCCCGGTGCAGTGACGCGCAATTTCCGAATGTTCTCCAGGAGAGGGCGTGGTGATCCGTCCTCCGCCGCTGAGCCTCTAGTTCCGCCCGGATTATTGTTGGTTAAATGGCGATATTACGACAGCGATCATCGATAAGGAGTCAGTCAGCGCAGCAATATCATGGGCGAATTCAGGGCTGAGGGGCGTAGTAACGATCAGGGGCTCTGATCGAAACGTCCTTCTTGATGCTCCTGACTTCCAGTTTGTGCAGTTGACCATCCTTCTCCTGGCCCGGCAGCGTGAACGTCACTGCGAAAAGGTTTGTCAGTTCATCGGCGATATCAGCCACAGCCTTACCGACATCTTTTTGTTCCCGGAAATATGCCTTTCCACCAGTTCTTTCCGCTAACTGCCTCAGGGTCTTGGCCGCTTTGACGGGCATAAGGTATGCGGGATCTTTGGTGGGAAGTTGTCCGATCACGTAGAGTCTTATTCCAGCCTTCATCACAAATTGCACTGCCCTATCCAGGGTCATCGCACTTTCGTTGTCTTCGCCGTGGGAGAAAATGAACATGACACGTGGACCCCGATCGGGACTGCTCTCCGACATGTGGTTAGCACTAGCGACTACCGCATCGTACAAGGCCGTTCCTCGCCCTTCTGGCCGCTGGACAGCAATGCGATTCGCAAATGTCTGCGGTTTGGTCCCTTCGCCGTCAAGATAGTAGTTGTCGCTAAAGTCGACCAGCATACCGTGATCACTTCCGGCTTTAACCACCTTTGACAACAGCTCAGTCGCTTCGTCTTGTTGCAACTTGAAACGGTCACGCTGGGAACCGCTGCTGTCGAAGAGGAGGCAGTAATGCAGTGGGGCTCCGCCCACCACCTCCTGCACGGGCACTGGTTTTCCGTCTGCTTTAATCTCGATGTCTGATGTAGAAAGTCCTGCGGTCGTCCCGTCCTTAAGCCATGCGGTAATGAGAATGGTTGACGACTTGGAAGCAACGGCAGCCGTTCCCGGCGCTGTTGACGCTGAGGACGGTTGCTGCGATTGGAGGGACCACGCATACGGAAACAAGAGGCAGCTAATTATTACTAACGCAGCCGAGAAAACCAACAGGAAGCCCTTTCTCGACCAAGGAGCGGGCAAGCACTGCACATGCTTGTGACCCACTCGCGGTTTAGGGGACAGAGTCTTCATCAGAAATGTCTTGACCCGAGTCTACTCCGAAGCACTCGGCAAAACGACGCCAAGACGGAATGGTTGTCGAAAACAGCGCTTGCACCAACTATCCCGAACACCCGCTTATGCGATAGCTTCTATGAGGCAGCACTTCCGCGCTCGAGGGACAATCCGTCGTGAATCCCGCTTCCAGAAAAGCATCCACGCCGTCCAGCGCCGAAGCCGAGCGTCGTCTAGCCTATTTCAACGAGCGCCGCGACGCGATCGTCTCGACCATCCGCGACCTGGTCGAAATCGAATCTCCTAGCGACAACAAAGCCGCCGTGGACCGCATTGCCGAGTCCGTCGCGGAGAAATTTTCGCGCCTCGGCGGCGAACTGCGCTTTCACCGGGCGCAGGACTTTGGCAGTCACCTGCAGGTGAACTTCGGAGGCAAGTCCGCCAAGCCGGTGCTTCTGCTCGGCCATTACGACACCGTCTATCCACTGGGCACGCTCGCCACCATGCCCTGCCGCGCCGTGGACAACAAGCTGACCGGCCCCGGCGTCCTCGACATGAAATCCGGGATCGCCCTGATCTTGCATGCGCTCGAGGCCTTGCAAGATTGGCATAAACAAGACGGCGAATTGCCGCGTCCCGTGACCGTGCTCCTGGTTTCCGACGAAGAGGTAGGCAGCGACTCGTCACGAGCGATCACCGAAGCGCTGGCGAAAAAAGCCGCCGCCGTGCTCGTGCTCGAACCTTCCTATGGACCCGAGGGTGCCGTGAAAACTGCCCGCAAAGGAGTTGGCGAATATCTGGTCAAAGTTACCGGCAAGGCCTCCCATGCTGGTCTTGATTTCCAGAAAGGTGTGAACGCGATTCTTGAACTGGCGCGCCAGATCGAAAAGGTTTCCGGCTTCACCGAACTGAAGAAAGGCTTGACGGTGAACGTAGGCGTCGTAAGCGGCGGATCGCGAACCAACGTGGTTCCAGCCGAAGCGTCGGCCCAGGTCGATGTTCGCATAGCGCGCCTGAAGGACGCTGCCGGAATCGATAAGAAAATGCGCACTCTGCGTCCCTTCAATCGCAAGTGCAAAATCGAGATCACCGGAGGCATTAATCGCCCGCCGATGGAACGCACCGCCGGAGTGGCAGCCTTGTACTCCCAGGCCGTCGCCATCGCCCGCGACCTCGGTTGGAAGCTCGGAGAAGCCGCGGTGGGTGGTGGCTCCGATGGCAATTTCACCGCCGGTCTGGGCATCCCCACCCTAGACGGCCTCGGCGGCGTGGGCGATGGCGCGCACGCCACCCACGAGCATATCCTGATCCCGGAGTTGCCCCGCCGCGCCGCTCTCATTGCGGGTTTGATCGAGACGGTGTGACCGAGTTCACATGCTCCTGTGACGGACAACATAGCCACCTTTGACCCAGGGGTCCACACTAACCTAGAATTCAACTTGGGGTCAGGGTTTGCTCTGCTGCATGGGAGCATGAACCCGGAGGTTTTATGGGTGAGGGACTGTTCCAGCCGCTGCACATTCTGTTGATTATTGGCATCGCGCTGCTGCTTTTTGGACCAAGTAAGTTTGCCGACTTAGGCAAAGGGCTGGGCGAAGGCATCCGGAATTTCAAGGCTTCGATGAAGGAGCCTGAGGACAAGGGCAAAGAACCGCCTAAACCGCCGACTGCCTAGAGTTCGCTTGCGTGCTGGCGCAACATGCGAAATACCAGCGCTACCGGCAATCCCACCACGTTGCTGTAATCCCCTTCGATGCGAGGAATCCAGCGGGAAGCGATGCCCTGGATCGCGTATGCCCCCGCTTTGTCCATAGGCTCGCCGCTCGAGACGTAGTCGGCGATCTCCTTCTCGGAAATTTCGGACACGGTCACCGAAGTGGTTTCACTGGCCACTGACGACTGGCCGCTGACCACCAAACACACTCCCGTAATCACCTGATGCTCGCGTCCGGAAAGCATGTGCAACATGCGTGCAGCATCTGCGGCATCGCAGGGCTTGCCGAGAAGCTCGCCATCGACGACAACCACGGTGTCGGCTCCAAGCACGCAATCATGCGAACGTTGACGCGCAACCGCCAGCGCCTTTTCGCGCGCCAGGCGTTCGGCGCAGTCTTTCGCGGCTTCTCCGGACAGCGGGTCTTCTGGAATGTCGGCGGGCTGCACTTCGAAAGTGATTCCGGCGTTGCGCAACAGTTCCTGGCGACGCGGTGAGGCGGAGGCGAGCACTAACATGGGAACATTCTAGACCCCGTATCACTAGCCTCAGGTCCTGATTGTCATCCCGAACGAAGTGAGGGATCTGCAGTTTCTTGGTCAGCGGCACACTGCAGATCCCTCACTTCGTTCGGGATGACAAGGGTTAGAGTTTTAGAGTGAGGGTGAAGTGCGGAAAGGGCGCTACTCCAGCGCTTCGGGCTCGATGCAAATATTCTTCTCGCCTTTGGCGCGCTTTTCCCAATATCTTTTCACCCAGGCTTCGTAGCTCTTGCCAGCGGCGGTGTCGCGGCCGGTGAATGCTAAGGCAACGATTTCAGAGTACGGAATGGTCGGGCGTTCAGTGCTGTTAGCAAGTATTAAGCGAACGACGGAGCTTTCCAGCCTCGGGCCGATGCGGCGGTCGAAAAGATATCCGGTGATCTCGTCCCCATTCTTGCGCGTGATGGTTACATCGCCGCGATAGTCGAATGCCTTTTCGATGACTGCTCGAATATCGGCCTCGCTGGCCAGTTGCGGAATCCATCCTTGAAGATTTTCGCGCTCGAATCCGGGAACAACTTCGAGTTCGTCGCTCGGGCGCGGCTGCACCAGGACTTGCGCGCTGTGGGGCAGCGCAGGATCATGCCCATGTTCGCGGCCGCTCATACGCGGCTTTCTTCTGGTTGCGAAGAAGACGCGTCAATCTGCACCAACGGATTGTAAGAATGCACCGGCCGCACGTCGCGGTCAAGATCGGCGAGAGCGTCTTTGTCGGGATAGAGCGAGAAGGTCGCTTTCACCGTGTCGGCGAATCCGCGCAGCGATCCGAACGTATCGTTCACCGCCGAAGGCTCGTAGCCACAATGCACCATGCAATTCGCGCACTGCGGATTGCCTGACTCAGTGCCGTAGCTGGCCCACTCCGTCGTTTCCATCAATTCTTTGTAGGACTCGGCGTAGCCGTCCTGCAGCAGGTAGCAGGGCTTTTGCCATCCGAAAATGTTATAGGTGGGCATTCCCCAAGGCGTGCATTTGTAGTGGCGCTTGCCCATCAGGTACTCGATGAAGAGCGGCGACTGATTGAAGCGCCACGTCTTTTTGCGATTCGAAAGCATGGCGCGGAACATGCGGCGAATGCGCGCGCGTCCCATGAAGTGTTTCTGGTCGGGCGCCTTGTCGTAAGAATATCCGGGCGAGACCATCATGCTCTCGACGCCGACTTCCATCATCTCGTCGAAGAAGTTGCGCACGCTGTTCGGATCGGCGCCATCGAAAAGAGTGGTGTTGGTGGTCACTCGGAAGCCGGCTGCGACGGCGGCGCGGATTCCTTCGAGAGCAAGTTCGTATCCACCCTCGCGGCAGACGGAAAAATCGTGGTGCTCTTTCTGCCCATCCATGTGAACGGAGAAGCTCAAGTACTTGCTGGGCTTGAACAGTGGCAACTTTTCTTTCAGCAGCAGCGCGTTGGTGCAGAGATAAACATATTTCTTGCGTGCGACCAGGCCTTCAACAATTTCGGCGATCTGCGGATGCATCAGCGGCTCGCCGCCAGGGATGGAGACCATCGGCGCTCCGCACTCATCGACCGCTTTGAAGCAGTCTTCCGGGGAGAGATCGGTTTTCAGGATGTGGGCCGGGTATTGGATCTTGCCGCATCCGGCACAGGCCAGGTTGCAGCGGAACAGCGGCTCAAGCATGAGCACGAGCGGATAGCGCTCGCGTCCGGCCAATTTCTGGCGCAGAACGTACGAGGCCACTGTCCACATCTGGGATACGGGAACTGCCATTGCTTCTCCTGGAGGAATGTTCATCTATTCTACCGGATTCGATGCCCGATGTGTCCACCGGCCGTATCGATCTGATGACCAAGTGTCGAACTGTGTCGTTCCTACGGAACTCTGCTTTAGTCCCACATTTCCCGGCACTTACGTGCCGGGCTTTCCTGTTCCACCGCTTCGCGGGTCGACCATCGGACGTTCGATTTCATCGTATGGGCCCACACTTCACGGGCGCACACCTCACAAAACCGAACAATTTCTTCGTGACACCGCGCACGGACTCAAGCCATTGCAGCAGGCAAAAATAGTCGGAACGCAAGCCCAGGCGAGAACGGCAAGCCCAGGCCCGAAGGGCCAACACAGGAAAGCCCGGGGGTAAGCCCCGGGTTGGCAGGCAAGACGAACGAGTCCCGAAGGGACGGCACTTATGGCGCACACCTATCCGAATGTCTTGATTCATTGCGTCTTCAGCACCAAAGAACGTCGCCCGGCGATTCCCGAAGCGCTCATTCCCGGACTTTTCAAATATCTGAATGGCATCGGTTCCAACATCCACGTTCCCGTCATCGCAGCGGGCGGAACTGACAACCACGTTCATCTGCTGATTGCCCTGCCCGCAAGCATCACTCTGGCCAAGGCAATGCAGACCTTCAAGGCAAATTCCTCCCGCTGGATCGGAGAACACGGAATCGACTTTGCCTGGCAACACGGTTACGCAGCCTTCAGTGTCAGCGCCTCCAATCGGGAAGGAGTCCTCCAATACATCGAGCACCAAGCCGACCATCATAGGAAGCGTTCTTTCGAGGACGAATTTCTGGCGTTGCTGAAGAGATCGGGCGTTAGTTACGATCCCAAGTTCGTGTTCGGGTAGGTGCCGTTCCTGCAGAGACTCGCTTCCGCATAATCGCTCCGCCGCACCCTGCTAGAATCGAACTAGTCTCGAACTACCTTCATGGAAGCCTCTCGCATTCGCAATTTTGCGATTATTGCGCATATTGATCACGGGAAATCCACGCTGGCCGACCGGCTGCTGGAGCTGACCGGGTCGCTTGCCATGCGCGAAATGCAGGAGCAGGTCCTCGATT
This sequence comes from Terriglobales bacterium, assembly GCA_035314185.1. Classification (GTDB taxonomy): domain Bacteria; phylum Acidobacteriota; class Terriglobia; order Terriglobales; family Acidobacteriaceae; genus Acidiflorens. Next base: position 20,018 of record DATFZT010000089.1, read on the forward strand.
CGATGGATCTGGAACGCGAGCGCGGCATTACGATTAAGGCGCACGCTGTCCGCATGCTGTACCCGGCGCAGGATGGACAGATTTACCAGCTCAACCTGATCGATACGCCCGGCCACGTGGATTTTTCCTACGAGGTTTCGCGCTCGCTGGCCGCCTGCGAAGGCGCGTTGCTGGTGGTGGATGCGTCGCAGGGCGTGGAAGCGCAGACTTTGGCGAACTCCTATCTGGCGATCAATCACGGCCTGGAAATTATCCCGGTCATCAACAAGATCGACTTGCAGAGTGCCGACGTTGCCCGCACCAAAGAAATGATCGAGAGCGCCGTAGGCCTTGATGCCTCCGACGCGTTGCTGATCAGCGCGAAAACCGGGCAGGGCGTGCCGGATGTGCTGGAGGCGATCGTGAAGCGCGTTCCACCGCCAAAAGGCGCGCCGGAGCGGCATCTTCAGGCATTGCTCTTCGATTCGTGGTTCGATCCTTATCGCGGCGTGGTGGTGCTGGCGCGTGTCTTTGAAGGCAGGTTGCGCAAGGGGCAGAATATCCGGCTGTGGTCGAACGGCCACGTTTATCAGGTGGAAACTCTCGGAACGCTCACGCCGAAACCGGTGGAAGTCGATGAGTTGGTGGCGGGCGAAGTTGGTTTCATCATCGCGGGCATCAAGAACGTCGCGGATACGAAGATCGGCGACACCATCACCGACGATGACCGGCCTTCGCTGCAGGCATTGCCGGGCTTTGAAGAAATCAAGCCCATGGTTTTCGCCGGACTCTACACAGTGGACGCGCACGAACATACGCAGCTCCGTGAGGCGCTGGAAAAATTGAAGCTCAACGATTCGTCATTTTTCTTCGAGCCGGAAAGTTCCGTTGCTCTCGGATTCGGCTTCCGCTGCGGCTTTCTGGGCCTGCTGCACATGGAGATCATCCAGGAACGGCTGGAGCGCGAATACAATCTCGACCTGATCACGACGGCGCCCGGCGTGCGCTACCAGATCACCAAGACCGACGGCCAGGTGATCGAAGTGGATAACCCTTCACGCTGGCCCGATGTCAGCGAGATCGCGAAAGTGGAAGAGCCGGTGATTCTTGCCGTGATTTTGACCAACGAGGAATATGTAGGCGGCATTCTGAAGCTGGTCGAGGAGAAACGCGGCAAGCAAAAAAGTTTTGAATATGTCAGCTCATCGCGAGTGATGCTGCAGTACGAATTGCCGCTGAATGAAATCGTGCTCGATTTTTACGACCGGCTGAAGTCGGTTTCGCGAGGCTATGCTTCGCTCGACTATCATCTGTCGGGCAACTGGGTGTCGCCGATGGCGAAACTCGACATCATGGTCGCGGGTGAGCCGGTGGATGCGTTGTCGACCATCATCCATCGCGACTTCGCCTACGATCGCGGGCGGCTGCTGGCGGCGAAGATGAAAGAACTGATCCCGCGGCAGATGTTCGAGGTAGCGATCCAGGCGGCGATTGGAGCGAAGATCATTGCCCGCGAAACCGTGCCCGCAATCCGAAAGAACGTGATCGCCAAGTGCTACGGCGGCGACATCTCCCGCAAACGCAAGCTTCTGGAAAAACAAAAAGAAGGCAAGAAGCGCATGAAGCGCATCGGGCGGGTGGATATTCCGCAGGAAGCCTTCCTGGCGGTGCTTAAGGTGGGCGAGGGCAGCGGGTAGGGCACAATGATCCGCCTAGGTCACTCTGACTGCCCGACGATGACGAACTTCCTGGTTTTCTTGTCCGAGAACGGCAAACCCCCAGTTTTTTCGCGCCTTGACCAGCCCGCCAGCGAGCGCCAACCGCTGCCGATGCGGGCCCGACGCTTTCGGATTATGTGCAAATCTCACATTTTGTGACGAAAGTACTGATTCGCAAGCGGTTCCGTCGATTGCACTGCACACGAGCGTTAACCAACTTAGAAACATAGCTTTAGGAAGATACGGGCGGCGATCAAATATCCCTGCCAACCGGTCGGTATCGGCGGATTTCAGGCTCCAGTCTTCGCATCCACATATTTTTCCACAGGCTAGAGGTGTCCCAGGGTCGGGTTTTGCGCTTCCCTTGCCGGGCGCGGACGAATGCGTCCGGACCTACGTGAACCTTGGGCGATCCGGGCTACTCGCCGGGTTCGGCGTTGCCTTCCAGCAGATTGGCGAAGCGCGTCGAGTTATGCAAAAACGCCAGATTGAACTTCCCGATGGGACCGTTGCGCTGCTTGGCGATGATGATTTCGGCTCGGCCTTTGAGGTCGGGGTCGTCCTGCTTGTAGATCTCTTCGCGGAAGATGAACATAACCACGTCGGCGTCCTGCTCGATCGATCCTGATTCGCGCAGGTCGGAGAGCTGCGGCCGGTGGTCGCCTCCGCGGCTTTCCGGAGCACGGCTGAGCTGCGACAACGCCAGCACCGGAACCTGGAGTTCCTTGGCGATGGCTTTCAGTCCGCGCGAGATGGAAGAAACTTCCTGGGTCCGATTTTCGAAACGCTTGCTGCCTCCGGACATTAGTTGGAGATAATCGACGACTAGCAGATCGAGGCGTCCTTGCGACTGTTTCAGGCGGCGAGCCTTGGCCCGCATTTCGCTCAGCGAAATGCCGGGCGAGTCGTCGATGAACAGGAGCGCGTTGGAGAGCTCCTCCATGGCGCGCACGATTTTTTTCATATCGTCGCCCCAGAGCGAACCGGTGCGCATCTTGTGCGCGTCGACAATGGCGCGAGAACAGAGCAGCCGTTGCAGCAGCGCCTCGCCCGACATTTCGAGCGAGAAGATGCCGACCACCTTGCCGTCGTCGATGGCGGCGTTCTCGGCGATGTTCATGGCAAAAGCCGTCTTGCCCATGGAAGGCCGCGCCGCAAGAATCACCAGGTCCGATTTCTGGAAGCCGCTCGTCTTCTCGTCGAGTTCGGTGTAGTGGGTGGCGAGCCCGGTGATGCGCTGGCCGCGTTGCAGCAGAGCGTCGACCGAGCCGAAGGAGTTGCGGACGATCTCCTTGATGCCCTGAAAGCCCTTGCCAATGCGCTTCTCGGAAAGCTGGAAGACGGCGGCCTCAGCGTCGTTGAGGATTTCGTCGGCGGGATCGGCCTGCTCGCTGGCTTTGGCGATGGCGGTATTCGAAACAGTGATCAGCCCGCGCAGAATGGCTTTGTCGCGGACGATCTTCACGTAATGCTCGATCGAAGGCCGGTCAGGTACGCCGTCGAGCAGGCTGGAGATGTAGCCGACGTCGCCGACGGCTTGCAGGTCTTTCTTCTGCTCCAGTTCTTCGACCAGCGTGATGATGTCAATGGGGCGCGAAGATTCGGCCAGATCCATCATCCGCGAATAAATGCGGCGATGCGCGTCAATGGAAAAGTCGTCTGGCTTAAGGTGCTCGGCAGCGTCGTTGAAGGCATGGTTGTCGAGCAGGACCGCGCCCAGGATGGAACGCTCGGCATCGATGTTAGCCGGCAAACGGCCGATGTTGGTTTCCAGAGTCGCCACGATGTTTAGGTGAGTGCGTTGCATCGTAACCTTTGGTGCGCCTGTGTGAACATGAGGATGGAGATGGAAAACTCGTCCGAAACCCAATTATTTTCGGCAGCGCCTTGCAACACAGTATGCCATAGGGCGAATAAAAAGCAAATGTCTTGAGCGGTTCCGTGCCATTGTTAGTGAGATGTGGATGTTTCGCCAACTATCCTTTTCCTGGTCGTGGCAACAGTGTGACTTTCATTGACTTGCCCAGATCACCCACGTAAGATTTGCCCCTGATGATCGGCCAAACGATTTCTCACTACCGCATTGTCGAGAAACTCGGTGGCGGCGGCATGGGTGTTGTCTACAAGGCCGAGGACGCCCGCCTCGACCGCTTTGTGGCGTTGAAGTTCTTACCCGAAGACGTGGCCCAGGACCGCCAGGCTCTGGAACGTTTCCGGCGCGAGGCAAAGGCAGCTTCCGCACTCAACCATCCCAACATCTGCACGATTTACGACATTGGCGAGGAGAATGGGCAGGCATTCATCGCGATGGAGTTTCTCGATGGCATGACGCTCAAGCACCTGATTACGCGGAGGCTGGAGACCGAAGTTGTCCTCTCGCTGGCCATCGAGATTGCGGACGCACTGGACGCGGCGCATTCGCAGGGCATCGTCCACCGCGACATCAAACCGGCCAACATCTTCGTGACCAAGCGCGGTCATGCCAAGATTCTTGACTTTGGGTTGGCGAAGGTTGTCACCGCAGCCGGTACTTCCGGTCAGGGCGCAGCCGACTACACGCGGACGGCTGAGACGCGCGAGGAGAACCTGACCAGCCGGGGAGCGGCGCTGGGCACGGTTGCCTACATGTCTCCGGAGCAGGCGCAGGCCAAGGAACTGGACGCACGCAGCGATTTGTTTTCGTTTGGCGCCGTGCTCTACGAGATGGCGACGGGCATGATGCCGTTCCGAGGCGACAGCAGCGCGGTCATCTTCAAAGCGATTCTGGATGCGGAACCGACGCCGGTGGTGCGGCTAAATCCCGATGTGCCCGGCGAACTCGAACGCATCATTGATAAGGCACTGGAAAAAGACCGGGAGATGCGCTATCAAGGCGCAGCTGAGATGCGAGCGGATCTGAAACGCCTGAAACGGCAGACCGACTCACGCCATCGTCCATCGTCCGGTTCGGCGGCTACGGCGATCGCGGAGGAGAGTGGATCGCAGTCGAGCGGGCAGCATTCTGTGGCAGGAGCGTCGTCGTCAGGAGGATCGTCCGGAAATGTGTCGAAGATGATGGCGGCGCAGCCTGCGCATGCGCCCGAACGGACGTCGAGTAGTTCCGCTGTTGACATCGCGAAGAAACACAAGCTGGGAGTCACGGCTGGCGCGATTGCTGCGGCGGTGGTGCTGGTTGCGGCGGGATTTGGCGTGTATTCCGTGCTGCACCGCGCCGTCTCCGCGCCTTTCCAGAATTTCACCATCACCCAGGTCACCAACTCGGGTAAGGCGGGAGCGTCGGCCATCTCTCCCGACGGCAAGTATGTCCTCAGCGTATTGAACGATAAAGGACAGGAAAGCCTCTGGCTGCGCAACGTTGCTACCGGGAGCGACACGCGCGTGGTTCCACCGGCTCCGGTTGTTTATCGCAGCCTGGTCTTCTCTCCCGACGCCAACTATTTTTATTTTCGTAAAGCTGAAGACGCGCTCGAAACCACTTTCTATCTTTATCGCGCACCGGTGCTCGGCGGAACCCCTCAAGTATTGGTCCGTGATATCGACAGTGATATTACCTTCTCTCCCGACGGCCATCGCATCGCCTACCTTCGAGGTAACGACCCTGAAGTTGGCAAATACCGGCTGCTGTCGGCGAACCTCGATGGCAATGATGAGAAGGTTCTGTTGATTGGACCGGCGCCGGGTAACACCGCCCCGAATTATCCAGCATGGTCCCCGGACGGCCGACAGATTGCCCTAAGCGAACCCTCAACCGACACTGCCTTAGGCGCAATCGGGCTATTCGATGTCAGTACAAGTAAGGTGGAACAGCTTGCCGCCTTCGAAGACAAATCGCTGAACCAACTGAAATGGTCGCCCGACGGCAGCGGCCTTCTCGTTAACTACCAGCAGGCTGGCCCAAGTTTTCAACGCGCCCAGATCGGTTTCCTGCCCAGCAGCGGAGGCGCGCTCCAGCCCATTACACGCGATACCAATAGCTACAGAACTTTGACGCTTTCCGCCGATGGCAAGACTCTGGCCACGGTACAGATGAAGACGACTCAAAGCTTATATCTGGCATCCGGAACCGGTAGCGCAGCTCCAGAGCCGCCGTCACTGCTGCCGCAGGGAGAATTCGTCAGCGGCTTCGCTTGGGACAGCAGTGGCAATCTTCTGGTTGGCGAGTCGGGCCACCTGTCGCGCATGGGGCCAGATGGTGGCAACTCGAGTCAACTGCTCGGGGATGCTGCGTCGGCGGTTCTGGAGCCTGCGGTTTGTGGCGGTCGCTACATGGTGTTTACCTGGGTATTTCACGCCGGCGCGCGAGCCGGCAACGTCTGGCGCGCTAACTCGGATGGCTCCAATCCCGTGAAACTCACGGACGTGGCCTCGCGTTATCCGGTGTGCTCGCCCGATGGAAAATGGGTGTATTACCAAAATGATGGAGCCGGTCAGATGTGGCGTGTGCCAGCGGACGGATCGGGCCAAGCCGAAGTGGTTCCCGGGTCGGTTGTGCCCAACGCCATTATTGCTGGCCTGCGCCCCGCCCTGTCGCCGGATGGGAAGTTTCTGGCAGTCGTCATCGTAAACGCGTTGAACCCGGAGGTCATGAAACCCGAGGACAAAATCGCACTCGTCAATCTGGACTCGGCGGAGGCGCCACTCCTGCTTAAGGTTGAGCCGGGGATCACCGGCAGCGGTTTCCAGTTCGCTCCCGACGGAAAAGCGTTGGCCTACGCCGTCAAGGAAAATGGAGTCGACAACATTTGGCTGCAGCCACGAGATGGTTCCCCGGGACGAAAGATCACCAATTTCAACTCCGAGCAAATTGGTGATCTCCGCTGGTCGCCGGACGGCAAGAACTTAGGCATTCTCCGCACTCATTCCGATTCCGACGTGGTGCTGCTGCAAGACTCAAAGCCCTAGATTCCGCGCTCCATCCTGCTCTCGTTTACTGAAGCGCTTGCATTCAAGACCGTTCAACAGGGACCGTCCGCGCCGGATGATGGGGTTCGCCCTTCTCTCTCCCAGTCCCGGTTTCATTATTCTTCTTTCATTTTTGCAAACCAGCTTGGTGTGTCCCGTCTTTGAATCGATCACGGTGTTGGTGGGCAGACAACTGCAGGTCACGGTGTTGGCATTTTCCTGCTTGATAATTACGCAGTGTTCGATGATTTCGGCGGTGGCTGGCGGTAACTGGCTCCGTATCGGAGGCGGGGTCGCCGCAGTCGGCTGCTTCTTGGCCGCGCAACCGGCCAGAAGCAGTCAAAACACCAGCGCAAGTTTCCTCATTCCTTTTCTTTTCGCTCGCGCGCGCCCGCGTGTCGATGGCAATCTGGGTTACACGTTCCGGCGCACTCCGCGAACGCGGGCGGCAATGATGCACTCTTTCTGGTCGTTAACCTTTTTATACGGACGGGGAATCTTACCGAGAGCTGACAGCTAGAAAACAAATGCGGCTCGGGCCAGCCACCCAAGCCGCATTGTTATCGCGGACGTTCTGACTGCCGTCTTTCGCCGAAGCGAAAGATCATCGCGCAACCGCACTCCGAAGAGTGCTGCATGCTTTCGATGCTCACCTGAGGCTTGCGCTCCAGGGTTGCGATTCAGCGCTTCCATCCTTCTTGGAAGAAGGATTTCATAGGAGGCTGCGAAGCCCGGGCACCAGCACACTGGACATGCGCCGATTTTCCCCCGGTGATTCACTCTCGAGAAAACACCGGCAACGCTGAACCCTTGTCGGAACAGATTCAGAACATCTCACGCTTTTGACTGCGAGCACTCTGCGGCAGTGGAAGCATTAACGCAACGTTAAAATGCGGCTCCACTGTGTAAAAACTGTGGAGCGGAGGAACTTCCTGTGGAAAGCAAAGGAAAACGCGGATTTTTGTTCGCGCGACGAAACTGGCGGTCCTTACCCGCCTGGACGGGCGAGGGTGCCCGTCCCCACACGCCCCGCGGCGCTGCCGTACAATAACCCCGATGATTGCTCATCTTCGAGGAACTCTGCTGGCAAAACATCCGAACCAGGCCATCGTGGAAACTCATGGGGTCGGTTATGACGTTGCCATCAGCGTGCCGACATTCACGGAGATGCCGGCGGCGGGCGCCGAAGTCGCACTCCACATTCACACCCACGTCCGCGAAGACGCGCTGAGCTTGTACGGATTTTTGCGCCTGGCCGAGAAACAACTCTTTGAAAAGCTGCTGACCGTGAGCGGGATTGGTCCAACTCTCGCCATCAAGATCCTGAGCGGAATGCCCGCTGATGAAATGATCGGAGCGATCCGCGGAGGCGACCTGGCGCGGCTTACCCGCATTCCAGGAATCGGCAGGAAGACGGCGGAGCGAATGGAGCTGGAACTGCGCGACAAGCTGCCTGCCCCGGGGGCGTCTGACACTTCAACCAGCGCTGCCCTAGCCAGCCCGGTGGAGGAAGACGTTATTTCCGCGCTGGTAAATCTGGGCTATCAGCGCGCGGCGGCCGATAAAGCGCTGCTGGCGGCGCGCGGCGGCAAGAGTCCTCAGAGTTTCGACGTGCTCTTTCGCGAGGCGCTGAGATCGCTGTCGAAGTGATTCCAGCAAGAAGTCAGCTCATGAACGTTTTTTGGAAGGGCACGGCTTCAGCGTAGGGACGGCCGCCCCGGCCGCCCAAGCCGAGCGCAGCTCGGCCATGCCACTAATGTCAGCAACCGCCACAGCATAGGACCCTGCCGCTCCTTGTGCGAAAGCGAAGTGTCACGCTATATAATCTGTGACATTATGATATAATTCTGTCATGTCGAAAAAGGTGTGACAAATGGACACAGAAGCTCGATTGCGCGTCAATGAAAACGGCCGAGTGGTGATCCCAGCTTCTTTTCGCAAGGCGCTGGGCATCAACCCTGGCGACGAGGTGGTGCTGCGAATGGAGGATGACGAATTACGGATCACGACGCTGAAACGCCGCATCGAACGGGCGCAGCGGCGCATCCGGCGATATGTAAAACCCGGACGATCGTTGGCCGAAGAACTCATTGCCGAACGCCGCGAGGCCGCCGAGCGTGAGTAGGGTCGTGCTGGACGCTTCCGTTGTTCTCGCGTTGCTGAACGATGAGCCGGGGGCCGACAAGCTCACTCCGGAACTGTTGAGCAACGCCACCTGCAGTACAGTCAATCTTGCCGAGGTGCAAACCAAACTCGTGAGCGCGGGCGGCAGCCCTGACGAAGCGTGGGAGGACACCCTCAGCCCGATTCGGGAGGCGGAGCCTTTCACCGATGAACACGCGAGAATTGCAGGAAGTCTGGTTACACAAACCCGCTCCCTTGGGCTGTCATTGGGAGACCGGGCCTGCTTGGCTCTTGGACTCGAGCTGAAGGCTCCCGTGTACACCGCCGACAAATCGTGGAAGAAATTGAAACTGGGCGTCAAGATTCATGTGATCCGGTAGCTCGAGGCTGAGTGCCCCTGCCAGCAGAGACGGGGCAAGCCCCGTCTCTACAAGAATTTTGGTGAGGTTTCGTTAGTTGCCTACGAAGCGCAGATACAGGTCGCGGTCGTGGCGGCAGGTTTCCGCCATCTGCTTCACCTTTCCCCAGGCTTCTAACTGGCTTTCATCGCGCGCGCGATCTTTTGCGCGATCCCATTCCTTCAGAAACATTTCCATTTGCAGATGGTTGAACACGGTTTTGCCGAACGGATCAATGCCGCTGAGCAACGGGAAATCCGCATGGCTGCCGTCGGGGACCACCCCGTGCAGCACCACCCACTCGCTGCGTTCGCCCAGATTGTCTTCCAGTTTTACCACCAGGGACATCGCTGGCCTCACCGCATGATGCAACGGTACTGGCCGCAATGTAACAGCCCCTGAGGGCGTTTGTCCAAGCGGAGCCGCCTATCGAAAGTAACCGCGGATCTACGCTTCCGCGACGCGGGCGCCGTGTTGAAAGTGGTATTGCAGAATCTTCGCCGCCAGCGCCGGGGTCACACCCTGCCCCTGCCCCTGCCCTTGCGTTTGCGCTTCGACCGAGCGGACCACTTCTCCTCGACAGATAACTTCGGTGGCCGCGAGCCCGGCAATTTCTGTCGGCAGCACCAGGCTAATCTCCAGCTGTACATGCGGAAGCAGCGCTTCCTGCGCCTGGAATAGCAATCCGGAGCGGCTGATGTTTTCGGTAGTACCCGGGCGCCAGCTCTTTTCTCCGACCGGACGATATTGCAACGGAAGATGGAGATTGAAGCGGCGAGCTCGGAATGGTGGAATTCTCTTTTCCGCTTGAACGCCTTGGCCTGTGCTGCGGGATGACATCGCGGCCTCCACTGGAATGGGCTCGGAATCCAGCACCTCGCGGACGCGGTCTCGCAGAGCGGGAAGGCTGAACGGTTTCTGGAGCAAGTTAATGCCGGCATCGAGTGTGCCATCATGACCAATGGCATTCTCGGCGTAACCCGACATATAAAGCACGCGGACATTCGGAAGCTGATTGGTCACCTGCGTGGCCAATTCGCGGCCATTCTGCCCCGGCATAATCACATCGGTGAGTAACAGGTCGATCGAGCCCTTATAGCCGTCGACGATCTGCAGAGCGGCAGCACCATCTTCGGCTTCCAGAATCTTGTAGCCCTGCGTTTCCAGATACTGGCGGGCAAGACGGCGCAGATTGATTTCATCTTCCACCAGCAGGATGGTCTCCTGCCCATGCTCGGCGCGCGGAAGGCCGAGAGATTCCGGCGCCGCCGCGGCGTCCTCACGCGCATCGACTCGCGGAAAATAGGCGCGGAAAGCAGTGCCGCGCTGCGGTTGGCTGTCGACGAAAATAAAGCCGCCACTCTGTTTGACGATGCCGTACACCGTAGAGAGGCCAAGCCCAGTGCCCTTGGCGCCCTTGGTGGTGAAGAAGGGCTCGAAGATGCGCGACTGCGTTTCGCTGTCCATGCCCACACCGGTGTCGCTGATGGCGAGCATGATGTAGTTGCCTGCAGTGAGCGGGGCGTGAGTGCGAGCGAAGTTTTCATCGAGCGTGACATTAGCGGTTTCGATGGTCAATTTGCCGCCTTGCGGCATGGCGTCGCGCGCGTTCACCGTCAGGTTCATGATGACTTGGTCGACTTGACCGGGATCGGCGCGAACGGCGCCCAGGATCGGGCTCGGAACCATGACCAGATCGATATCTTCCCCGATCATGCGAGTGAGCATTTTCAGGTTCTCGGCAACCACTTCATTCAGGTCGAGCACCTTGGGAGCCAGCATCTGCTTGCGGCTGAAGGCCAGCAATTGCCGGGTCAGGGAAGTGGCACGCTGCGTGGCATTGGCAATTTCCTGCGCCGGCCCCCGCAATCTGACGTCAGGTCCGAGACGCTCGAGCAGAAACTCGGAGTAGCCGGAGATCACCATCAGCAGGTTATTAAAGTCGTGGGCGATGCCGCCGGCGAGGCGGCCGATCGCTTCCATCTTCTGCGCCTGACGCAGTTGCAGCTCCAGCATGCGGGTCTCGGTAATGTCTTCCATAAAAATTTCGAACGTGCTTCCTTCTTTGCCGTTGGCAATCGATCGTCCGGAAATCCGCGCTACGATGGCCGCGCCATCCTGGCGGACGCACTCGGTGGTCAGGTTGTTGAATTCCTTGCGCGCATGAAAATAATCGGCGGTTTGAAACCATTGCTGGGCGTCGGCGTACAGGCTTCCCAGATGTCTGCCCGTGAGTTCGGCGGCGCTGGCATAGCCAAACATGGCGACCATCGCTGGGTTTGCGTCTTGCAGAGTTCCCAGGGCATCGCAGCGGCAGATGCCGTAAGGGGCATTCATCACCAGCGACCGGAAGTTGATCTCGGAGCGGCGCAGGCGTTCCTGGGTAGCGCGGAGGGCAGCATTGAACCAGCAGATCAGCAGGGCCACGGCAAAGAACAAGGCGAGATGGGCGATCGCTTTGTGATACTCGTGCGGAGTCTGTTCTCCAGTGAGCGAATAATAGGCGCTGACGGTGAGCGCAAACGAGGTGGCCGCGAGTCCGGGCTTCCATCCTCCGTACCACGCGCTCACCATCACCGCGACGGCGAAAACCACCAGGCGGCTCTCCGCCATATCGGAGAAAAACAAGGTTGGGATCAACGCCAGGACAGTGCTGAGCACAGCGACGCCGTAGCGCAGGACAGGAGCGCGCGCCGGAGCGACGACAAAGCTGCGGATGAGGGGGAGTTTCATTCGCATAGATTTATGTTATTCGCCGGCCTCGCACAGAGCGAGTTACGGCAGTCCACCGCATTTTCCCGGCGGCACAGTGGCCAGAGGTACACCTACCAGGATGAAGCGGCCAGACACAGCCTGGGGGCAACAACGAGCGAAGCAAATGTCTTGCCCATAGCCTAATCTCATATGATGTTTTCCGCAAAACTCGCTGGTACAAAAAGGCGGCGGGGGAACATATTCCTACAACAGGACTTGCCACAAAGCCCGGCAAACGACGAAACTAACGGGGCATCACCGGGAATACTGCAGGGAACACTACGGGGAAAACCGGAATGAATATCGGCTTTTTCGGGGGTAGCTTCGACCCCATCCATCGCGGACACCTGGCGCTCGCCGAGGCGGCCGCCAGCCGCCACTCGCTGCGCCAGGTGCTGTTTGTTCCGGCCAATGTTCCTCCCCACAAACAGAAACAGCCGCTCACAGCGTTTATCCATCGTTATGCCATGGTGGCGTTAGCCACGCAGGACGAAAAACGATTCGTGCCGTCGCTGCTGGAGTCCGCGTCGGTTGGCGCGAACTATTCCATTGACACTGTCCGACGCCTGAAACAAACTCTCAAGAAATCGGACCGGCTGTTTTTCCTGATCGGAATTGACGCCTTCCGCGAGGTCGCACAATGGCACGAGGCGCGCGCGCTGCTCGCGGAATGCGATTTCATCGTGGCCAGCCGTCCCGGATTTTCCTTGCGGGACGTGGCCGAGTCGTTGCCGGAAGACTTGCGGCCTCCGGCGGCGGTGACTCGTCCGTTTCATAAGCAGCCGGCCAAAGGCGATCTGGTTCTTCCCGGGGTCACGCTGCACTTGCTCGAAGGAGTCAACCAGAACATTTCCGCGACCGCGATTCGGGCAGCCGCCGCGCAGGGCAAGCCGCTGACCCGATGGCTCGACCCCCGCGTGGCGGATTACATAAAGAAGCACGGACTCTACCGCGGGAAGCACGCGTAGGGACGGCCGCCCTCGGCCGTCCAAGCTGAGCGCAGCTCGGCCGCGTCGCCACTGCCGCCGGGTTACAATCAATCATCCCGTATGAAGAAAAAGGACGACCTCAAACACCAGGTAAACGAAGCCATCCTCGCCTGCCAGGACAAACAAGCTGACCACGTCACGGTTCTCGAACTGGAAAAAGATTCGGGCGCGTTCACCGACTACTTTGTGATGTGCAGCGGGACGAATCCGCGGCAGATTCAGGCCATTGCCGACGCCGTCGACGAGCGCCTGGAGGCACTGGGCCTCCGCGTAACCCACGCCGAGGGCTACAAACAGGCGGAGTGGGTGCTGCTCGACTACGTGGACTTCGTCGTTCATATTTTCTCCGAGAAGGCACGCCAGTTCTATGATCTGGAACGCCTGTGGAAGTCGGCCAAACGCCTGGAGCCGGCCGAATTGATAGCCAAACCGAAGGCGCGGCGCATTGCCAAACCGGCGACCGCCAAATCCACAGCAGCAGCGCCCAGGAAAACCCGTAAAAAGAAGGTCTGAAATGTCCGCTCAGAATCCAGCCCCGTGGGGTTCTTCCTACCGCTTGATCGCGTCGGAAAAGTGGAAGGCAAAATCGGCCGCCATGGGCAGCGCGGTGACCGCGGCTGTGGTCGAATACTCGCGCCCGTTGCCTGGCATGCGAGTTCTCGATCTGGCCAGCGGCACGGGCGAGCCTGGGATCAGCCTGGCGCGGCGCGTTGGTCCGCAGGGTTCGGTGACCGCGGTGGATCAGAGTTTGGAGCTGCTCGACATTGCCGCCCAGCGCGCCCGCGACAAGAATCTCTTGAACTTCACCACCCGGCAGGCCGACGCGCACCAGTTGCCGTTTCTCGACCAGGCCTTCGATCTCGCCTCTTGCCGCTTTGGGGTGATGTTTTTCAGCGATCCTCAACGAGCGTTGGCGGAGCTCCGCCGCGTTTTGAAGCCCGGAGCACGCTCCTGCTTTGCCGCCTGGGGTCCGATCGAACAACCTTATTGGCAGACGACGATGAAAATTGTGCACCAGCACGTGGGCGGAGCCATACTTCCGGCGGAAGGATCCAACCCGTTTCGATTCTCGGCCCCGGGATCGCTCTCCGCCGTGCTCTCGGCTGCCGGATTTCACGCGGTCGAGGAGACCACCCAGAATCTTCCCTGGACTTGGCCGGGAGACGCGGAGGAAGTTTTTGAATACGCCTGCGCAATATCTGCTCCGTTCCGGCCCATGCTTGAACAAGTGCGGGCGGAAGAGTGGCCGGTGATCCGTGCCGAGGTAAAAGCAGCGATGGAGCCCTATCGCGTAGCAGGTGAGATCCGGTTCGGCGCCGACATAGTCCTGGCGTCGGGAAAAGCCTGAGCAGCGGAACAGGCTGCGGAAAAGCTTGTGCTCCGTATAAAGCTAGCGCTTCGTATCAGGGCATCGCTTTAGCGATGCCGAAAATTCTTCAAATCAGATACCCCTTTAGGGGCTGGGCATTGGAATCCTGTGAAGATCAAAGTGGCATGGGTCGGCAAGACGAAAGAGCCAGCCATCCAGGCTCTGTCCGACGAATACTTGAAACGCATCTCGCATTATGCCGACGTTGCGGGCTCGGCGTTGAAGGACGAAGCCGCAATCCTGTCGCTGGCCGCGGGCGAGCGGCAGCGGCAGCCAAAGGAACGGCACAAGCTGATTCTCCTCGATTCGCGGGGAAACCAATTTTCATCCGAAGAGCTGGCCGAGTTTCTGGAGCGCGAGCAGGTGAACGCGACGCCGCTCCTGTTCGCGATTGGGGGCAGCGATGGCTTCAGCGAAGAAGCGCGGCGCCAAGCCCGCTTTACCTTGTCCCTGGGAAAGATGACGCTACCCCACGAGCTGGCGCGCGTGGTTCTGCTCGAGCAGCTCTACCGTGCTTTCACCATTCTCAAGCGTCATCCCTATCATTTGGGACATTAACTTTATGGTAACGGGCAGCGGCCAGTCAGCCCCGTTCTCACAAACGCCGATTCCGCGTCTCGATGGACCTCTGGCAGCTTCACAGCGGCGCGAAACCGGCATAATGTATTTCCTGACAGGCGAAACCAGTCTGAATCGGTTAGCGAGGCCCTCCCCCATGAAGAACCCGTACGACGTACTACGAATGAAGGAACAGGAGTTGCTGCGGGTCCGCAAAGAGATGGACGCTCTGCGGATCGCAGCCCGCTTGCTCGGCGCCGTGGATCCCGGCGCAGCCAATGGCGAAGGTCAGCCTAAGCTGCAACGAGTCGTCGAAATGCCCTAGGGGACATACTTCCCCGTTTGATGCAAGGCGGACGGAAGCCAAAACCGTCCGCCTTGTGGTTTGTGGGCGAAGCCTAGTTCACCGGACCCAGATACTGATCCAGCCAGTTCAGTGTTTCCTTGATAAGTTCGTTGCGCGGAATGTTGTGACCGGTTTCGTAGAGCAGGTGTTTCTTCTGGTCTTTCTTCGATCCAAGCAGCCGATAGAAAGGGTCCTGCGTCGATTCCACTGGGAAGAAAAAATCATAGTGTCCGTTCAGCATCAAGACCGGCTGTTTCACTCTTGAAATGAAGTTAATGGTATCGACTTCAGGAAGGGAGCGATGGAAGTCGAGTCCTCCCAACGCGAGGATACAAACTTTGATTCGCGGTTCGACGGCGGGCACAATACCCCCCATTTCCGCGCCCCAACTGTAGCCATAGTAAGCCAGCTTACTGTGATCCAGCTCAGGACGGGTCTCAGCGTAGTCGATGGCCCGCGATGCATCCTTTACCCACATGACGACGTGATCTCGCCAGTCGCTGGTCTGGGTCGCCACATCTGATTCCATGCCGTCGCCTCGTTCATACGTGCCCTTGTAAACCGGATAGAGCACGGCGCGACCGCTGCGGAGAACGGCATCCAGAGACGATGTCGTATAAAGCGAGAACGTTCGCAACAGCAGGGCGTTCGATCCAGGAAAGAAAAGGACTGTCTGGAAAGGAGGTTTGGCTTTCTTGGGAAGGAACAGGTAGGCGATGGCTCGTTCGTTTCCGTAAGCGGCCGCGTAGGTGATCTTCTCTGCTTTCCAATCCTCTTCGTCCGGACCAAAAGCCTCGACCGACGCGTTCAGCGGTGTCTTGTCATAGGAATAAACGCCGCGGTAGGCCCGGAACAGTTGGTCGGACGCCGGTTTCTCCCTGGTTAAATCGCGCCGGGGCGAAGGCATCGGATCGGTCGCGACTTTGGGGATCGATTCGGGCTCGATGTACTTCACACAACGGAATCCGATATTCGTGGCCCGAAGAAACGGCGATTGCGCGTCCGGGTCGATGAACATATAGTTGGGCTCGTCCCAGGCTCCGCCCAAAACATAGCGTTTGCCGGACTCCGCTTCGGTCCAGATCCACTCCTTCACGTTGCCTGCCATGTCGTAGTTGCCCCACGGGCTCATATCTGGCTTGCTGCCGACCGGCAAAATACCTGAGCTGCCAAAGTTGCTGGCCGGCACGATGAACGCCGCGGAAAACGGCCCCGCTGCCCGATTCCAGTGATAGATCGTGGGCAAACTCTTGCCGGCAAACTCGGCATATGCCTCCGCTTCGTACCAGCTGATACCGGTAACCGGGTAGTCATCTTGTCCTTTGGGGTATTCACCCTGGATCCAGTCTTTGGGTCCGGGGCGGCCGGCACTATCTCGGAACAGCGCCATCGCTTGTTCCCACGAAACATGCTTTCCGTCCCGCTGGAAGTCGATTTTCCAATACTCGCGCTTTTGATATCCACCGTTATCGACAAAGCCCTTGAACTGGCGGTTCGTCACTTCGTATTGATCGATCCAATAGTCTTTCAGGGGCAATTCCGGCATGCCCTCGTAACCCGGGATGAATAGCGTCCTGGAATATTTTTCTGGCGAAACCCGCACCATGCCAGAAGGAATCTTCTCGGACTGATCGAGAGTGACGGCTGCGGCTACGGGCTGACCTATAGGCACCGAATACCAGCCAAACAAGGCAGCGGTGGTTCGCAATACGGTACCGAATCCCGGTTTTTCAAACTTCCAGACGAACATCCCCCGCGGCTGGCGGACATTCTTGAACGGCGTGCGACCGACCGGTTCCCAAGGCGCGCTTGCGTCGCTGTACGCCCTGCGGTACACATCGGCCGCTGCCGGTGTTGTCTCAACCGACGTCTGGTAGGAGATGAGTGGCCACAGTTTGGCCAGCGCCGGATCCCCTGAAATCGATTTCTCGGCTTTCACAGCGAGTGCGTAAGCGTCGCCAAATTTTCCCTGGTCCGAAAGCTTCGAGATCTCTGGCAGAGCCACTTCGCGCGCCCAGCGAGCATCGCGGTAGCGCTTCACCAGCCAGCCCGCTCCAGTTCCAAGAAGGATGACGGTCAGCAACAGCGGAACCAGCACCCGCGGGCGTTGCACCTCCCTGACAATCCGCGCCGGGCTTAGCATCGCGCCCGACTCCGGGAACAGCAGTTCACGACAGTTCTTGAGTTCCTGCGTAAGTTCGGCGCCCGAGGCGAACCGCTCAGCCGGATCTTTTTTCAGGCAGTGGGCAACGACGCGGCGCACTTCCGCCGGGACATCTCGTTTTACTTCGCTCAACGGCTTCGGATCGTCCCGCATGACGGCCGAAAGCAACGCGGCGCTCGATTGGCCCACGAAAGCTCTCCGCGCGGTCAACATTTCGTAGAGCACCGAACCGAATGAAAAGACATCGCTGCGTGCACCGATGGGCTTTCCTTCGGCCTGTTCCGGCGACATGTAGGCTACCGTGCCCACGATCATCCCAGGCGTCGTTGCCATGCTTGCCATGGTCGCGTCGTCACCACTACCAGCGCCGTTCATCGCGGACGCGGGGGCAGCGAGTTTGGCGAGGCCAAAGTCCAGCACTTTGACTAGTCCGCTCTCGTCCACCATGATGTTCGCCGGCTTCAGGTCGCGGTGTACGATGCCCGCGGCATGTGCGCGCGCCAGAGCGTCGGCAACTTGCACGCCGTACCGGATCGCTTGCTCCGGCGCCATGCCACCTGGAGGAATCAATTTATCCAGCGTCTTTCCGGCGACGTATTCCATGACCATGAAGTCAACGCCATCCTGCGAACCGACGTCATAAACTACGCAAATGTTGGGATGTTGCAGTCCCGAGATGGATTTCGCTTCTTGCTCGAAGCGCGCGTGCAGGTCCCGGTCGGAAGACAGATGAGCGGGCAGGATTTTAATCGCGACCGTGCGCTGTAGCCTGGTGTCGCGCGCGCGATATACCTCGCCCATGCCCCCAGCACCGAGGAGCGACTGGATCTCGTATGGCCCGATCTTTGTGCCAGGGAGCAGTGCCATAAGCAATGGGGATTATACCTTCGAAGCCCGATTGTTCTTGAAATAGAGCGGACCAATAGGATCGGACCGGAGAACCACTACTCAGAGCTCAGCCATGGCACCGGCATTCCCGTCCGCGTACAATCAGAGACTCGGCTTGATGTCGGATCTTTCCTATGTCGGATCTGCGCCGTGGTCTCATCATCGTGAATACCGGTCCCGGCAAGGGAAAAACGACCGCAGCCATGGGGACGGCGCTGCGGGCTGTTGGGCAGGGGATGCGCGTCCTGATGCTGCAATTTCTGAAGGGTTCGTGGCATTACGGCGAACTAGACGCGGTCAAGGCTTTCGGAGATAAGTTCGTCATGAAGCAGATGGGACGCGGCTTCGTGAAAGTCGGCGCAGAGAAGCCGGACCCTGAAGATGTGCGGATGGTGGAAGAAGCGTGGGCAGAGGCCGAGAAGGCGATCCAATCCGGCGATTGGGACCTGGTGGTGCTCGACGAGATCAATTACGCCATCAGCTACGGTATGCTGGACCCGGAGAAAGTGGCCGAGTCTCTGAAACACAAGCCGGAGATGGTGCACGTCATCTTGACCGGAAGGAATGCGCATCCGACAATTATCGAGCTAGCCGACACCGTAACCGAAATGCGCCAGGTAAAACATGCCTACGAGAAAGGCGTGATGGCGCAGAGAGGAATCGAATACTGAATTGGTAATTTGCGATTTGTAATTGGTGATTTTGAGCCCCTCAGTCCGGAGGTTTTGGTTTTAAATTACAAATTACTAAATTACCAATTACAAATTTCACATGACTTGGTTCAAGCGACAATCCGGTGAGTTGGACACTTCGGGCGAGAAGAAAGTACGCACTGAGGGACTGTGGGTGAAGTGTGACAGTTGCCGCCAGATTATCTGGAAAAAAGACCTCGAAGACAACCTTAACGTCTGCCCGAAGTGCGACAAACATTTTCGCATCGACGCTCGCACCCGTCTGGCCCAGCTTCTGGACGACAATCAATACGACGTCTTCGACTGCAATCTGGTCTCCACCGACCCATTGAAGTTTGTGGACCTGAAAGCGTACTCCTCGCGCCTGAAACAGGCGAAGGCCGATACCGGCCTGAAAGATGCCATCATCAACGCCCACGGCAAGCTGAACGGCCAGCCCGTGATCGTGAGCGCGATGGAATATTCGTTTATCGGCGGCAGCATGGGAGCGGTGGTGGGCGAGGCCATTACACGGGCGATTGAGAAGGCGATTGAAACCCGGACGCCAATCGTCATCGTTTCGGCATCGGGCGGCGCACGCATGATGGAAGGTGTGATCAGCCTGATGCAACTGGCAAAGATTTCCGCCGCACTGGCGCGTTTAGACGCGTCGCGGGTTCCGTACATTTCCGTTTTGACCGATCCCACCACCGGCGGCGTGACCGCGTCGTTTGCCATGCTGGGCGATCTCAACATCGCCGAACCCGGCGCCCTGATTGGCTTCGCCGGCCCGCGAGTGATTGAGCAGACCATCCGCCAGAAGCTGCCGCCAGGTTTTCAGCGCTCCGAGTTTCTCCTGGAGCACGGAATGCTCGATGCCGTCGTCCTGCGCAAGGAACTCAAGCCGTATATCGCGCGCGCGCTGGATTTCATGGCGCAGGCGGCGTAAAGGCAGCTGTCAGCTTTCAGCTCTCAGTTTCCTAGCGGGCGCTTACCGACAAAACACGCACACCTGTCAGATTGCGCTATTCCCTGCTCAGTGCATGGTTTGGCCCTTGAATGTGGTTTTCTGGATAGCCTCGCGGCAAAGATCGAAACTGGTAATCTGATAGCCGAGAGCTGACGGCTGAGAGCTGCCCTTGTCCTACGAAACCGCAGTCGCACAGATGTACGCGCTAGGCCACGAGTTGGCGCAGACGCCGTCGCACAAGTTCGACCTGGCGCACATGCGCGTGCTGCTCGCGGCACTGGGACATCCGGAAACCCGTTTCCCGGCGGTCCTGGTCGCCGGCACCAACGGCAAGGGTTCAACGGCCGCTACTCTGGCGTCCATCCTGCAAACTTCGGGGCTGAAAACGGGGCTCTATACTTCGCCGCATCTTATTCGCATCAACGAGCGGATTCGCCTCCATGGCGAGCCCATCGGCGACGACGATTTCGCCATGCTCCATGACGTGGTCGGCCGCACTGCCGAGCGCCTGGTTTCAGAAGGCGATCTGCCCTGGCATCCCAGCTTCTTTGAAACACTGACCGCCATGGCCTTTGAGTATTTCGCTCGCAATCAGCCCGACATGGTTGTGCTTGAAGTCGGCATGGGCGGGCGTCTGGATGCGACCAATGTAGTTGAGCCCCGGCTCAGCATCATTACCGACATCGCCCTCGATCATCAGAAATTTCTGGGCGAAACCATCGGCGAGATCGCGCGAGAAAAAGCGGGAGTCATCCGGTCAGGCGGGGTTGTGGTTACGCTGCCGCAATTGTCCGAAGCCAACGACGTAATCGGAAACACAATTTTGGACGCGGGCGCGCGCGCAGTGAATGCCGTGCCCTATGTGCCGCCGGTTTCACCGGGAAGCGCGAGTTGCATAAGCCAGGAAGCGGGCATCCGCAATCGTTATCCACTGGAAGTGATGGGCGCGCGAATCATGGTCGAGTCGCCGCTGGTGGGCCGTCATCAGCTGCGCAACCTGGCACTGGCGATCGCCACGGCGGTGGAACTGCGTAATCTTGATTTAGACGATAAGGGCCTATCTCAGATCACGCCGGAGACGATCGCCCGCGGCATCCGCGAAACGCATTGGCCGGGGCGCTTCCAGGTGGTGCCGCCCGCGGGAGACGCTCCCGAGTATGTGCTCGATGTCGCGCATAATCCTGCCGGAGCCTGGGCGCTGCGATCGACGCTTTCGGACGCATATGAGAAGCAAGGAAACGGCCGCGAGATCACCCTGGTCTTTGGCGTGATGCGCGACAAAGCCATGCAGGAAATCACGGAGATTCTGTTTCCGATCGCTGCGCACGTGATCGTGACCCACGCCAACAACCCACGCTCGGCGAGCCCGAACGAAATCAGGCAGGCAGCGGCGCGCGTGGCAGCGGGCATCGATATTGAAGAAGCGGAAAGCGTAGCATCCGCGCTGGACCGAGCCCGCAAACTCGCCGGACCCCGCGGCCTGGTCGTCGTTACCGGCTCGATTTACATTGTAGGAGAAGCGATGCGAATGCTCGACGTGAGCATCTAAAGTACATGCGGAGAGACGGGGCTTGCCCCGTCTCGCTCGGCCAGGGCAGGCTACCCGCGAGAAAGAGTTAGACAGAGTTCAGGCGAGGAAGTTTTGAACAAGATCGTCACCACCGCGGAGCCGGAAAAAGAGTCGGGAGAACCGCGCTCGAACGCGCAGCCCCGCGCGGCTGTCCCGGAGTGGTCTGAGACGCAGCCCGCCGCCCAACCCAACACTCGCCACGGCTGGCCCAGCCGCCTGCGCTCGTACTTCATTTTCGACCCGCTGATCTGGGCCTACACGCTGATTCTGGGCACGCTTTCTCTGATCTGCTCTCTCTTCGACCGCAACGGGCGCATCCAGCACAATCTCGCCCGCTTCTGGTCGTGGCTCATCATGAAGACGATCCTGTCGCCGGTGAAAGTCACGGGCATGGACAGGGACAGGGACAGAGATGGCAAGGATAAGATCGACGCGTCCAAGCCTCGCGTGTATGCGGTCACCCACGCGTCGGCGCTGGATATTCCGATCCTCTACGTCTATTTGCCATTTCAATTCCGCATCATTTTCAAAAGTGAATTGCTGGCCTACCCGTTCATCGGCTGGCATCTGAAGCGTTCGGGACAAGTCTGCATCAACCAGCAGAATCCGGCCGCCTCCATCGGCTCCATCAAGTCAGCGCTGAGGAGCCTGCGCAGCGGCATGCCGCTGGTAATCTTTCCCGAGGGCGGCCGCACGCAAACTGGCGAGGTTCAACCTTTTCTGCCAGGCGCATTCTTTCTGGCCATCAAAGCCCAGGCGGATATCGTCCCCATCGCGCTCATCGGCACCTTCGACCTGCTGCCCATGAACACCTACCACATCAAGTCCCAACCGCTGGAGATGCGTGTCGGTGAAATAATTTCCACGACCGGCCTAACCGTGCGCGATACGGAAGACGTGTCGGCCAAGGTGAAGTCCTCCATCGAAGCTCTGCATTCTGCCCCCAGAACCACATAGGGACGCCCGGCCCCTGCGCGAGCAAATGATAAACTTAAAAATTCAGCAGAGTACAAGGCCTATCCATGTCAGACAGCATTCATCTCAAGCTCCCCGACGGCAGCACGAAGGAAGTTCCCAAAGGCACCACCGCGCTCGACGTGGCGAAGTCCATCAGCCCGCGTCTTGCCGACGCCGCTCTCGCCGCCAAATCAAACGGCGATCTGATCGACCTCGCCCGCCCGCTCGACAAGGACACCGACCTGCGTATCCTCACCGACCGCGACCCCGAGGCGCTTGAAGTCTACCGTCATTCGTCCGCGCACCTGCTCGCCGCCGCCGTGCTCGAACTCTTTCCCGAGACCAAGCTCGGCCACGGTCCCGCGACCGAGGCCGGATTCTTCTACGACTTTTATCGTCCCACCGCGTTCACCCCCGAAGATCTCGAGAAGATCGAGAAGAAAATGCAGGAACTCGTCCAGCAAAACCTGCCCTACGCCCGCGAATTTCTGCCGCGCAAGGAAGGTCTCGAAAAATTCAAGGGTGAAGGCGACTTCATGAAGTGCCACTTCATCGAGCAGTTCACTAAGCCCGATGAAAAAATCTCAGTTTACAAGACCGGCAAGTTCCAGGATTTCTGCCGCGGTCCGCACCTGCCTTCGACCGGAAAGATCAAAGCCTTCAAGCTGCTCAACATCGCGGGCGCGTATTGGCTGGGAGACGAGAAGAATCCGCAACTGCAGCGCATCTATGGCACGTCATTTTTTTCCAAGAAAGATCTCGACGCCTACCTCGCCGGCATCGAAGAAGCGAAAAAGCGCGACCATCGCGTGCTCGGCAAACAGCTCGACCTGTTCTCCATCCAGGAACTAGCCGGCCCCGGCCTGATCTTCTGGCATCCGAAGGGCGGCATCATCCGCAAAGAGATGGAAGACTGGATGCGCAACGAGTATTTGCGCCGCGGCTACTCGCTCGTCTATACGCCGCACGTGGCCCGCCGCCAGTTGTTTTTTACCTCCGGCCACGAGGGCTACTACTCGCAGAACATGTTCGACGTGATGGAGCTCGACGACGCCGAATATCGCCTCAAGCCCATGAACTGCCCGGGACACATCCTGATCTATAAAGATTCGCTGAAGTCGTATCGCGATCTG
>DATFZT010000090.1:0-2925 GCA_035314185.1 Terriglobales bacterium
CTGAACGCCGCATCGGTCGATGCCGCCATCCGGAGCGTGCGCGGTACGGCGCGGTCGATGGGGATTGAAGTCGCGGAATAGATTTTTGTGTGGTGACGGGGTTATACCCCGTCGCGGGGCAGAGCCCCGCCACCACACGAGTAGGGGTAAGTCGAAAACACTACGGCTCTTCGGAATAGAGAAGCGGCGGTGGGAGACTGAGGTGAAAATGAAGAAGTCAGGTAAGAACATCGAAAAGTCGCGGAAGGGAGTCGAGCCGCGTCCTTACACGCTGCAGGAAGCAGTTCCACTTCTGCAGAAAGTGAAATACGCAAAGTTCGACGAGACCGTCGAAGTGACGTTGCGGCTGGGCGTCGACCCGAAACACGCCGATCAGATGGTGCGGGGCACGGTCGTGCTTCCCCACGGACTGGGCAAGTCGAAGAAAGTTCTGGTGATCGCGAGCGGCGAAAAAGTTCGCGAGGCCGAGGCGGCGGGCGCGGATTTTGTCGGCGGCGAAGATATGGTCGAGAAGATTACGAAAGAAAACTGGACCGACTTCGACGCGCTGATTGCCACACCCGACATGATGAAGTCGGTGGGCCGTTTGGGCAAGATCCTAGGGCCGAAGGGCCTGATGCCGAATCCGAAAACGGGTACGGTCACTATGGACGTGGCGCGCGCCGTACAGGAAGTCAAGGCCGGCAAGGTCGAGTTCCGCACCGATAAGACGGCGCTGGTGCACGTGCCGGTGGGAAAGATTTCCTTCTCGGCCGACAAACTGATCGACAACGCGACCGTGCTGATTTCTAGCGTGATCAAGGCTAAGCCTTCGGTGGCCAAGGGCAAGTACATCAAGGCCTGCTATTTGAGTTCGAGCATGGGGCCGGGGATCTCGCTGGATACGACTCCGATCGAGGTTGCGGCGAAGGCATAGTTAGGCAAATTTAGGCAATGCCGCCGGCTGCGCCCGGCAGACGGGGCAAGCCCCGTCTCTACACGAGATTTGAAAGGGTTTTTATATGGCGGTTACCAGAGCTAAGAAGGTTGCGCAGGTTGAGAAGCTCAGTGGCGAGCTGAAGAATGCCTCGAGCATGATCGTGGCCACGTACTCCAAGCTGACGGTGACGCAGGATTTCGAATTGCGCAAGGCATTGCGTCCGACTGGAGCGAAGTATCGTGTGGTGAAGAACACTTTGGCGGAGCGCGCCGGCAAGGGCACCAAGGTCGAGGCGGCGCTGAAGAACCTTCAGGGCGTGACGTCGATCGCTTATACCGAAGGCGATCCGGTGGCTTTGGCGAAGGCGCTTTCGAAGTACGCCAAAGATAATCCGGAGTTCAGCTTCAAGGCCGGTTTGGTCGAGGGCCGCGTAATTACGGTCAAGGAGATCGAGTCGCTGGCGACCATGCCGTCGAAGAGCGAGCTTTATTCGAAGCTGCTGTTCCTGTTGAACGCTCCGTCGCAGCGTCTGGTTACGGCGATGAATGCGGTCGGACGGAATCTGGCGGTGGTGGTGGGCCAGGGCGTGGAGCAGAAAAAGTTCAAAGAGGCGTAGGCCTCGGATGGAGCGACGGCCGTCCTCGGCCGTCCAGTTTTGCGGTGGCCGGGCGAGGACGCCCGGCGCTCCATCGAAAAGAGTTCGGGTCGGCGAGAGCTGACCGAAAAGGATTTAGCTATCGCGAAGCGAGGGGTGGCGCGGTCGGAAACTTTGGTGTTGTCTGGCGCCGGAGTTGACGACCTGGTCGCACTGGAAACCTGGCCGAGCGATAGCAAAATCGTAAATCTTACATTAAGAAGCGGAGAGATTCACATGGCGGATATACAGCAGTTGGAAGAGTCGATTGTCGGCCTGTCGTTGCTGGAAGCGGCAGAGCTGGTGAAGAAACTGGAATCGCGTCTGGGCGTTTCGGCGGCGGCAGCGGCCCCGGTGATGGTGGCCGGTGGTGCGGCGGCGGGCGCGGCAGCCCCGGCTGAGGAAAAGACCGAATTCACGGTCGTCCTGAAGGAAGTCGGAGCCAATAAGATCAATGTAATCAAGGCAGTACGCGAAGTCACCAGCCTTGGCCTGAAAGAGGCAAAGGATCTTGTTGACGGCGCTCCCAAGAGCATCAAGGAAGGTGTCTCGAAGGACGAAGCCGAGACCATCAGGAAGAAGTTCACTGAAGCGGGCGCAACTGTCGAGGTCAAATAATTTTGGCAGGGCTGGGTGGGTGTGTGGAAGCGGGGCTTTGCGCCGCTTGGACGGGGCAAGGTCCCGTCACCACACGAGCCGCATCTCGCTAGCAATTATTTGACCGAACAGTAGCTGAATCCTTGGGAGTGGTGTTAATATCTAATAAATAACCCGCTTACCCTGGCTTCACTGCGAGGCGACGGCGACCCGCATCCTCCAAATACAACCAGGAAGCGGAACGGAAAAGGGTCGCTGGATGAAAGTATGGCAGCCGGTCCCGCGGGCGGCGGGACGGAACAGGCCTTTTGAACTGGCACGGAATTTTACAAGTTATTCAAGAGTAAGCGTCGCACGTGGCGCCCGCGGACAAGCTTGTCCTTGCGGGAGCCTCTCGCTTTTTTCCGCGCACTCCGCTCGTGAGCTGTAGCAGTCTCGTTAAGCAATAATTTGTGGCGCCGCTTTTTGCGTCCCTCATTCCGCTTGTACTGCAGCCCCAGGCTGCCTGAAAGCAGGAGTTCCTGAGCATGACTAAGCACAACATCCATCGCAAGCGTTTCGATTTTTCCAAAATTCCAGCAACCATCCAGATCCCGAACCTGATCGAGGTTCAGAAGCGCTCCTATGACCGCTTCCTGCAGATGGACAAACTGCCCAGCGAGCGCGAAGACGGCGGGCTGCAGGCGGTATTTCAGTCAGTGTTTCCGATTACCGACTTCCGCAACGTTTCCCAGCTTGAGTTTGTGGACTTTGCGATTGGCAACTGGGAGTGCAA
>DATFZT010000091.1:0-27477 GCA_035314185.1 Terriglobales bacterium
ACCTTGAGAATTGCGATGTGGTGATTGTGCCCGGAGGGTTCGCATACGGCGACTATCTGCGTACCGGCGCCATCGCCAAGTTCTCGCCTGTGATGGAATCCGTGCGTAAGTTCGCCGCCGCGGGCGGACTGGTTCTCGGCATTTGTAACGGCTTCCAGATTTTGTGTGAAGCGGGGTTGCTGCCCGGAGCGCTGATGCGCAACATCGGCTTGAAATATGTCTGCAAGCCGGTGCGGGTGCGGGTGGAAAACAACGAGACCCCGTTTACCAACGCGTGCCGCAAAGGCGAAGTGTTGACCATCCCCATCGGCCACATGGAAGGCAATTATTTTTGCGATGAGTCAACGCTCGCGGAGCTCAAACGGGACAACTGCATCGTCTTCCGCTACGCGAACGCGCAAGGCGAAATTACACTTGAAGCAAATCCCAACGGATCGCTGGAGAATATAGCCGGCATCTGCGGCCCCGGACGCAACGTGCTCGGCATGATGCCCCATCCCGAGCGCGCCGCCGAACCTGAACTCGGGGGCACCGATGGATGCAAGATTTTCGAGTCGCTCGTGGGAGCGCTGGCAATCAAGTAGGCCTCACATCCAACCTAATTGTGCGAACCTTGCTTCTGATCACCGCTTCCTCACCCGAAATCCAGAAGGTACGGCGTTCCCGTGTCCTGAACTTTCAGCAAATCACCATGCCGTATCTAGCCGCCTTCGCACCGCCCCGTTGGACTGTGCTCCATATCGATGAGGTGGTGAAGCCGGTCGATTTCGGTCTGCCAGCGGACCTGGTAGCGATTACCTTCCACACCCCGAGTGCGCCTCACGTCTATGCCATGGCAGACCGGTTCCGGCAGCGGGGAATTCCGGTCGTATTGGGGGGGACCACATGTGACTCTGATGCCGGATGAGGCGCAGGCGCACGCGAATGTAATCTTCGTCGGAGAGGCCGAATCCCACTGGCCGCAATTCTTGCGCGACTTTGACGCGGGGCAGCATAGCCACAGGTACTGTTCCACCGAACCCCCGACTCTGGAACATGCCCCGATGGCGCGGAAAGACCTGTTTCACCGGCGCGATCTTACGGGTGGGGTTCTGTTTGCCACGCGCGGCTGTCCGCACCGTTGCGATTTCTGCACACTCGCGGTTATGTATCAGAGCCAGGTGCGCCAGCGACCCGCGGAGGCGGTGGCGGAAGAGTTCGGCTCTTTTCCCGGCAAGGTGATCATCCTGTGGGATGACAACATCGCGAGCGACATGGAGTACGCCAAGAAGCTGTTCCGGGCTCTCGCTCCCCATCGCAAGTGGTGGAGCAGCCAGGCGAGCATTCATGCTGCTCAAGACGACGAGTTTCTTGAGTTGGCAGCGAGCAGCGGCTGCAAACAACTGTTCGTCGGGCTGGAGTCAATCTCGCAAAGCAGTGTGAATGAAGTGCAGAAGCGCTTCAACCGCGTGTCCGACTACGGTCGCGCGATTGAGCGGATCCATTCCCATGGCATCGCGGTGCAGGCGGGTATCGTTTTCGGTTTCGATAACGATAAGCCAGCGGTCTTCGGCGAAACGGTGGACTTCCTCGATGCGGCGGGAGTGCAGAATGCAACCTTCAACATCCTTACTCCTTTTCCAGGAACTCGACTGTACCAGCGTCTGGAAGCCGAGGGCCGGATCCTGACGCACGACTGGAGCAAGTACAACGGCCGCGCGGACGTGGTCTTCCGGCCCAAACAAATGAGCCCAGAGGAGCTTTTGGCCGGATACGAGTATGCGAACCGGCGCTTCTACT
Organism: Terriglobales bacterium; assembly: GCA_035314185.1. Lineage (GTDB taxonomy): Bacteria > Acidobacteriota > Terriglobia > Terriglobales > Acidobacteriaceae > Acidiflorens. The sequence goes on from DATFZT010000091.1 coordinate 1,780, forward strand.
CATGGACAAGTGTGGCCAAGCGTTTGTCACGCTCTCCCGTTGGGCTGCCATGGGCTTTGCCTTTGAACTACGCGTTCGCATCTTTGAGAACCTCGATTACAGAAACAATGCAGCGGTGGAGTCGGTACGAGAACAGCGGTCCGGTTATGGAAAAATCTGAGACCAGTCTCAGTAGGCCCAGCGAAGCAAAGTCGCTCCACTCGTAAATCCCGCGCCCACCGAGGCCAGCAGCACCAAACTTCCCTTCTTCAGTTTGCCTTCCTGGCGTGCGGTTTCCATGGCCAGCGGAATCGTCCCCGCAGTAGTGTTTCCGTAAGTCTCTATGTTGATGATCACGGCTTCTGGACGCATATTCAGGCGATCGGCAGTCGCTGTGATGATGCGTTTGTTCGCCTGATGCGGGATGAAAGCGTCGATCTCGCTCCCTTTGATGTTGTTGCGTTTAAGAATCTCTTCGCAGAGCGCGGCCATCTTGCGCACCGCGAATTTAAACACCGCGGCCCCGTCCTGATGAACGAAGTGCATTTTCTTGTCGACGGTTTCGCGGGTCGATGGATTCAGGCTTCCGCCGCCCGGCATGTAGAGCGAGCAACCCCCTGATCCATCCACTTCGTGCAGAAAGTCAATGAGCCCGACGGAGTCGTCTTCCGCGGGTTCGAGCAGGACCGCGCCCGCTCCATCGCCAAAGATGACGCAAGTGGCGCGATCGGTGTAGTCAATGATGGATGACATCACGTCAGCGCCGATCACCAGCACCTTCTTATGAGATCCCGTGGCCACGAACTGCGCTCCAGCCTGCAACGCGTAAACAAAGGCCGAACAGGCACCCGAAAGATCGAATCCCCAGACATTCTTCGCGCCGAGTTTGTGTTGGACGAGACAAGCGGTCGAGGGGAAAAACATGTCGGGCGTAACCGTCCCCACAATAATCGCGTCGAGATCGGAAGCGTCGATGCCGCGCTCGGCGAGCGCTTTCTTCGCCGCTTCCACCGCAAGATCGCTGGTCGCAACCCCTTTGTCCACGAGATGACGCTCGCGGATGCCGACACGCTCCATGATCCACTGGTCATTGGTATCGACAAGTTTTTCGAGGTCGGCGTTGGTGAGAAGGCGGGGTGGAACGTAGGTGCCGAGAGCGCTGATCTTAACGCGCTGAAGCTGACTCAATGAGTTCTCCTGAGATGCATGTTGAAGTATAAAGTGCGATACGAAGTGAATTGATTATTTTGAACGATGCGCGCGAGAACAGCAAGGTCTCACGTGGCAGGTGTCAGGTCTCAGGAGAACGTCGCCAGTGAAACGAAATTGATTCTGTTTTTCCTAACACCTCAGACCTGATACCTGATACTTACGGCAACCGCGCCGCCAGTTCTCCGAACAGCGGCAACTCGAAGCGCTCGCCCTGCCACGCTTTGAGCGTCAGAACAATCCACAAGAACAACATCGCCAGCGAAGCCATGATTCCAAACAGCAGAAAAAGCATGGCGGCAGCGACATTCGAAAGGAAGAGCGCGGCGATGGTCAACGCGAAAAAGGTTCCCCAGAGCAAAATGCTTTGCCAGGCATGAAAGCGAACAAAGCGGCTGCCGCGAAATTCCGGCAGCACTAAGATCACCGTACCGGCAACGAAGGTGAGATAAGCGACCGCCGCGACCGCCCGATCCGCGGCTGGAAGCGGCGTCATCGACCAGCCGCATCCTGGGCAGAATGCGGCGTTCGCCGGCATCACGGTTCCGCAGTGCGGACACTTCACGGTGGCTTGCGCGGGAGTCGCTGGACTGTTCTCCGCACTAATTTCCGGACTCTTTTCCAGACCTTTTTCCGGACTATTTTCCGAACTATTTTCCGAACTATTCGGTGGACCTTGCTCTGCACTAGACAAGTCGGCGTCCATTCCTCTTCTTGCGGCATGCTTCGCAAATGCCGTAGATCTGAAAGGTGTGGCGGGTGGTGACGTAGTGGTGCTTGCGTCCGATCTCCTGTTCGATTTCTCCCACTTTCTCCGCGAAAAATTCGACCGAAGCGCCGCACTCGGTACAGACCATGTGGTGATGACTGCGGCGGTTGTACTGGTGCTCGTAGCGCGCGATGCCGTCGTGAAAGGCAACTTCGCTGGCCAGTCCGCAACCTGCCAGAAGCTTCAGCGTCCGGTAGACGGTGGTGAAACCGATGCGTGGATCTGTTTTCTTGACCAGTCGATGCAACTCGTCGATCGAGAGGTGCTCACGAGTTTCCAGGAAAGTCCGCAGAATTGCGTTGCGCTGTCCAGTTTGTTTCAAACCGACGCGTTTGAGATGCTGCAGGAAAATTCCTTCGGCTTCGCGGATGTTCTCCGGCGAGATGGTCGGCTGATCGTCGATTCGCTTCTGCAGCATGTTGGGCGGCGCGGACACTCAAATGATAATGCACTCCCCAAGGTTCCAACATGATAATGGGCGGGTGCGAGTTACGCCAACCGACCTCCCTCGCAGCGACTGTCGGGGTTAGTGGCTTCCGGCACGGATTCATTTCCTCTTGCTTGCCTATTTACTCGGAAGGTATTAACCCGTGTTTACCACTGACCTGACCGGTCTTTTGTACCAGGTGGAATGTTAGTGTAACGCCTCGTCGAACATTTGTCCGTAGTCGTCGCCGGGGGTGTGGGGATGTGGGAAACGCGGAGCGTTTTCCATATCTCCATGCCCCTGTTGCTTGGGCAAGATGGCTTGCGGTGCCGGCGGCCTGTAGCCCAGCGCCGAGTGCGGCCGCTCCCTTCAAAAGCCTTGACTAATTACTGTTATTGCGTTAATTTCTGTAATGACAGAACTAAGAGAATCCTCTTATGCCACTCTCTCCAATCGAACAGAAGTTCATCCTGCATTGGGGTGAAATGGGCACGCGTTGGGGCATCAATCGCACGGTGGCCCAGGTGCATGCTTTGCTTTTCGTTTCTCCCCGGCCGCTGCATGCCGAGGACATCGCCGATACCCTGGCGGTCGCCCGATCGAACGTGAGCAACAGTCTGCGTGAGTTGCAAGGCTGGAGGATCGTCCGCGTGGTACACGTTCTGGGCGATCGCCGGGACCACTTCGAGTCAGTGAAAGACGTGTGGGAGATTTTCCGGATCGTTTCCGAAGAACGGAAACGGCGGGAGATCGACCCCACCCTGCGGATGTTGCAGGAATGCGTGGGCGAACTGAAAAACACACCAGGCAACGCCTACACTCGGGAACGATTGGAAGAGATGTTGGAATTCCTCACCACCGCATCGGGTTTGTTCGAGGAACTCGTGAGCGTCCCGACGGTGGCGCTGAAGGGGATGGCACGCCTGCGCGGAAAACTAAAGGCGCTTTTGGGTGCCGAAAAAAAACACAAGTGAAATGAGGCGGCCATGATCTCGCTGGCATCGGAAATGACGGACGGCAAAGGGCGACACGCCCGCGGATGGCTTTTCTTCGATGCGGAGTGCGCGTTCTGCATCGGGATTGCCAGGTGGCTGATGGGTCCGATGAAACGGCGCGGCTTGGCGTTGGCCCCGCTGCAGGACCCGCGCGTGGCGGTGCTGCTTGGCCTTTCGCCGGAGGAGTTGCTGCGCACTATCCGCTTTGTACTGACGGACGGGACCCAATACCTCGGCGCCGCCGCCGTACTCGCTGTGGCGCGAGAGTTGTGGTGGGCGCGGCCGCTGGTGTGGATAGCGAAATTTCCTGGAATGACAGTCGCGATGCGGACCGGCTACCGCTGGGTAGCCGAGCGGCGGCGATGCCCGGCTGCACGCTGCCCCAAGGAGCAAGCTGACAGCCTCATCTGAGGGTCGGGCGCAGTGATCTTCCAGACACTTCCTTGAGAAAAGAAAAATAGTGACAAGGGCCTGGGGGACGAGCCAGAATGCAGTCGGCTAGCGAAAGTTGCGCATCGAGGTGCCTATGCTGCCGATCAATTGGAATACAGCGATTCAGTATGCCCTGCTGGTTAAGATCGCCGAATCGGTCAATCCGACCGGAGCCTATGGCCCCAATGAGATAAGTGCGATCAAGACTGCCGGCTACACCTTCCTTCAAACGCTTTATGGCGACGATTTGGCAACCGACATTGATGCTCATTTAGGAGACGTCGTGACCTTCGGTTTTCTGGCCGTTTCCGATACCAAAGAACTGGTGGCCGCAATTCGCGGCACGGACACGATTTTGGAATGGCTGCATGATGCTTCGTATTTGATGATGCCATCTCCGGTTGCGGGTTCTCATGGTTTCACCGAAGATGGCTTCACCGCCGTATATCGCTCGTTGAGAGTTGGTCCGGCGAATGGGACCCAGTCAGCGAAGGATTCGATAAAAAGTTATACCGATTCCGGAGCAGCCGTCAACGTGACCGTCTGCGGACACAGCCTGGGCGGCGCGTTGGCAACGTTGCTGACCCTTGACGTGGGACTAAACACATCGTGCCACGCTCCCACCGCCTACACCTATGCCAGCCCGCGTACCGGCGACCACACCTTCGCGGGTGAATTCAACACCGCGATTCCTTCCTGCTATCGGATTGCGAACCGCCAGGATCTAGTGCCGAAGCTGCCGCCGATTCTTCCCCTGCCGTATGAGCACGTGAATACGCTGTGCGAACTCAATCCACCACCGAACGCGATCAATCCCTCGATCCCGTGCATGCATCACCTGACCACGTATTTGTGGCTCATGAGTCAACTGGCGGGGAGTAATGCGAATCCACTCGATGCAGACTGCGTGGCCGTAGGGACTGTCCACATCTGAGGATCGATTGATGACCGGATGCCCCCGCCTCCTGTCGTCGCCCCCGGCAAAAACGCCAAAACCAGCCCGACAGCGGGTCGATTTGGACGAGATTTATGCCCTCTTTGAAGCCGTTTGAGGGCAGTCTCCGGCGCTGGATCCGGGCCGGAACCTAGTTCCTACTGGTATTACTTAGGTAATCAGGGCTTCTTTTGGGGTATTTTCCGTGATATAAACCCGATAGCTGCTCGTCAGGCTTTGGGCTGGGAATTCCGTGGTTTTCTGGCTTGGTCGTCTGCCTGGTCTTCTAACTTTGGGTAGAAGCCGCAGAGCGAGAGTAGAGGAGGAGTCGTGTCCGAAGCGCGTACCGGAAAAAGGTTTCCGCTGCATTTGCCGATCAAGATTCATAGGGAAGATACCGCCGGTGACAGTCATAGCGGCATGACCGGCGATCTGAGTGCCGCCGGCGTATACATCCGCGCCGACGCATCGCTCGAGGTCGGCTCACCAGTAGAGTTTGAGATCACCCTGCCTCCAGAGGTAACCGGGGGCAAGGACGATGTTGTGATTCAGTGCCGCGGCCGCGTAGTGCGGACCGATGAGCCCAATGCCAGCGCCGGATCCGGAGATAGCCGGGGCGTCGCTTGCGTAATCGATTCTTACGAATTCGTTCGCAACAGTTAACCGGGGAGCAGGATCCATGCTGAAACTTATTTTGGCCGACAATCAGGCGATCTTCCGAGCTGGCATCGCGAAGGTGCTGGCCGTAGAAGACGAAATGCGCATAGTGGCCCAGGCGCAAACTGCCGAGCAGATGTTCATGGCGCTCGACAAATTTCGCGCCGCGGTGCTGATCATCGCGGGAGGTTTTCACTCCGATTTCAATTCCGTCCTCGCGGCTGCCAACAAGAACAAGACCCGCGTCGTGGTTCTCGCCGACACCGGCGAGAGCGCGCAGCGCTACATGGCAGCGGGCGCCCATGGCGTCGTTTATCGCAACGTCACCAGCCCCGCGCTGGTCGACTGTGTCCGCAAGATCGCCCGGGGCGAAAACTGGGTGCAGGACATGGCAGTGCCCAGCGAGTTGACCGAAAACGATATGGTCGGACTGCGCGTCCGTGACCGCTTGACGGCCAAGGAACTGCGCATCGTGGCCCTCATCGTTCAGGGATACAAGAACAAGGAAATCGCCACTCAGTTGGGGACGACCGAGCAGGTAATCAAGAACTACCTGCGCAACGTCTACGACAAGATCGGTGTGTCGGACCGGCTGGAATTGGCGCTGTTTACGATTCACCACCGCATCCTGAACGAAGCTGCGGCGGCCACGGCAGCAGCAGCCATCCCGCTACCGCCTCAGAGCGCGGGCATCAGCAACTAACATTTTCGGAATGACAAAAGGCCGCCCGCGGGCGGCCTTTCTCAGTTATTGCAGAAACTATTCAGAGTCCTTGGATTCAAGACCGGCGCGAGCCAGCGACCTGCGAAGTCGCCTTTCTCCACCCGATCCACGTTGCGTATCGACTATCTTGCCATCGCGATCGACTACCACGTAAATGGGATAACGGTTCGCGGCATACATGGCGGCAAGATTCGTGTCTCCGGTCATCACAATGCGACACTTGCGGGGATGATCTTTCAAATACTGCTGCACGACCTTCTTCGATTCGGCGACGTCAACCGCCAGAACTACCAGACCCTTGTCGGCAAACTCAGTGGTTATGTTATTGACCAGCGCTTCCTCGCTCCTGCAGTAGGGACACCACGTTGTCCAGAACTGAAACAAAACCACCTTGCCCTTGGTCGAAGAGTTGGTGAACTGTTCGCCTTCCAGGGTCTTGGCGTGAAAGCGCGGTGCAGGCTCGCGATCCTCATCGACAGTGATCTCACGATGGACGTCGCGAGTGGGCGATTGAGCAAAAGCCAGGCAAGCGGTCACGATCGCCACCCAAAGCAGGTAACCAGGCAAAACGCGTCTCGCTAACATGGCCCGGGACTATAACACGAGTTGGGATCGAATTTCCCTGGTTAGATCTTCTCGCCCACACTTTTTGCTTGTGTAAATAAGTAGAGATAATCCGGCCCGCCCGACTTCGAATCAGTCCCCGACATATTGAAGCCGCCGAAGGGATGTGCGCCCACCATCGCTCCCGTGCATTTGCGATTCAGATAGAGATTGCCGACGTGGAACTCGCGCACGGCACGATCGAGCTTCTCGCGCGAACTCGAGTAAACGGCGCCGGTCAGCCCGAACTCGGTGTCATTGGCGATTTCCAGGGCATGGTCGAAGTTGCTCGACTTGATCACCACCAGCACCGGCCCGAAGATCTCTTCCTGCTCCAGCGTCGACTTCGCCGGAATATCGGCAATCACCGTCGGCTGAATAAAGTAACCGTCGCCAGCATCGGTGGCACGCGCGCCGCCGGTGATCAGGCGTCCATCCTTCTTGCCGATCTCGATGTAGCGCAAAATGTCTTTCATCGAACCTTCGTTGATGACCGCAGCCATGTTCGGGTTCAGCGTTGGATCGCCGACCGTGATGCGTTCAACGCGCGATTTCAGTTTCTCCAGGAACTTGTCGTATACGCGCTCGTCGACGATGGCGCGCGAGCAGGCCGAGCACTTCTGGCCCTGGAAGCCGAATGCAGCCTGGGCGACGCCTTCCACGGCGGAATCGATATCGGCGTCGGCATCGACTATAATGGCGTCCTTGCCGCCCATTTCGAGGACGGTGCGCTTAATCCACAACTGCCCCGGCTGCTGCTGCGCCGCGGTCTGGTTGATGTGCAATCCGACTTCGCGCGAGCCGGTGAAAGCGATATAGCGAATCTTCGAATGCGCCACCAGCGCGTCTCCGAAGCTCGCGCCGCCGCCCGGACAGAAGTTCACCACGCCTTCAGGCAAACCGCACTCTTCCAGTAGTTCCACGAACTTCGCTGCAATCGTAGGCGAATCGCTCGACGGCTTTAGGACTACGGTATTGCCGCTGACGATCGAAGCGAGCGTCATACCGGCCATGATGGCGCAGGCAAAGTTCCAGGGAGGAATCACCGCGCCCACCCCGAGTGGAATGTAGCTCAAAGTATCGCGCTCGCCTGGCAGTTGCACGGACGGTTCCGCCTTAGCAAAGCGCAGCGCCTCGCGCGCGTAGTACTCACAGAAATCGATGGTCTCGGAAATATCGGCATCGGCCTCGAACCAGTTCTTCGAAACTTCGAACACCAGCCAGGCCATGTATTCCAGCTTGCGCTCACGCATCACATCGCCCACGTGGAACAGAAGCGATGCACGCTCTTCGACCGACGTATGGCTCCAACGGCCAAAAGCCTGAGAGGCGGCCTGTACGGCGGGCTCGACGTGCTCCTTGCCAGCTTTCTGGTGAACTCCGACCACTTGGGAAGGCTTGGCTGGATTGATGGAACGGATCTTGTCCGAGGTCTTGAGGCGCTTGCCGCCGATGATCAGGTCATACTCGCGGCCCAGTTGTCCGCGCACCTTTTCAATAGCGGAGCGCATCTTGCGCACGTTCTCTTCTTTGCTGAAATCGACGAACGTCTCATTCTTGAACGGGCCTTCGTGAAGGCGGATTTGGAGGCGCGGTGAGGCTTCCATGGTTGCCATTAGAGATCCTCTCTGGAACGCTTATTGGATGTTAGCGCAGATGATCGCGACGCTTGATTCTACACCGGCGGGAGTGGCGCGCAGGCTGCGATACAAATCCGCGTTCTCGGTCGCGGTGTTTTGGAGTCCCAAGTTTCTTGCTACTCACAGTGCTTCGCTTCCATTGATTAGTGGCGCGGAAGATATTGTCCTGGTGGTGTACTGGTTTTGTACCCCCCCCACCCCCCCCCGATTTCCGCCAAAATGTAGAATATAAAGGACTTAACTCCAAGTATTCGAGAATAAAGGACTTAGTTCCCCAAATTCCGCTCCAAATAGCTTTGGTGAAGCTTCGAGGCTCGTCTTCTTTTTCGACGAGCACTCCTCCTCCCTACTCCATTCACATGGCCATTATCGCATTGGGCGGGCTGTGCGTATGTGATGGCACTCACTGGCTGATTGTGATGAAAGAAGACAATCAAATCCGGAGTAGCTCGCTACGCCACAGCTGACGGGGTCTGCGGAGGCCAGCCCTGGTTTCCTGTTGAGGGTACTCGTCAATCCGCCCGGACTAGATCGTATCCTGAACGATCTTGGCGACCTTCTTGGAGAAATCGTAGGTGGCACGCAGGTTTTCTCCCAAGAAGCGTACTTTACCCTGGACGTCACGATCCACCAGCGTCTGCCCGGCGTGATCCGTGATGTGGACATTCAGGGTCATCTTGGTAGATCCGGTGACCGTGGTCACTTCGCGCTTTTTCTGGCTGCCCTTGGTGAAAGATCGCACAGTAGTGCGCAGCGTGACCATGTCGGACGCGCTGGCCGCATCATGATCGCCGCTACGATAAACGTGCTGAAACTTTCCCGTCTTCGTGATCTGCGCGATCAGGTCTTCGTAGATGGCCATACGGAATTCCGGCGGTATTGGCACGTCGCCCGGATCCATGGGCTCGATTTGAATGGCAGATGCGGACAATTTCTGTGCACTCTTGGAATCGCCCGGGCCCGTCTGTCCCCATAGAGGGCCGACAGTCAGAACGAGGGCGCAGGCGAGGACGATGGGGGAGACTACTGAGACTGCCGCTCGAGTGTGACGTTTCAATGGTGTGTCCTCCTATTTGGTTGCTGGTGCCGGTTCTGCGAGGGGAGCGCTGGTTTTCGCGCCCAGCGCAACGAGCTGCTTCTTGAACGGAGCGGCTTGACCCTGAGCAAGCACAAAGATAGCGCCATGATAGCCACCGTTGACGCTCCTGAATTCCACCGTGAGGACATCGACCTTATGTGAAAACAGACTCAGGAACCGTCCGCCCCCGTAGGGGATGGCCATGGTCGCGAAGTGAGCCGCGCCGGTGATATCTTGCCGGCTATCCTCGTTGGTGGAGATTTCCAGAATGGACGGGGCTTCGAGCTCCACCTTTGCCTTGCCCGTTGCGAACTGCAGCGAGCTGCCCACTACGGAAAGCGTGCCGTGTGAGCCGTTCTTGATCTTTTCGCCGCCGCCGATCACCAGTTTGACATCGGTTTGAACCACGCTCGGAGCAGCCTGCGGCGTGACCGCTGCCTGGCTGCGCGCCAGCACTGGGAATAACATCAAAGGCGCGCCGACGGCCAGGAGGAAGAGTCCGCGCGCCCGCATGCCCGGCCTCGGTGCTCGGAAGGAATTCGTTCTGACTGAAACATTGATTATCGGGTTTTGAATACCCATCGTTTTCTCCCTCATGCGTGTTGGCCGGAGCCAACCCGAAAACATCCTGCGGTTCAACCTGAGTTTCGACGCCGCAGGGAGTGTAAGCGATCAAAGCAAAGTTGGCAATCCGCGGCGATTCCGGGATCTGCCCGCGGCGATAGCGTTTACGATGAAATCACGAGACGCCAGTTCTCAGAAACGTCCGGACCTCGATAGCTGTCGTGACATCGCCATGTCACCCACAACCCGGGTTCTGAGTGCTATTGACGGGTTACATCAGAAATACAAATTGGACTAGGCTAGCCACGGAGGCCACTTGTTTTGGGACAAAGTGGCCCACTCTAGCGTCGCGCAGCGGCCTCGACTTCCGCCGGCTCCAACTTTGCCGTGAAGTGCCGCAGGAACGGCGCTTCGTAGCTGAGTTTCATACCGTGAATCTGTTCGCGTTTCTTCCAGACCTCGAGGATGACTTCCACCGCGTAGTCGATGTGGCTCTGGGTATAGACGCGGCGCGGAATCGCCAGACGCACCAGATCCATCTTCGCCGATGCTCCGAACATCAATGTGCCGATCTCGACCGAGCGGATGCCGCCTTCAAGATAGAGTTCATTGGCGAGCGCAACCGCGGGAAAGTGATCCGGCGAAATGTGTGGCAGAAAGGCCCGCGCATCAATATAGACGGCGTGGCCGCCCGGCGGCTGCACGATCGGCACGCCCTCCTCGGCAATGTGGTTGCCGAGGTAGGCGGTGGAAGCGATGCGATATTCGAGGTAATCCTCGTGCAGCGCTTCCTGCACTCCGACAGCGATGGCTTCAAGATCGCGCCCGGCCAGGCCTCCGTAGGTCGGATAGCCCTCGGTGAGAATCAGCAGGTTCTTTTCCTGCTGCGCGAGCAGGTCGTCGTTGGTGCACAAAAATCCGCCGATGTTCGCCATGCCGTCTTTCTTCGCTGACATGGTGCAGCCGTCGCCGTAGCTGAACATTTCCTGCGCGATCTCCTTCGGCGATTTTTGCTGGTATCCCCGCTCGCGAATCTTGATGAAGTAGGAGTTCTCGGCAAAACGGCAGGCATCAAAGTAAAGCGGGATGCCATGCTTCCGGCAAACGGCGCTCACGGCTTTGACGTTTTCCATCGACACCGGCTGGCCGCCGCCGGAGTTGTTGGTCACGGTCAGCATGACCAGCGGGACGCGTTGGCGGCCGGTGTTTTGAATCAAGGTCTCGAGCGCGGCGACGTCCATGTTGCCTTTGAAAGGATGCTTCAGGCTCGGCTGCCGGCCCTCGGCGATGACGAGATCCACGGCTTCAGCGCCGACAAACTCGACGTTGGCGCGCGTGGTATCGAAGTGCGTGTTGTTGGGGACGACATCGCCCTTCTTGCACATCACGCTAAACAGAATGCGCTCGGCCGCTCGGCCCTGGTGAGTCGGGATCACATGCTTGTACCCGAAAATATCCTGCACCGATGCGCGAAACTGCTCGAAGCTGCGGCTGCCGGCATAACTCTCATCGCCTTCCATCATCGCCGCCCACTGGTGGGTAGACATGGCGCCGGTGCCGGAATCGGTGAGCAGGTCGATGAGAACATCGTCCGCGGGCAGGAGGAAAAGGTTGTAGTACGCGGCGCGGAGCAGTCGTTCGCGCTGAGCGCGGGTCGTCCAGTGAATGGGCTCGACGCTTTTGATGCGAAACGGTTCAATGATGGTGCGGGGCATGGTGGTTTCTCTCTTTAACCAGACACCATTGCCCGGCGCATGTCAGTGATTAAGATCACGGGAAGGTAGCCTATAAGTTGCATGCATTTAGCAGGCCCACCAATACCCTCACCAGCACTACACTTTGACTGAATCTCTGCGTTCAGCGGGAACGTACCTGACGGCGGCGGTGCGATCCAGTTTGTCCCAGGCGAAGGGACGGCCCTGGATGGCGCGCTTCAGGGTTCGAAACAGGACGATGGAAAATACCTGGCGATAGGCAAAGCGCTGCAGCCAGACCTGGCTGAGCAGCCAGGCGTCCTCGCGGGCTTCGGGCTGTCGACGCTCTAATAAGAACGCGAGCGCCGAGGCGAGGAAATCAATCACGAGGAACGCGAAGAAAAAAACCAACAGGCGCTGGAAACTGGCCGGATCGGTGGAATCAGGATGGAAGTGTTTCTGGATGAAATACCAGATCACGCCGACGGCAAACATCACGTCAATGAAGGGCGAGACCAGCGGAAGCAGAATCTGGAAGATGAGAATGTTGGGAAGCGCGACCAGACCCAAGGCCCCTTTGCGCGCGAAGACGCCCTTATGCTTAAAGATGGCCTGCAGGATTCCGAACGACCAGCGGAAGCGCTGCCGCATGAGCGCGTTGGCCGTCGTCGGAGCCTCGGTGAAGGCGAGCGCCAGGTCTTCGTATTCCACGCGATAGCCATCACGCAAGAGCGCCATGGTCAGGTCGGCGTCTTCGGCGACGGTATCCACATGGTAGCCACCCGCTTCGCGAACCGACTCGGTTCGCCAGGCGCCGATTGCGCCCGGCACCACGCTCACCGCGCCCATGGTGTTGAGCGCTCGCCGCTCGAAATTCTGGCTGGTGATGTACTCGAGCGCCTGCCAGCGCGTCCATAGGTTCACCCGGTTCCCAACCTTGGCATTGCCGGCTACGGCGGCAACTTTCGGATTAAGGAAGTGTGGCACCATGCGGACGATCGCATCGGGCGCAATAATGGTATCGGCGTCGATGCCGACGAAAATTTCCGCATCGCCGATGTGCTCTAGTCCAAAATTCAGCGCCTCGGCCTTCCCGCCGTTGGTCTTGGTAAGAATCCATACCTTTCCGGCCGCCTCTTCGGCGGCGAACGCGCGGCGGATGATTTCCAGAGTGCGATCCTTGGAACCGTCGTCGATGACCACCACGCGCAGGTTGGGATAGTCGGAATCGAGCGCGCCCTGGACGGTGCGTTCGATGACCTTCTCCTCGTTATAAGCCGGAATGAGCACCGCGACCCGCGGCCGGTAAGCGGCAATCTGCTCCGGGGTTCCATACACATGCGAGCGGAAACGGTCATAGATGGCGAGCACGCCAATCGAAATCAGCCGTCCGGTCATCAGGATGTCACCCAGGAAAAAGATGACCGTGATGCCCATCATGGTGGCACTGAAGAACCCGAAGCCGATCCAATTCAGCCGGGCCGACCAATACTCGTTGGCCGGGAGCGGCGGCATGACATCCGCTTTCGTCTTGCCCATCAACTTGTACACCGGGACGAATGTAAATCCGCGCGCACGCGCCCCGTCGATAATCAGCGGGAGCGCCAGCACCGTTCGTTCCCGGTTGCCGCCGCCATCGTGCATGAGAATGATGTTGCCGCACTGCGTATCGTTCGCCTGGCACGGTGGCAGGTGGTCGAGCACGCGAGCGGCGATTTGCTGCGGCGAGAGCGCGGGCTCGTCGTTCCAATCCCGGGTGTCGATCTTGTTGCCGATGGTGATGTAGCCCAGGCTTTGCGTGAGTTCGAGCGGCCGCACTTCGTCTTCAGTGTCGGGCTCCGCATCGACCGAGTACGGAGGACGGAACAGCATGGTGCGTATGCCCAGTTGGCTGGCGAACAATCGCTCCGTCAGGTTCAGCTCAACCTTCATGTAGCCGGAGCCAATCGAGCTGATATCAGGATGAGTGAAGGTATGGTTGCCGATTTCGTGACCTTCCCGGTAAATGCGCTTGGTCAGACCGCTGAACTTCTCCGCCTGGATTCCGATCAGGAAAAATGTCCCCGGCACATGCTCGCGTTTCAGGACATCGAGAATTTTCGGCGTCCACTGCGGATCGGGGCCGTCGTCGAAGGTCATCGCGAGCTGGTTCTTGCTGGCGCCATAACGCGCCACTCGATACGGCTCGGGCAGACTTTTGAAGTCTTCGCTGTCAATGAGTCCGGTCTGCTTGTCGATGGACAGATCGCGCTCACCGTCGGCTGGCTTCGCCTCGATGTGCAGAATTTCGCCTTCCCCCTCCATGTCGACATCCTGGCCGGGAGGAACGTCTTTCAATCGATCCGAAGCGTTGGCCTCTCCAGGCATGTCCCACACGCGCCATAGTGAGCGGTCCTCCGCGCCCAGTCTCCACAAGGCGAAGGTCTGGATGCCGAGGGTCTGGGCAGCACGCATCTCGTTCAGGGCGGTCACCGCATCGAGAAACCAGACATCGTGGCGGAAGTTATCGTCGTCGCGATAGCTGAAGTGCGGGTTGAGCGCGTCGCCATCGAAATCAATGTCTTCTTCGGAATCGCGCGCCCCCAGCCAGGCATCCTGTACGGAAACGCTTTTGTCCGCCACTCCCGGCGGAAGCTTGCCCTTTGCCGGCCGCTCGACCCAGTCGTACCCGTAATTGCCGATGGCGCAAATGAGCTTCTCTTTCGGAATCTCCTCGAGCGCAGAGTCAAGGTTGTCCACAAACCAGTCCTGCGAAGCGACGGGACCAGCGGCTCCGCCCGGATAATGCTCGTCGTAGTTCATGATGACGACGCCATCGACAGCGGACGAAATCGCCTTGTAATCGAAATCTGCGTTGCGCACCTGGACGCTGACGTACAGCTTCATCCCCTTGGCGTGCAGATCGGACGAGAGTTCATTCAGCAGGGCCACGTATCCGGGTTGCGCTTTCTTGGGGAAAGATTCGAAGTCGACCATCAAACCGCGATAATGATCGGAGGCAAGAAACATTCCGATCTCACCGCGAAACTTGGCGCGCGCTTGCGGATTCATCAGAAAATCGCTAATCCCCGGAATAAAGTCGGTGCCGTCAAAGTTCTGCACCACCGGAAACACTTCCATGTCGGTGTCTTCCGCCTTCAGAAACGGCATCACCCGGTCGTCCACGCTATGGACCTTCTGCCCCTGAATCACGCTAAACATGGTGTTCGTTTCCGGGTCGGTGCCTTCCAGATGACCGTCCGCACTGAGAACCTGCAGCCACGTGGGGAAGAGCAGGTCGATCTGGCGCGCATACTCGCGCAATGACGAGAAGCTGGCCGCGTCCCAGGAAACGTAAAATGCCGCCCGCACCCCTTGCTCGGAGTTCAGCGTGAGCTGCGAAGGAGCTTTGCGGGCCTGATGGCGGTGCCCGGCGCGGGCCAACGTGGCCAGGCGGCGTTTCTCGCGCGCTTTCGCCTTTTCCTTTTCTTTCAGAGCATGGTAAGGCTTTTTTTCTGTTAGCCAGGAAAGGTCGGGCAGAGGTTCGCTGCGCAGAGCGCTGTAGACAAAAAAGATCACCAGCAAGGAAAAAGCGAGAGCGGCCGCGTCGACAATGCGGCGAATCCGCCTCCAGCGCGCTTGCAAGGGATCGTAAAAAACCTGTTTCGCCATCTCGTAGTGGTCCCTTCATCCTATGGTGAGAGCGGCATGGGGTCAAACCCAGATGAATTCCCCGGAATGTTGCCATTCCTGTTCCGATGAGCCGTCGATGAAAATCGCGTGATTCGCGATATATTTCCAGCGTGCTCAATCTGATCCGCGGACATCGTAGTTTTTTCCTGGGAATCGCACTGGCCGGCCTCGCCTTGCGACTATGCTTCTTCATCTATTTCCCGGAGGTCACCGATGACTCGCGCGTTTACGCCGACCTCGCCACCAACTGGCTGCTGCACGGCGTCTACGGCCAGACGCAGGGTAGCCCGCCGGAGACGAAAGTCGTGCCGGTTGATACGCGCCTGCCCGGGTATCCTGCTTTTCTGGCCGCGGTCTTCTGGCTGTTTGGACCCGGCAACTTGAAAGCAGTGCTTCTGAAACAAATCCTGGTGGACCTGGTCACTTGCCTGATCGTTGCCGACCTCGCCCGCCGGGCGGTTTCCGAACGCGCCGCAAAAATCGCTTTTGTGCTGGCGGCTCTGTGTCCATTCCTGGCAAACTATACCGCCGCCGAACTCACCGAAACTTTGTCGATCTTCTTTACCGCGCTCGCGCTCGATTGCGCGGTCGCAGCTCTGCATCGAATGCAGGCTGCTGATGCGCAAATTCGTGCAGAAGTCCGTACGCAGCCGCGGATCTTCGACCCTGCCTCCCTCAACCTCTGGGCCGCGACCGGCGCAGCGATTGCTGCCTGCATTCTCCTGCGTCCCGATGGGGGCCTACTGCTGGCAGCGGTCGGGATTTACCTGGTGGCGTTGACGGGGAAGCATCTCTTCGCCAAGAACAATGCCCGGAAGAAAAATGTGGCGAATGTTCTAGTCGCCGGCGTCATCGTCGCGGCGGTTGCCCTGGCGCCGCTCGTTCCCTGGACGATTCGTAACTCTCGCACCCTCCATCGTTTCCAACCGCTAGCTCCCCGATACGCCAACGACGCCGATGAACTGATCCCCAGGGGCTTCATCCGCTGGGTCAAAACCTGGATGATCGACTACGTGTCGGTAGAAGAAATCTACTGGAGCATTCCCGACGGGAAAATTGATCCGCAGAAGCTGCCGTCGCGGGCCATCGATAACTCCAACGTGGCGGAAAAGGAGGCAACGCTCGCCGTCATCGCGGACTTCAACGAGTCGCAGGACCTGACCCCGGATCTGGATGCGCGCTTCGGCAGAATTGCATCTGAGCGCATTCGCGCCCATCCCGTTCGCTACTACTTGGTGCTGCCCCTGCTGCGCATCGCGGACATGTGGCTACGTCCGCGAACCGAAATCCTTCCTCCCGACGTGCGCTGGTGGGAATTCAACGATGACCCGGAGCTGTCGGCCATGGCCGTTGGCTTCGGCTTGCTGGGTCTGGCGTACGTGGCCGCCGCACTCTGGGCGCTGCTGCGCAGGCCGTCGGCAATTCGCTGGGTTGGATTGTTCGTCAGCTTCCTGCTGGTGCGCTCGGCATTTCTCGGAACCATGGAAAACCCGGAGCCGCGCTACACCCTGGAATGCTATCCGGTAGTCATAGTGCTCGCATCTGCGCTGCTGGCAAGGTGCTCACGAAATCATTCCGCCAGTGACTCAATGTCTCAATGATTCAACGCCCCGGTTAGCTCAGCGGCGAGTCGGTCATGCGAAAACGCGTGCGGACGTGTTCGGAGAGCAGTTCGACGGCCTCGCGATTGGCCACGGGATCGGCCTTCGCCAGATATTTCATCGCTTCCACCAGCATCTTCTGGCCGTCCACGTAGCGAGGGTCGGTGGTGCGTTCACGCTTCTTGCGCGACAAATCCGGCGGTACGGTAATGGTAAACACTTTGGCCATGCGCACTCTGCTTTCGAAGGTCTTCGTGCAGTATATCGCCGGTGGCGGTCTTTTTCAGCTTGTTTCTGTTGGAGCCGATTTCGCCTGATCTGCCGCGGTAAAGACCGCCGACAAAGCCTATCCCTGAGGCGAGACAAACTTGGTTTTCTTGGTGGTGTTCAGCTTGAACACGTTTTCCGGAAGTTTTGGATTGATTTTTATGCCTGAATACTTCGCCAAACGATAGTCGCCGTCCAATCCACTCTTCGGCCCGGGCTCGAACAATTGTTGCTGCACCGAAATTCCCAGGGCCGGATCGATCCAGAGCAGAATGCGCGCAATGTTGTTGCGAAAACGCTCGGACTTTGGAATCAGTTCGAGCTTCTCGGCCGCGACGCCGTTGACGGTCTCCAACCCCACAAACTTCACGTCGTAAGACTTGAGCAAATCGTGTCCGCCACCGCCGAAGCCCAGCACCAGAAAGCTATCTACGTCGCTGCGATTCTTGCCCGCACTGTATTCGTTGACCTGATCGATTTTGGGCTGGTACACCTGAACTTTGCCGCCGCTGTAGAGGACGTACTTCTTATCGGGCTCGACGAAGTCCGCCGCCATTTGTATCTCGCCACCTTCTCGCCGGAAATAAATCTTGCCCTTCTCCGTATCGGTTTCGTTGATCACCTTGTCGTAATGATCCCACGCGACGCTAGCCTCGATGGTTTTGAAGTTTTGCGCGGACTCGTCCATCTTTTTGAGAACGCGCTCCAGTCCCGACAATTCGCCCTGCGCCCACACCGTGGCCGTGAGCAGCCAGCCGATCGCCAGAGCCTTAAGCACCACGGTTTTGAATACAACTCTCATTGGTGAACCGTGAAAAGATGAACCTTGAAAACTCTGCAACCTTGTTTTTACTACTCTTTTTTTACCCAGACTTTGTAGCTCTGCGTATGTCCCGCAATGTCTTTTACCGTTTCGACATTGGTAATCGTGACCGCTCCGGAGATCGGCTCGATGATTTTCTCCAATTGCCGCCGCACATCTCCACCCGCGGCCGTATCGACTGCCGAGGCTTGTATCTGATAGATAAGCTCGCCCGTGGCGCCGGGAACCACCACCACTCCGGTAAGGCGCGGAATGTGCTCGACCGGCTTGTCCTTGAAATTGATAAAGATCGGCGAAACAAAAACAAACAGAAGAATCAGCGTGACCATGATGTCGTAATGCAGGCTGCCCCGCTCGTACGACCAAAAAATGTACCCGCGAATTGTGCGCCAGATCGCGCCCATGAGAGAGACTTTGCCTTCAATCAGCGTCGAAGCTGCTTCGGGCCGTTGCCAGTTTATTTGGGAATTCATGGGATATCAAATCTCCGATTACCGCAGCGTAGAGACCGGCTTGCCCCGTCTCGGCTCGCGCCATCTCGAGCGCTGCGCGAGACGCGGCAAACCGCGTCTCTACGGGACACGTGCCACAATGCGATCAGTGCCCATATACCGCTGCAACGCCTCCGGAATCCGCACACTGCCGTCCGCTTGCTGATAGTTTTCCACGATCGCAACCCACGTGCGCCCCACCGCTAAACCGCTACCGTTCAACGTATGCAAAAATTCCGTCTTGCTCTTCCCTTCGGGACGATAGCGAATATTCGCCCGGCGCGCCTGAAAACTTTCAAAGTTCGAGCACGACGAAATCTCGCGGAACAGATTCTGTCCCGGCAGCCAGACTTCAATGTCGTAAGTCTTGGCCGCGGAGAATCCGATGTCGGCCGTGCACAACGTGACCACCCGATAATGCAGGCCGAGTTTCTGCAACACGGTCTCGGCGTTGTGGGTCAACTTCTCCAGTTCATCGTACGAATTTTCCGGGCGCGAGAACTTCACCAGTTCCACTTTTTGAAACTGGTGCTGGCGGATAATTCCGCGAACATCTTTGCCGTACGATCCCGCCTCGCTGCGAAAACACGCAGTGTACGCGGTCAGCGAAACCGGCAGGCGCGCCGCGTCGAGCACCTCGTCGCGATAGAGATTGGTGACTGGAACCTCCGCCGTCGGGATCAGCCAGAAATCTTTCTCGCCGTGTGGTACTCGAAACGAGTCCTGCGCAAACTTCGGCAACTGGCCCGTACCATACATCGACTCGGAGTTCACCAGATACGGCGGAAGAACCTCGGTGTATCCGTGCTCCCCGGTGTGCAGATCGAGCATGAAGTTGGCGAGGGCCCGCTCCAGTCGCGCACCCAGCGCCCAGTACACGGCGAAGCGAGCGCCCGACAATTTGGCGGCGCGCTCCAGGTCGAGCACTCCGAGCGCTTCGCCCAGTTCCCAGTGCGGCTTGGGCTTGAAGTCAAACTGCGGAGCCGTACCCCAGCGGCGCGCCTCCACGTTATCTTCGGCACTCTTCCCCACCGGCACGCTGTCATGAGGAAGATTCGGAAGCGACGTCAGAATTTCGCGCAGGCGCGCTTCCTGCTCAGCCGCCCTTTTCTCCGACTCCGCAATCTGTTCGCGCAGGTCTTTGGTTTCGTTGATCTGCGCGGAAGCGTCCTGCCCGCTCTTCTTCAGTCTTGCAATCTCTTCGGAAGCCCGGTTGCGGCGCGCCTGCAGAGTTTCCGCCGCCGTGATCGCCTGCCGCCGCTCGCCATCGATAGTGCGGAAGTCTTTCAACACTTCCGCCGGATTCATTCCCCGCTGGCGCAGTTTTTCCTCCACCAGCGCAAGGTTGTCGCGAACAAAATTCAGATCAAGCATTCTGCATTAACTTTAGCTGAAAAACGCAATTCCGTGCGCGGGAGCTTTACTTTCTCCTGTAAACTAGCTCGCGATGAGACTCCCCCGTTTCTTCTTCGTGACGCTGGTCGTGACGTTGATATGGCCAGGCTCGATCCCAGCCGCCTTTGCGTCCGCTTATAACGCTCACCCCAAGCTTGTGGTCGTCATCGTGATCGACCAGTTCCGCGGCGACTACCTCGAGCGCTATCGCGACCAGTTCGGCGACGGGGGCTTCCGCATGTTTCTCGACCACGGCGCTTATTTCACCGACTGCAATTACGATTACGCCAACACCCGCACCGCACCCGGTCACGCCACTCTTTTCACCGGAAGCTATACCAGCGGACACGGCATCGTAGCCAACGAATGGTGGGACCCGCAGAAGAAGAAGCGAGTAACGTCAGTCGAAGACGACTCCACGAGCCTTGTCGGCGCCAGCAAAACTACCCCCGGAGCATCGCCGCACAACCTCATGAGCGATACGCTCGGAGACGAGTTGAAACTGGCCACGGGCGGCAAAGCCCGAGTATTTGCCATCTCGCTGAAAGATCGCGCGGCCGTGCTGCCCGCAGGATTTTCCGGAGACGGCGCTTATTGGATCGATCAAAAAAATGGCGACTGGATCACCTCCACTTACTACCGTCCGGATCTCCCCGAGTGGGTGCGCAATTTCAACGGAAGCCATCGCGCTGAAAAATACTTGAACCGCGAGTGGAAAGACAGCGACGGAAACATTCTCGGGTCGACTGCGCCGCGGAACGGTAAGAACAAAGACAAAAAAGATGACGAACCCGCCGGCTTCTACCAGATCGTCGGCTCCACTCCCTTCGCCAACGATTACCAGTTGGAATTTGCCAAGGAGCTCGTTCTGTATGAGAAATTGGGCGCGGGCGCGGCGACCGACCTGCTGGTGATCAGCCTCTCGGCCAACGATATTCTCGGCCACCAGGTTGGCCCCGACTCTCCGCAAATGCGCGCCATGGCGCTCGAACTCGACCGCAGCATGGCGGAGTTCTTCACCTTCCTCGGTCATCAGATCGGAATGGCCAACGTGTGGATGGCGCTCTCCGCCGATCACGGCATTGCGCCGCTGCCCGACTTCGCGAAAACTCTTCGTCTGCCCGCCGCCAATCTCGACGCCAAAGCGCTACGCGAACTGATCAATTCCCTGCTCGCGAAAAAATTCGCCAAGAAAGCCGACTACGTGCTCGATCTCGATTACCCGGTCGCCTGGCTTGACAAAGACGCATTCGCCGGAACTCCCGGCGCGAAAGACGAATCCGTCGCCGAAGGCGAAGTAGGCGAAGCCATGAAGCAAATGGGATTCACAGGATACTTCACCAAGTCGCAACTCGCTCGTGGAGATATTCCGCCCACCGAAATCGGCCGCCGCTATGCCCATAGCTACTCACCGGAAGGTGGATATTATGTGATCGGCGTCCCCCATCCATTTGAAGTCGGAATCACGAAGGGTACCGACCACGCGACGCCTTTCTCGTACGATACTCATGTGCCGCTCGCCTTCTATGGTCTAGCCTTTCAGCCCGGAACCTACCGGACGCACGCCGAACCGGTCGATCTCGCGGTGACGCTCGCCTCTTTGCTCGGAATCAACGCGCCCACCGCAGCTACCGGAAGAGTGCTTACAGAGGCGCTGCAGCCACATCATTCCACCGCGCCGTCATCCGCTCAACCCGCCATGCCGGCGGCCACGCCGCTCTCCGGAGGAATCCAATGACGCCGATCGGTCATCCGGACTTGAGCGTCAGCTTCGCCGGCATCGAGCTGAAGAATCCGATCATCGCCGCTTCCGGCACCTTCGGCTATGGCGTCGAATTCGAAGACATCGTGCATCTCGACCGGCTCGGCGGACTAGTCGTCAAAGGTCTCTCCAAAGAACCGATGACCGGAAATCCCCCGCCCCGCCTGTTTGAGACCGCTGCCGGAATGCTGAATGCCATCGGGTTGCAGAATATCGGCGCCCCCGCGTTTCTCATCGACAAACTTCCCGCGTTGCGCGAGAAAAAGAATGTAGTGGTTTTCGCCAACGTCTTCGGCTACACCCGCACCGATTACGAGCAGACGATTGAAATCCTCAATCAGGGCGCGGGCATTGCGGCCTACGAAATCAACGTATCCTGCCCCAACACGGCGCAGGGCGGCATTCAGTTTGGCAGTGATCCGCTGTTGCTCGACGAAGTGGTGCGCACCGCGAAGCGCGTCTCGACGCGGCCGATCATCGTTAAGCTTTCACCCAATGTCACCTCGATTGCCCAGATGGCATATGTGGCGCAGGAAGCGGGCGCCGACGCCATCTCCCTGGTCAATACTTTTCTCGCCATGGCGATTGACGCGGAAACGCGCCGTCCCAGAATTGCCAACGTAACCGCTGGCCTCTCCGGCCCGGCCATCAAGCCCATCGCGCTGCGCATGGTCTACGACGCAGCGCACGCCGTAAAAATTCCAGTGATCGGCATGGGCGGAATCACCACCCCGGCGGACATAGTGGAATTCATGCTGGCGGGAGCCAGCGCCGTGCAGGTGGGAACCGCAAGCTTCTTCGATCCGGTGGCGACCGAAACGTTGGTGGAAGACCTGACCGACTACTGCCGCCACCACCGCATCGAGCGCCTCAGCGATTTAACCGGCGGTCTGCTGAGCGACTAGCAAAACTCACGTAGGGACAGCCGCCCTCGGCTGTCCAGCGGGGCGAAGCCCCGCCAGCTCTCTTGAGTGCAATGAAGAAGAGGGACAAGCGAAAACCGAGGCGACCTGCGCTCGCACGGACAGCCGAGGGCGGCTGTCCCTACGCGAACCCCTATTATCGTCCGCTGGCGTGCCAGATCGATCCCGGCGACTGATAGTTCAGCCCTTCGCCCCACACCACGTGCGTGTCTCCGTGGTTGTCGATCGCCAGCCCGAAATAGTCGCCGAAAGGAAAGCTGAAGCCTTCTTTACCAATATAACGATAGCCCGGAACGTAACCCGAGACGCGAATCTCATCTCCCCAAGTCGCGCCACCGTTGCTCGAACTCCGATAGTAAGTATTCCAATACGGAGACTTGCGAGAAGTTTCCCGCGCATCCATCCAGGCGATGCGTACGTCGCCCGCACTCCCGGCCACGATCGCGGGAAAGCCGTGCTCCACGCCCGCCGCAGCCGATGAAACGCCGGCCCGCGGCAACCAGTTTTCGCCGCCGTTGGTAGACGACGCAAAATAAATGCGCTGCGGCCCCAGTGCCGTGCCGCCCGCGCTCCAGAGCGCGTAAAGAGTGCCGCCGGCATCAGACGTCAACGCCACCTGTGCGCCCAGAAATCCTTCGCCACAGTCTTCGTCGTCGCAGCCGGGCGCTGCCGCGGAAACGTCGAGCAGACTCGCATTCCAGGTCTTGCCCGCATCCGCCGACTTCGCAACATACAGATTCACCGCGCCTCGCGCGCCTCCGGCTTTCGAATAGGAAGCCCATGCCAGATACGCACTGCCCGCCGGATCGACCGTTGCCGCGCCCAGTAGCGACCATCCCGGACGGCTCTCCGCATTCACGCGCGTCGATGTATAGCTGCGTCCTCCATCCTGCGAAGCCGCCACCCACACCTCTTCTTTATGATTAAAAGCCACGTAAACGCTCTGTCCGCGCACCGCCAGCGCCGGCTTATCAAGTTCGACGTCGCTGCGCACCGCCATAGTGAAATTCCAGGTCGCGCCCGAGTCCAACGACTTGGCCAGCATCACCACGCGCTTCCCGTTCTGCAGCCACGCCGCATACAACGTGCGCCGGTCGACTGGATCGACGGCAATCTGAGGGTCGAATTGCCCCGATCCCGATTCGAGCATCACGTGCGGAGTCTGCCAGGTCTTGCCGTTATCGTTGCTCGCGACCAACAGCATGGTGGGCACGCGGCAGCCCTTGCAGTCGGCGACCTGCCCGTAGTGCGGATAAAGTACGTAGATCCGTCCCGAACCGTCGGCCGCCACGGCCGGTTCCCACTGGTCGCCGCTCGTCAGACCAACTCGCTTCTGGCCGGAAAATTGTGGCACCGCCGCCCAAGCCACGCTGGCTAGCGCAAACCACAAGACCACAAGCTTCGGGACAACGAATTTGGAAGAAGCGGAGCGCATGCAAAACAGAGTACGCAAACCGGAGTTGCAAAATCAGGATATGCAAACCAGGGCGGGGGGCAAAACGCGACCCTGACTATTGAACTCTATCCCGAAGCCGGTCGCCGGTCAACCCAGTCTGCACTAACCAGCGGTCAACAAGATAGGCGCGCCTGAAGTAATCACCAAAGTGTGCTCAAAATGGGCTGAAAGCGCGTGATCGCCCGTCCGCACCGTCCAGCCGTCCTTGTCGGTAAACACCCGTCCCGAGCCACTGGAGATGATCGGTTCGACGGTAATGACCAGGCCTTCATTCATGATCTGGCGAGCCTCGGGGTCGGGGTAGTTCGGAACGTGCGGCAACTCGTGAATCGTGCGTCCAATCCCGTGTCCTCCCAATTCGCGAACCACCGAGAAACCGGACTTGCGCACCTCGCGTTCCACGATCTTTCCGATCTCAAACACGCGGAATCCCGCCCTGGCCACCAGCATCGCCTTGTGAAACGCCCGCTCCGCGCAGGCCATCAATTTTTCAGCCTGCGGACTCACGCGGCCCACCGGAACGGTGATGGCGGCATCGGCCATGTAGCCGTCCTTTTCCACCGTCACGTCAAGTTTCACCAGGTCGCCTTCCTTGAGTTCGCGCTCGCCCGGAACTCCATGCACCGCCTCGTCGTTCAAGCTGATGCAATTGGCCCCCGGAAACTGATACACCATCGATGGAGCCGACCGGGCACCATTCTCCCGCATAACGCGCGCGCCGACCTCATCCAGATAGCGCGTGGTGACGCCCGGCCGCACCTCAGCCTTCATCGCATCCAGCATCATGCGGACAACGCGGCCGGCGGCTTTTAACGAAGCTAGTTCCTGCTCATCCTGAATGCTCACACTCGACTCCCTTCACGATGGCGACATGCATAGAAGTTATCGCATGTTGGGGCATTTGGGATAGCTGGTGTAATCGCCTTTCGTCAACCATCCCGATATTCAAGAGCCTCGGCCGGCGGGCAAAACCGCACCTAGTTCTTGCTACTTCTTCAACTCCCGTCGTGAAGTACGTGACTACAGTACCCAGTCCGGTCTACGCTGGTTATATTGACGGCGTGAATATAATACTGTTAAGCTTAGGGACGAATCGGGCCCCTCCGCCAAAATGGTTTCAGCTGAGGCGGCGGAGGCTGCGTGGAACAATCACTAGTGCGCGTTCTCGTTGCGGAGGACTTCGCACCCTTTCGGCAATTGATCTCTTCGACACTGGCAAAAAGGCTCGAATTGCAGATCATCTGCGAAGTGTGCGACGGCCTAGAAGCGGTTCGGCGGGCGGAAGAACTCAAACCGGATTTGATTCTCCTCGACATCGGACTCCCGTCGCTGAATGGTATCGAAGCCGCTCGACAAATTCGCAAGCTTGCTCCGGAATCCAAGATAGTCTTCGTGAGCCAGGAGTCTTCTCCCTACGTAGTTCAGGAAGCTCTTAGCTTGGGGGCGCTGGGCTACGTTTTGAAAACAAGGGTCGGAAGCGACCTGTTACCTGCTGTGGACGCGGTTCGTCAGGGAAGACAGTTTGTCAGTGGCGGTCTGATTACCAGCGATCCTGGCTAAACGGCTTCCATGTCCTGACTGTGCTTGTGCGGCGCTACTGTTG
>DATFZT010000092.1:0-26302 GCA_035314185.1 Terriglobales bacterium
GCCGTTGACGACGATGTAGGTCTTGCGCTCGGCGTCGTTCGAGCCGATGAGTTGGTCGCCCAAACCAATCTTGCCGCAGAGGTCGGCAGCCCAGGTCTTCTCGGTGAGAAACGAATCGGGTCCGGCTTCAACCAGGCAGCCGTCGACGCGGTCGGTGACGAGCACGCCACCCAGGCGCGGGCTGGACTCGAACAAAACGTATTCGACGGGCGTGCCGGACTGACGTTTTTGTTCGATCGTGTACGCGGCCGAGAGGCCGGAGATTCCGCCGCCGATGATGGCGATACGCTTCATAATGTGCTACGAGCTGCGAGCCGCGAGCGAGCCAGTTCGCTCTTAGCTTTTGGTTCTTCGCTAAAGGCCCAGCGCCTTCACGCGGGCGTTCACTACTTCCGCCAGGGCTGCCGTTAATGTCTTTGAGCCGTTCAATGACTCGGCTCGCCACAGGCGCATGCCTTCTTTTTCTGCGAACTGTTTGAACAAGATATCGATATCGTAAAGCACCTCGACGTGATCGCACAGAAATCCGATGGGATGCAGGAAGACACCGCGGTGGCCCTTCGCCTTTAAATTCCTGATCGTATCCTCTACGGTGGGTCCGATCCACTGGCCACCGGACATGCCCTGGCTCTGGAAGGCGAAGGTCCAGTCGCCATCTGTAAGGCCTGCGGCTTCCGCTACCAATGCGGCGGTCTCTTTGGCTTGCCTGTCGTAGGGATCGCCTGCAGTGATCGTGCGTTCGGGAACGCTGTGCGCGGTAAAGATCACGGGCAGCTCGGCTCCGTTTTCGGCGCTGGCTTTTCCCCAACCCGCACGCAGTTTTTCCGCGAACGCGCTGGCGAGCAGCGGGTGATCGTGCCACTCCTCGACGAAGTCCAGCTTGAAGGGAAGATTTCCGTCGCCCACAACCGCGCTGCGGTAGAGGCCGACGCTGGTGCGAGAATTTTGCGGGGCGAGACAGATGGCGATAACGCGTTCGTAATTCTGGTGGGCAATGGCTTTCACCGCATCCGCGATGAAGGGCTTCCAGTTGCGCATGCCGACGAAGACCGGCATCTGCACACTTTGAGAAAGTTGATCGGCTTGCAGCAGAGTCCAGCAGGGGAGAGGCGAGAATCCGATCAGCGAATAACGATGGCGAATCTCTTCGACGGCCGCGGGCGGGAGCGGTCGTCCGCCGGTGACGTATTTTAGAAATTCGGGAATCTGATCGGGATTCTCGGGGCTGCCGTGGGCGAGGAGGAGGACGGCGGTTTTCGCGGGCCACTCTGAGGTGGCGAATGCACTCACCCGATTCGCGCAATAGCACTGACTGGCGAGCGGGCAGGGCGACATTTATTCATTCACCTCAGCGGCTAAAGCCGCAGTCAAACAATGCAGTTATCGCAGCGCTGAAGCGCTGCGCCACCCCAAAAACAGTTGCGGCATCGCTAGACAGCTTGCGGAAAAACTAGTCGAGGGTGCAAAGAGCACGCCTCAGGCGCTAAAGCGCGGAAGCATTTTCAACGACTTAATGGCACGAGTAAACTCGTGCCCTTCCCGTGCGATGAGAAGTCATACTCTTTCCGCAAACTGTGTAGCGATGCCCTGATACGAATCTCATTTGCGCTTTGCCTTGATTTCTATCTTGAACTCGGCCGAGTGCTCGCGGATGAAGTCGCAGAGCGCTTTCACATTCTCCACGGGAGTTTCGGGAAGAATGCCATGGCCGAGATTGAAGATGTGGCCGGGGCGACCGGCGGCTTGGCGCAAGATGTTTTCGGCTCGCGACTTAAGTTCTTTCCAATCGGCGAAGAGCAGCACGGGGTCGAGATTGCCTTGCACGGCGCCCTTGAAACCGAGGCTCCTCCATCCGGTATCGAGTGGGATGCGCCAGTCGAGCCCTACGACTTCGGCACCGGTTTCCTGCATCGAGGGCAGAAGCGTGGAACTGTCGGTGCCAAAGTAGATGACGGGTACGCCGGTCTTTTGCAGACGCTTTACCAGGTCGGTCGCATGCGGCAGAACATAGCGGCGATAATCTTCAACGCTCAGGCAGCCCACCCAGCTGTCAAAGATCTGGATGGTATCGGCGCCGGCGCGCGCCTGCTCGGCGGAGTACTCAGCGGTCACCGCGACCAACTTCTTCATCAGCTCATTCCATGCAGCCGGCGCGGAGTACATCATCTTCTTAGTGAAAAGATAGTTGCGCGAGCCTCCGCCTTCGATCATGTAGCTGGCGAGCGTGAAGGGCGCGCCGCAGAAACCGATGACGGGAAGCCTGTCTCCGAAGTGCTTGCACACCAACTTCACGGCTTCAGAAACGTAGCCGAGGTCGGCGGCACGATCCGTGCGCAGGTGGGCAACGTCTTCGGCGGTGCGCACCGGCTTTTCGATCTTCGGTCCCTCGCCGACGGCGAAGTGAAAGGGCAATCCCATGACTTCGAGCGGGAGAAGAAGATCGGCGAAGATGATGGCTGCGTCGACTTTGAGAATCTCAGCCGCTTCGATGGTGACCTGGGCCGCGACCTCCGGTTTTTTGCAGATCTCAATCAGGGAATATTGCTTGCGGATGGCGCGGTACTCCGCCATGTAGCGTCCCGCCTGACGCATGAACCAGACTGGTATCCTTTCGGTGGGCAGAGCTTTGGCGGCACGAATCAAGAGAGAGTTTGGGGCAGACATGAATCTTCTAATTTAGCATCTTCGACTCCTCATCCGCCCGCAAATCAGAGCGTCGTCCGTTTTGTGTTGACTTTCCTTTCTCCATGATGTAATTCCTCGCACGAAGTCCCAGGAGGAAAATGGTGACGGTCTGGCACCAGGTCTATAACCCCTTCGGCAACGCCCTGCTGTCCACGCTCGTGGCGGCCATTCCCATTTGCACCTTGCTGTATTTCATCGCTCTCCACCCCCATCGCGACAAACAGGGCGCGAGGCATCTCGGCATCAACGCTCCGTATGCGGCGTTCTACGGGGTCTTGGCGGCGTTCCTCGTCGCCTGCGTGGGGTTCGGGATGCCGCTCGGGTCCGCCTTCTCGGCCTTTGGCTTCGGGTGCTTGTCCGGATTCCTGGCGATCATCTGGATCATTATCGGAGCCATCTTTCTCTACAATATGACGCTCATGTCCGGCAAATTTGAGATCGTGAAGGAATCCATCATTCACATCTCGTTCGACCGGCGGCTCCAGGTGCTCCTGATCGCCTTCTCCTTCGGCGCCATCATCGAGGGGACCTCGGGGTTCGGGACGCCAGTGGCCATCGCCGGAGCGGTCATGGTGGGCCTGGGATTCGCTCCCTTCGAATCGGCGGTTCTCAACCTCCTCGCCAACACCGCACCGGTCGCCTGGGGAGCCATCGGCACGCCAATTGTGACGCTTGCGGCCGTGAGCGGCATTCCCGAGCTAAAGGTGTCGACCATGGCCGGGCATCAACTCCCCTTCGTTTCCGTCCTCGTCCCCTTCTGGCTGGTTGCCGCGTTCGTCAAGATGGAGGGGGGTACCTGGAAAGAGGCTTGGGAGGTGTGGCCGGGGACGCTGTGCGCGGGCGTGTCCTTCGCCGTCATGCAGTGGTTCACGTCCTCGACGCAGTTGTTCCACCTCATGACCGATGTGGTCTCGGGCGTCTTCTCTGTCATCTGCACCGCCCTGTTCCTGCGCTTCGTCTGGCACCCCAAGACTCGGTTCCTGCTGCGGTCAGAGCGCGAGGCCCTGGCCAAGGCGGGGAAAAGTACAGCAACCGCGACCACGGACGCGACGGAGTGGAAGTACGCGTACAGCGCCGGCCAGACTGCGTATGCCTGGCTGCCGTGGACGATCCTCATCCTGTGCTGCGCCCTCTGGGGCTGGCCGTGGTGGAAGACCTATTTGAACAACCTTTTTGCGGGTATCACGTTTCAGACTACCCTGCTTGGTTCCGCGTTTGGGGGCAAGCTTTCCCTGCCGACGTGGCAGATGCCGCATCTCCATCTCATGGTCCAGCGCATGCCGCCGGTGGTCGCGGCCAACGCCAAGCCGGAAGCGGCTATCTTCACCATCAACTGGCTGTCGGCATCCGGGACCGGCGTGTTCGTGGCGGCCTTGTTGTCCGGACTCGTCCTGCGGTTGAGTGCCGCGCAATGGGGCGAGGCGGTGCGTCGAACCGCCCGTCGCCTGGTGGTCCCGATCCTGGTGATCGCGCAGGTGCTGGGACTCGGGTACCTGACGCGCTACTGCGGCACCGACGCGGTGCTCGGTCTGGCGTTCACCCGAGCGGGTTTCCTGTATCCCTTCTTCGCGGCCTACCTGGGCTGGCTGGGGGTGTTCCTCACCGGCTCCGACACCGCCTCAAACGCCTTGTTCGGCAGCCTCCAGCGGATCACCGCCCAACAGCTCCACTTGAACGAGACGCTCATCGTCGCGACCAACTCCACCGGGGGCGTCATGGGAAAGATGATCGATCCCCAGTCCATTATGGTCGCCTGCGCCGCCTGCTACGAAGATCCGCATGAGCGGGCGCATGCCCTGGGGCCGATCTTCCGGACGGTGTGGTGGCATTCGGTGGCGGGCGCGGCGGTGATCGGGCTGATCGCCCTCCTGCAAGCCTACGTCTTCACGGGCCTGATCCCATCTTAACGTGGCGTGATGGGAAAAATGGTGGGCGGGCAGTCGGCCACGATTGCCACCGCCGCCATTGAGCGAGTCAGAAACGAAGGCGCGATACCTTGGAACCGACTCGCCAGCGTCTTGCGGCTATAATTGCAGCCTTTGACAAAAAGGAGCTGCATGCGATCGTTCTTCGCGATTGTGCTGATGTTTACCCTGGTGTTTCCATCTTTAGTTTTCAGTGCCGACCAAGTCGGCGCGAATCAAGCTGCGCTGGTCGGATATTCGCCACGCACCGGTCAGAGAGAGCGCGAGTGGGAGGCGAAGTTCCGCGCCATCCCCGACCCTGCAAATCTGCGTGAATATATGCGGCGGCTGAGCGCGCGACCGCATCATGTGGGCTCTGCCTACGATAAGGACAACGCGGAATGGATTCTCGCTCACTTCAAGGAATGGGGATTGGACGCGCACATTGAAAAGTTCGACGTTCTGTTTCCAACGCCCAAGGTCCGCGTGCTGGAGATGCTTGCGCCTACGAAGTTCACGGCCAAGCTTGAAGAACCTGTGCTGGCGGTGGATCCGACGTCGAATCAGAAAGCGGAACAGTTGCCCACTTATAACGCCTACTCGATCGATGGCGATGTCACCGGGCCGCTGGTGTTTGTGAACTACGGCTTGCCCGAGGATTACGAAAAGCTCGACCGGCTGGGCATTTCGGTAAAAGGCGCGATTGTGATCGCCAAGTATTTGCACTCGTGGCGCGGGGTGAAACCGAAAGTTGCGGCCGAGCACGGTGCGATTGGCTGCCTGATTTATTCGGAGCCGCAGGACGATGGCTACACGCGCGACGACGTGTTTCCGGCGGGACCGATGCGGCCCGCCGATGGAGTGCAGCGGGGCAGCGTCATGGATTTTGCCGCCAACAGCCCGGGCGATCCGCTGACGCCTGGGGTCGGCGCGACTCCCGATGCCAAGCGGCTGGCGCTGAAGGATGCGAAGAGCATCACGAAGATTCCGGTGCTGCCGATTTCTTATGGCGACGCGCAGCCTTTGCTGGCCGCGCTGGCGGGACCAATGGCGCAGGAGGAATGGCGGGGCTCGCTGCCGATTCCGTATCACGTGGGACCGGGGCCGGCGCAGGTCCATTTGAAGGTCGCATTTAATTGGGATATCAAGCCGGTCTACGACGTGATCGCGAAAATTCCGGGCAGCGTGGCTCCGGACGAGTGGATCGTGCGCGGCAATCATCACGACGGCTGGGTGAACGGGGCCGAGGATCCGATCTCAGCGCAAGTCTCTCTGCTGGAAGAAGCGCGGAGTTTGAGTTTGTTGGTGAAGCAAGGGTGGAAGCCGCGGCGGACGATCGTCTACTGCGCGTGGGATGGCGAAGAACCCATGTTGCTGGGCTCGACGGAATGGGTGGAGACACATGCCGATGAGTTACGCGAACATGCCGCCGTGTACATCAATACGGACGGCAACGGCCGCGGCGTTCTGACCATGGGCGGTTCGCACAGCCTGGAACAATTCATTAATGGAGTTGCGCGCGACATCGAAGATCCGGAAACCAAAATGACGGTGTGGCAGCGTGCTCAGTTGAGCAAGATCGCAGAAGCGAAATCGGCGAAGGATCCCAAGGAATTGCGGAAAGAATTGCGTGAGCGCGCGGATTTGCGCATAGAAGCGCTGGGTTCGGGAACTGATTTCACCGCGTTCCTCGATCACGTCGGCGTCGCCACGCTGGACTTGGGGTTCGGTGGTGAAGACGATGGGGGAATTTATCACTCCATTTACGACGATTTCTACTGGTACACACATTTCTCAGACACGACCTTTGTATATGGGCGGGCGCTGGCGCAAACCGTGGGAACATCTGTAATGCGTTTGGCGGATGCGGAAGTGCTGCCTTTTGACTTTGTGAACCTCGCCGATACGGTCGATACGTACCGGAAGAATCTGGAGAAGTTGCTGGCCGACAAACAGGAGGAGATTCGCGAGCGTAATCAGGAACTGGAGGAAGGAATGTTCAAGGCGACGCTGGATCCTCGGCGTCCCACGGTTGCGCCGGTGCGGGAAGAAGTTCCGCCGCACCTGAACTTCGCTCCGATGCAGAACGCGGTCGAGTCGCTTACGCGCAGCGCCAAACACTACCAGCAGGCGTTATCGCAGAAGGAGGCGAGTTTGGGAAACGACGCGTTTGCGGCGAAGCTCGGCGCTTTGAATCGAGAGCTGATCGAGAGCGAGCGCCGACTCACCAATGCTGACGGATTGCCGCAGCGGCCGTGGTACAAGCATTTGCTGTATGCTCCGGGCGTCTACACGGGCTATGGAGTGAAGACCGTGCCGGGTGTGCGTGAGGGGATCGAACAGAAGCGGTATGCGGAAGCGGAGCAGGAGATCGTGCGCGTCTCGAAGGCGCTGGAAGATGAGTCGGCGTTGATCGAATCGGCGGCTCGGGAGTTGGAGGGCGCGGGGCGGTAGGTGGATTTCAGGAAGCTATTAGTTCTTGTTTGGGCTTGGAAACTGCGGGCGCGATCGCGGGCATCGCCTGCGTTCGCAAGTAAGCATCCACGCTTGCGGCGGCCTTTCGGCCTTCGGCGATCGCCCACACAACTAAAGACTGGCCACGTCGCATATCGCCCGCCGCGAACACTCCGGGCACGGACGACATGTAGTTCCCGGCGCTTTGATCCGTGGCCACGTTGCCGCGCGAATCCAGTTTCACTCCAAGTTGGTCGATCATTCCGTTGCGGACTGGTCCCACAAAACCCATCGCGATGAATATCAGATCGGCTTCCATCGAAAATTCGGTGCCGGGAATTGGGTCGAATTTGGGCGCTGGCCCAACACGCACGGCGTGCAGGTGCTGAACATGGCCGTCGCTCGAACCGGTGAGTTTTGTGGTCGCGATGCTCCAATCGCGCACGCCGCCTTCTTCGTGTGCGCCTTCGATGCGCAGTTGCATGGGCCAGAGTGGCCATGGCGTCAGCGGCGAGCGGTCGTCGGGAGGCTTCGGCATGATCTCGAACTGGTGTACGGAAAGAGGCTTCTGGCGATGGCAGGTTCCGAGGCAGTCGGCTCCGGTATCGCCGCCTCCAATGATGACCACACGCTTGCCGGTCGCCAGGATTTCAGTCTCTGGTTCGATGGTGTCGCCCAGATTGCGCCGGTTCTGCTGCGGCAAGTACTCCATCGCGAAATGGATACCTTTCAACTGGCGCCCGGGGACATTCAGATCGCGCGGGTGCTCGGCTCCTCCCGCGAGCACAATCGCGTCGAACTCGCGCTGCAGATCGTCGACCGCGACATTCTTGCCGACTTCCGCGCCGGTAACGAATTTCACGCCCTCGGCGGACATCTGTTCCAGGCGGCGATCGATGACGTGCTTCTCTAACTTGAATTCCGGGATGCCATATCGCAGCAAGCCACCGATGCGGTCTGCTTTTTCATAGACAGTTACGGCATGTCCGGCGCGGCACAACTGCTGGGCCGCGGCCAATCCCGCGGGGCCTGAACCCACGATGGCCACTTTTTTTCCAGTGCGGACTCTTGGCGGCTCGGGATGGATCCAGCCTTCGTGAAATCCTCGCTCCACGATATTTTTTTCGATTTGCTTGATCGTGACCGGAGGCTGATTGATACCCAGCACGCAGGATGCTTCGCACGGCGCCGGACAAATCCGGCCGGTGAACTCCGGGAAGTTGTTGGTGGCGTGCAGTTGACGCACCGCTTCTTTCCAGCGTCCGTGATAGACCAGATCGTTCCAATCGGGAATCAGGTTGTTAACGGGACATCCCGTCTGGCAGAAGGGCACGCCGCAATCCATGCAGCGCGCACCCTGAGTGCGAAGATTCGCTTCCGGAAAATCGAGATAGATTTCGAACCAGTCGTTGACGCGCTGCGTGACCGGACGCCGCGGGGCATGCTCGCGCGAATATTCCATGAAGCCGGTGTCCTTACCCATGTTGCACCTGCTCGGCCGGGACCATCGCGACGGCGGGCGGGCTCGGGATGTAAGGCTGACGTCTGCGGCTCACTCCGAGCACTCGCTTGTGCTCGTGAGGAAACACTTTGATGAACCGGGACCGGGCCTCCGACCAGTTGTCGAGAATCCAAGCGGCGCGCGGGCTGCCGGTCAGTCCGAGATGGCGCGTGATCAGACCTTTGACAAGTTTTGCTTCGGCAAGCTGGGCATCCTGCGTTTCAAAGACGGGCTCGAGGTCGACCGAGTCCAGATTGCAGCGCTTCTCGGTGAAGTCTCCGCGCTCGTCGAAGACGTAGGCGACGCCTCCGCTCATGCCGGCGGCAAAATTTCTGCCGCAGGCTCCGAGCACCAGAACCAATCCCTTGGTCATGTATTCGCAACCGTGGTCGCCGACGCCTTCGACCACGGCGGTCGCTCCGGAGTTGCGAACGGCGAAGCGCTCGCCCGCGACGCCATTGAAAAATGCTTCGCCGCTGGTTGCGCCGTAGAGGGCAACGTTGCCAATCAGAATATTCTTTTCAGGGGCGAACCGCGACTTTCGAGGCGGGAAGGCGACCAGGCGTCCTCCCGACAGGCCCTTGCCGACGTAATCGTTGGCATCGCCTTCGAGTGTGAGAGTGACTCCTTTGGCCAGAAACGCTCCCAGACTTTGCCCCGCCGAACCGTCAAGATGAATGCGGATGGTATCGTCGGGCAGGCCGGCGGACCCGTAGCGGCGCGCAATCACTCCGCTCAGCATGGTTCCTACGGAGCGATGAACGTTGCGCACTGGCAGCCTCATCACGACCGGCGTAAGGGTCTCGAGCGCATTCTGCGATCGGGCGAGAAGTTGATGATCGAGCGCCTGCTCCAAGCCGTGGTCCTGCGCCTGCACGCAGTGGCGAGCCACGCGCGACGGCATGGACGGATCGTAGAGAATGGCCGATAAATCGAGGCCGCGTCCTTTCCAGTGATTCACGGCTGGCTCGGCGTCGAGCATGTCGACGCGGCCGATCATCTCGTCCATGTGGCGGAAGCCCAGGTCGGCCATGTACTGCCGCACTTGCTCGGCCAGGAAGAAGAAGAAGTTGATGACGTGCTCAGGCTGACCTTTGAATTGCTTGCGCAGCATGGGATCTTGCGTGGCGATGCCGACCGAGCAGGTGTTGAGATGGCATTTGCGCATCATGACGCAGCCCATCGCAATCAGGGGGGTGGTGGCGAAACCGAATTCTTCGGCGCCGAGCAGTGCTGCGATCACCACATCGCGGCCGGTCTGCAGCTTGCCGTCCGTCTGCACGCGGATTCGGCTGCGCAGGTCATTCAGCAAGAGCACTTGCTGCGTCTCAGCTAAGCCTAGCTCCCAGGGAATGCCGGCGTGTTTGATGGAACTTAGCGGTGACGCTCCCGTGCCTCCGCTATCGCCGCTGATCAGGACAACATCCGCGTGCGCCTTGGCAACGCCCGCGGCCACGGTACCTACTCCAACTTCCGCCACTAACTTCACCGCGATGCGGGCTTGCGGGTTCACATTTTTCAGGTCGTAGATCAACTGCGCTAGATCTTCGATGGAATAAATGTCATGGTGAGGCGGCGGCGAAATCAAACCCACGCCCGGGATGGAATGCCGCAGGCGGGCGATGACCTCATCCACTTTGTGGCCGGGAAGTTGGCCGCCTTCACCGGGTTTCGCGCCTTGCGCCATCTTGATTTGCAACTCATCGGCATTGACGAGGTAGTTTGCGGTGACCCCAAAGCGCGCTGACGCGACCTGCTTTACGGCGCTGCGGCGCAGGTCCCCGTTGGCATCGGGCTTGAAGCGCTCTTCATCCTCGCCACCTTCGCCGGTATTCGACTTCCCGCCGATGCGATTCATGGCGATGGCCAACGTCTCATGCGCTTCTTTGCTGATCGAGCCGAATGACATCGCTCCCGTGTTGAAGCGCTTCACGATCTCCTTGGCTGGCTCAACTTCTTCGATTGGCACTGGCGTGGCGCTCTTCTTCAACTTCATCAAACTGCGCAGCGTGGCCATGTTACTGCTTTGGTTGTCGATTAGATCGGTGTATTCCTGGAAGGTCTGGAAGCTCTCCTGGCGCACTGCCTGCTGCAGTTTGCTGATGGTCAGCGGGTTCAGCAGGTGATACTCGCCGTTGACGCGCTGGTGGTAGGTTCCGCCGACCGCGAGTTCAGTTTCGGACTCGGTCAGCGGACGGAACGCATGCTCATGCTTTAACTGCGCTTCGCGGGCGACCACTTCGAGGCCAATGCCTTCCAACCGCGACGCCGTGCCCGCGAAATAGGAATCGACCAACTCTTTGTTCAGACCGATGGCTTCGAAGACCTGCGCTCCCTGATAGCTCTGCAACGTCGAGATACCCATCTTGGAGAAGGTCTTCAGTAGACCCTTATTCACCGACTTGATGAAATGCTTCACGGCGAGTTCGGGGGTGACGCCTTCAGCCAACTCTCCTCGACGGGCCAGGCTTTCCACGCTCTCCAATGCCAGATACGGATTGATGGCGCTCGCTCCATAACCACTGAGCAGCGCGAAGTGCATCACCTCGCGAGGCTCACCCGATTCCGTAATCAGGGCGACCTGGGTTCGCGTCTCCTCCTGAACCAGCAGATTATGCACGGCGGCCAGCGCCAGCAGGCTGGGGATGGGCGCGTAGTCCTTATTTACGCCGCGATCGGAAAGAATCAACAGTGTGTATCCCGCTTTTCCGGCGAGCGATGCTCGCTGGCACAACTCCTCGAGAGCGCGCTTCAGTCCCGCTTCGCCTTCGCTGGCGCGGAACAGCGCGGGCAGCGTGATGGCCAGCAGGTCGCCGGTGGAAACGCGGCGCAGTTTCTCCAGGTCGTGGTTGGTGAGGAGCGGATGGGCGAGCTTCAGCATGTGACAGTTCTCGGGATTTTCCGAGAGGATGTTGCGCTCGGCTCCGATGTAGCTGATGAGCGACATCACGATCTCTTCGCGAATCGGATCGATGGGAGGATTGGTAACCTGCGCGAAGAGCTGCTTGAAATAGTTGAACAGCGACTGCGGCCGGTCGGAGAGACACGCGAGCGGCGTATCGGTCCCCATGGAGCCAACCGGCTCCTCGCCCTTCGAAGCCATGGGGCCGAGGATCATGCGCAGATCTTCGTCGCTGTAACCGAAGGCACGCTGGCGGCGAAGAAGAGTTTCCGCGTCCGGATGGTGCATGCGCGAGGGCGCGGGCAACTGATCGATGGTGATCTGATTGTCCTTGAGCCACTGCGCGTAAGGCTGCCGCGACGCCAGCCGATGTTTGATTTCTTCGTCGGGGACGATGCGGCCTTCGACCGTATCCACCAGGAACATCTTCCCTGGCTGCAGGCGGCCTTTCATCTTTACCTGGTCCGGTTCGATGTCGAGCACGCCGGCTTCGGAGGCCATGATGACGAGATCGTCATTCGTGACCACGTAGCGTCCGGGCCGCAAGCCGTTGCGGTCGAGGATCGCGCCGATGACTCTGCCGTCGGTGAAGGCGATGGCCGCCGGGCCATCCCATGGTTCCATCAGGCACGCGTGATATTCGTAAAATGCGCGCTTCTCCGGTTCCATGTGGGAATTACCGGCCCAGGCTTCCGGAATCAGCATGGCCATGGCGTGCGGTAGGCTTCGGCCCGCCTGTAACAGGAGTTCGACGGCGTTATCAAAGTTGGCGGAATCGCTGCCATCGGGCGCAATGATGGGAAAGAGCTTCTTGATGTCGTCGCCAAATAATGGAGACTGAAGCAGAGACTGGCGGGCGTGCATCCAGTTGACGTTGCCCCTGAGCGTGTTGATTTCGCCATTGTGCGCGATGTAGCGATAGGGATGCGCTCGCTGCCAGCTCGGAAACGTGTTGGTGGAGAAGCGCTGATGCACCAGGCACAATGCGCTGGTCACGTCGGGATCGGAAAGCTCTTTGTAGAAGTTGGTGATCTGCGGGGCGAGCAGCAGGCCTTTATAAACAATCGTTCGGCAGGAGAGCGAAGGGATGTGGAACACACCTGCATCCTCGATGCCTGACGTTGCCATCTCAGTTTCGGCGCGCTTCCGCACGACATACAGCTTCCGCTCAAAGGAGTCTTCATCGGTGAACGCGCCACAGCCCACAAAAATCTGCTGAATGTAAGGTTGCGAACCTCGCGCCACGCGGCCAATGGCGGACGCGAAGCAGGGAGTATCGCGCCAGCCTAATACCGCCAGGCCCTCCTCGCGAACAATACGCTCCAGAATTCCTTCGCATTGCAGGCGCTCATGTTTTTCCACCGGCAAAAATGTCATGCCCACGCCATAAGCGCCGGGGAGAGGCAGTTCGAAACCCAGCTTGCCGCACTCCCGCACAAAGAACTGGTGCGGGATCTGGAGGAGAATGCCGGCGCCGTCACCGGTCTCGGGGTCGCAGCCACAGGCGCCGCGGTGCGTCAGGTTAAGCAGCACCTTGATTCCCTGGCTTATGATTTCGTGACTTTTCTGGCCGCGGACGTTGGCCACGAATCCGATTCCGCAGGCGTCGTGCTCCTGTGAAGGATGGTACAGACCCTGGGCGGGTGGAGGGCCATTCGTTTCTTGGCCAGTCGGTTTTGTCAGACGCGTCGTCATTATGGGCACGTTTGCAACATTGGAAGTTCGCCGCTGGCGAATCAGTTGTTCTTGAGTTGGGACTTCGCCCGGCAAAGGCGACGGGGCTGTCGCACACTTCGGCTCAGGAACACACACCTGCAACCTCCTAGTTACCGCCAATCGGGCTGGAAAGTACAATTCAGAATTTAGATACGAAGGATGCAATTTTCAGGGGTTCGCGGTTTCGGGGCAAATTCCGTCTAATCTGCCGCGAGACCGGCGGCGTCCGTTATAATTCCCGCACAAACTCAATGGATTTCGATCAGCTCATCACGTTTCTGGAAGTTGCCAAACAGGGAAGCTTTTCTCGCGCTGGCGAGAAGGTTTTCCGTTCGCAATCGGCGGTCAGCGCCCAAATCCGACAGTTGGAGCAGGAATATGGCGATCGACTGCTTGACCGCTCGGGCAAGACGGTAAAACTGACCCCGGCCGGACAAGTGCTCTACGACTATGCGGAGCGGCTGAAATTGCTGCGCGAGGAATCGCTGATGGCGGTGGCGGACCATAGCAGCACCCCCCGCGGCACACTTCGCGTCGGCGCCAACGAGGCTACCTGCCTGTACGTGCTGCCAGAGGTGTTTGCGGAATACTGCCGGCGCTACCCTCCGGTTCAGATCAACATTTACCGGAACTTCACTTACAAGATCACGGAGAAGCTGGAGAATGGTTCCATCGAAGTGGGCATTCTCACTTTGCCCATCCAGTCTCCGAGTCTCGAGATTCAACCTATCTTCCGCGACAAGCTGATGCTAATGGTGAGCCCCAAGAATCCGCTGGCCAGGCACAAAACAGCGGCGGTGCGCGAGATCGTCAAACATCCGGTGCTGCTGCCGAAGACAGGCCACACCCGAAGGATCATGGACAAGCTGTTCCGCCCGCACCGCGACGAACTGCAAGTTCGAATGGAACTGCCCAGCGTCGGCATGATCAAGAGCTTTGTGGCAGCCGACCTGGGAGTGTCCATCATCAGCGCGTCGTTCGCGCGCGACGAAGTGGCGTCCGGAAGAGTCAAACTGATTGAACTGGAAGATGCGGAACTTTTTCGCGAACTGGGACTGGCCTACCGCCGCGACCGGACACTTTCCTGCGCCACCACGGCATTTGTCGATATCTTGCGGCAATGGGCCGCGTCAGCGAAAACAAAGTACGCTCCGCTTCAGGCGTGAGTCTTGGTACTCTGACACCGGAGCACCTACCGGGTGAGGATGCGCCTGATTTCATCGCGAATCGTGTCTGCGGCCGCTGTTCCCGCGGCCTGACCTAGGGCGCGGTAATTTTCGAAGTGCGTTTCGTCAAACCACTGATTGGCCGTCGTGTCATTCGGGAAGCTTTTATTGGTGCCGGCATAGGCGAGGACATCGTCAGGATCACCGTTCACCAGGGACGGCTTGATGTAGATGATGGTGCCGTCCTCTTGCGAGGAATTCGGGTTGTAG
Organism: Terriglobales bacterium; assembly: GCA_035314185.1. Taxonomy (GTDB): domain Bacteria; phylum Acidobacteriota; class Terriglobia; order Terriglobales; family Acidobacteriaceae; genus Acidiflorens. The sequence continues at coordinate 14,599 of DATFZT010000092.1, forward strand.
CGAATCGTACCTTTGACGAAGTGAGCCTTCGAACGTTCGATGCTGGCATCCGCTGGATCTGTCTGCGGCTTCAACGGACTAAGGTCATCGAATCGAATATCCACTCCGAAATCCGAGCGGCAGCGCTCCATGGCATTGTGCAAGTCCCCGAATCCGCGAGCCGGGTCGGACGACGCATCGCAAGCCACAATCAACTTACAACGGCGGCGTACCAGTTCGTAGAGTGCCAGGTTCTCAAAGTGGCCGCCGTCGGAAAGATAGACATAATCGCTGTCGTCGGTGGTCGCTCCCAGTAACTCACGGAGTAACCAGTAGAAGCCAATCGCCGGACTGCCGTGCGGCCATCGCTTGCCGGCGGGATTGCCGATCCACCATCCCAGTCTCACGTCGAACAACGTCATCAGAAACGCCAGCGGTGGTTCTGAATACGACCCCATGTTGGGGCTGGCGGCGGCGCCAGAAATAGCGATGCTGGTTCCGAGGGTGATCCCATCCTTGTACCCGGGCAGCAGGCAGCCCGCTTTTTCCGTGGGGCCGAAGAAGGATTCCCACGTCTTGTTTTCAGCTTGCTGCCGCGTGAACCCTCCGTAGAGCGGGGTAAAGGCAAAGGACCGCGCCTTGCGCGTTTGCAGCGCCAGTTCCTTTCCACGCACGACATTGAGGCTGGTGTTCACAATCGGGACAGGACGCGCATCCTTCGGGTCCTTCGACTCTTGGGGAATACGCAAAGTTGAAAGCGGGAAATTGTCACCATCGGAGAATCCGGTGAACGGCTGAGCGTTGCGGCCGAGCACCGACGCGCCCAGGTAACAGCGTACGAGTCGATTACGGTAGAGATAGTGGATGGAGAATTCGTTGATATCGACGCGCCAGGAAAGAATCACGGCGGCGGCGAACAATAGAACACACGTCAACGGTATGCCCGCGTGAAAGTAAAGATCGCTGGGTAGCGCCAGCGCCGGCCATTCGGTTCCGTTGACCCCTATGGGCAATATGGGTCCTTTGATCCAGGTGCAAATCCTCGCGGCCAGCAGCGAGAGTCCCATTAGTAAGCCGAGAATAAAGACGTAAGGGGTTAGCTTGGCCAGATAGTAAGACAGCTTTTGCCGGTAGGACGCATCCAAGACAGGCTTGCCGCTAGTGTCGTTCTTGCCGAAGGCAACTCCGTAGGCGGTCGAGACGATCCAGGCTAGAAGTCCTATAAGGCTGATGGGGTGACCAGAGGGCCGCTGTTCCCAGTTCAGCGTTGGCGCAGGACACGGCACCTTCTGGAGCGTGCAGTCCAGCTTTGCTACATCAGGAAGATAACGGTACCAGAGGGCTCCCACCGCCGCGGGAAAATAGACTGCGATCAGAAACAAAAAGAACCAGCAGAATCCATAGATCAGCAGCCAGCCCCCGAGGCGGCCCCACCATTCCCGGTGCTCATCGGTCATGCCCCGCCCCATCAGTCCGATGTGCAGTACACCTGCTAACAGCATCATGCCGATCGCGACCGGTGTTCCGAATGTCATCACGTGCCACTTGGTGAACGCAGATCCGGGTGCGCCGCCCACAGGAATCAGAACGCGGGCAAAGGGCACGAAACAATAACCCACGATCAGACCCGTCACGGCGGCTGTCGCCAACAAGAGCCAGGGTTTGGGTCCGCCATTTCCGGTAGATTTGATAGCTGCCCGGACAATGGAGCGCACCGCCAGAGCGCCTGCCCACAGTCCGAAATACAGAGCAATTCCCAACAACGGCGCGCGATACAGCGGATGGTCGACAATCCCCCACTCGGTAAAGAATTGTCCGAGCCCGTAGGTAAAGAAAGCGGCCGACAGAAACAGAGGCACCACGATCAAGGCCTGAACGGCCCATTGGTGCGTGAACCAGCAGTCTCTGCGTCGTTTTCGCCGATCGACCGAGACGAGATTCATCCCAATAAAAACGACCGCCAGGAAGGCAAGTACGAGGCCCAGCCCAAGCGCGAAGTATTGAGACTCCATGTAGGCCTGCACGGTGTCGGAGAATCTACCTTGCAGCGACTCTTCGGCAGTTTCCAGCAGATGAAGGAGATACACAAAGCTGCGCGGCAGCATCAGCAGAGAAAGCAGCGCCAGCACGAGAATGACCTGATTCAGGAGAGTGTTTCGTAAATAGCTGGCGGCAAAGGCCCAGAAGTCCGCGCCGAGCAAGCCCTTTCGCGGAGTGAGGTAGTTGCTGTAGTCGCGCAGAAAATGAACTTCGGGAGGGTCGGACGACTCGCGCGGAGCGTCGGGTGATGCCGAGAGCTTCTCTTCAACCTGCTGGATTCCGATGCCCTGATGGTGCATCCACGCCATCAGCCAGCCCCCGATATAGCCCCCACCCGAAACGGTGGAGAGATAGTCGAACGCGCGCAGCAATTGCGAGCGCGCCAGTGCCTGCAGGATGCCCAGGTTGAACGTGGCGCTGCGGATTCCGCCTCCCGAAAATGCCAGCCCGATCAGATTCTCTCCCGCTGGACGCCGAGGATCGAGCCCTAGCCGCAGGTTGCGCGACGTCTCGACCTGCTGCAACTCTTCGTCAAGAACTGCCTTGACCGTTGGTGAAGTTGGCGCAGCCATACTTCGATCCTGCTATTCCAAATGAATAGTGACGTGGGGCCCCGGATCGTTACGCTTCTTTTTTCAGCCGCTCTATCTGCTCCAAATGGTTCGGCCCATGTTTCGACATCATCTGGACGTAATCCGCGACGGTGACCCGACGGTCGAGTTCGGGGTGGCGGGCTGATTTTTGCAAATCGTCCACCTTCAAGCGCCGGAGCAACCGCAAATTGGCGTGGCGGTTCAGCCCGTAAAGTGCGACTAGCTCTGGAGGTGAAGACTCCATGTATCCCAGATTCTTCGCCCACGCGTCCTGATCAATCGGCGCGATAACCGGGTCCCGGTCAGCCAGCATCTGCCGCATGCGGTAGGCATACAAAATCTCGACATCCGCCAGATGCGCAAGGATCTCTAGAATGCACCACTTGTTGGGGGCTGGCTTGTAGCGCAGTGTTTTATCCGGTAGTCCGGATACGGCCGCGGCAATTTGTTTGGGGCTCATCTCGGCGGCGTCGAGATGCTTTTTCAGATCGGCTTCGGTCACAAACGTCTCCTCTCAAAGGTGATGCAGAGCGGACGGGCAAATCATCGTGGTCAGCATGAAATCCCGTCAAGTGGTCACTGAGCTGCTCACTTCACAGTGAGCAGGTTACGGAGCTTGCGAACGGCGCGTGGAATCTCCGCTACCGCGGTACTGCCAAAACCCAAGATGAGTCCGGGGCGTGCCGCCTCGCATAGGTAGGAGCGAGAGAGAGGCCAGATCCAAAGATTCTGACGGGCGGCTTGCTCGGCAATTTCTACATCGCGACTCCCGTCCGGCAGCGTCACAGCCAGATGCATACCGGCTTCGTCACCGAGCACCTCGACCATGGACCCTAGTTCCCTGCTAATGCTGTCTACCAGCGCACTCCTTCGCTCGCGGTAGAGGACCCGCATCCTTCGAATGTGGCGAGCGAAATGGCCTTCGTCAATAAAGTCCGACAGCACGTCCTGATAAAAGGTTGGCGGCCCAAGATCCATGGCGCGGCGGATGGTGAGAAAACGGTCGACGAGGTCCGACGGAATGACGAGATAGCCCAGGCGCAAGGCAGGAAATAAGACTTTGCTGAAGGTCCCAATGTAGATCACGCGCGCGTTGGCGTCGAGGCCTTGCAAGGAGGCAATCGGCATGCTCTCGTAGCGATACTCGCTGTCATAGTCATCTTCAATGATCCATGATCCTGTGTTTTGGGCCCAGTCCAGTAATTGGAAGCGCCGCGAGGCGCTCATGGTCACGCCCAGCGGAAATTGATGCGAGGGCGTAACAAACGCGGCTCGCGCCTTGCGACATCGCTTGATGCCGGCGGCTACGTCCAGACCTTCCTTGTCGACAGGAACGGGTACGAGATGACAGCCAGTCAGTGCAAAGGCATCTCGCACCAAGCGGTAACCCGGATCTTCTATCCATACGGAACTCCCAGGATCGAGCAGAACGCGAGCCGAAATCTCGAGCGCCTGCTGAGAACCGCTGACGATCATGACTTGCTCCGCGTCGCAGTGTAGCGATCGCGCCGCCCTCAGATGGCTCGCGATCGTTTCCCGGAGAGTCTTGGAGCCTCTCAGGTCGCCGTAGTGAAATGACTTGGCGTCCGCATTTCGGCAACGACGCACGATCAGGTTCGACCAGACCTGGAGTGGAAATTGATCAAGAGCCACTTGCCCTACGCCAAATGCTCCCCAGCCTTGCAGCCACGGGGTACGTTCAACAGGGGAAAGGCTCAAAGCGCGGCGCGCGACCGGCCGAGGTCCGGAGCGGGTGGCCGCGCATCGCGTCCGGGTTGGCGCGCTCGACGTGAGCTGGTCCGGAAGGGAGCTGGAAACGACAGTACCCGCGCCCACGCGGCTCTCGAAGTAGCCTTCCGCCAAAAGCTGGGCATACGCATTCAGAACCGGGAAGCGCGAAACATCAAGCTCAGATGCAAGCACTCGGGTTGATGGAATACGTTGCCCTGGGCGAAGGTTGCCATCGATGATTGCGGTGCGATACGCGTCATAGATCTGCCGGTGCAGAGCCTTCGGCGCTTTCCTGTCGACCGCGATCATGGGGAGAATCCCGGAGGCGACTCTCTTCATTTCGGCGGATCATAGTGGCTATGTCTGAATCCAGTCAAGTGGGTATTGCCTCCGACCACTTTCCGGCTTACGTTTAGCAACAAAATTCGGCCGCTACGCCGGCGGTTTCGTTCCATTCAAGCGTGCACCTTGTTGCCCAACGAATCTATGTTGATTGAAATGTGCCATGACAGCCCGTATTCGCCATTGCGTCGAGTGCCCGAAATGCTTTACTCGATATCTGGTTGGCTTCAGCCCATACCGTAACGGATCGTGCCTGGTCCCTCTAGCCAAAGGATTCATGGAGGAATGGACCCTGTACTGTTCGTGCGGCAGGCCGCCCAGTTCCAGTCGATGGAACTGGAGCGAATTGAAGATGTACATAGTTTCCAATCAAGCTCACGATCGCGGCTACGGTCCGCCCGAGGAAATCGTGCCGGTGGACGCGAGATCGCAGCTCTTGGGTTAAGGCGAGCCGGAGTGGGTACCGATCCCAGCTAGAAATCCGCAGCTATAGCAAAATAGATGCATGGCCAGCGTAAGAATGGACAAGTGGCTGTGGGCTGCAAGATTCTTCAAGACGCGAACCCTGGCAGCGCGAGCCTGCGAACTCGGCCGGATTCAATCCAACGGTCAGCCCGCCAAGGCTGCGCGCGAGGTCCGGATTGGAGACGTGTTGCGAGTGACCAACGACGGCGGCGACTTTCAGGTGGATGTCCTGCTGCTCAGCGAGATGCGCGGTCCGGCTTCGGTTGCGCAGACACTCTACCACGAGACGGACGCGAGCCGGGAGCTGCGTTTGAAGGTGGCAGCGGAGCGTAAAGCGATGAAGCAGTTCGAAGAGTTACCCGCCGGCAGACCGTCAAAGCGCGATCGCCGGAGGATCATCCTGTTTCGCGGGAGAGCCTGATCTCCGCTAACTTCCCAGGGATTGCACCCCTCATCGACAGGAGGCTGGCGCACCATGATCGAAATCTAGCCCACAACCGTCTTCTCGTCCGACCGATCTTCCTGTGGTTGCAGGGGGTCATAGGAAGAACCGGCCAGACCATCGTTGATCATGTGATCGATCAGTTCGTCCATCCACCCAAATTCCTCTTGACGTACTTCCTCCTGCCACTCAGCTTCTTCTTCCCAACTCCAGGGCCACTTGTTAGGAATCATATCGGGACCTCCGCAAAACACCGGGAATGTCGTGATGATTGGAGCTAAGCATACAGACATCCAGCCGGCGAATCTGTGACGTTGTATACACTCGTCGGTGATGCCGCTCGCAGCCGGGCGACTCTGTTCACGCCAACATAAAGCTCGAGACACTGATCCGTGAAGACCCTCAACGAAGTCTATTCCTCGCTTTCAGTTCGGCGCCGTTACGAAGTCTGGTTTCTCCGTTTAGGCCTGGCGGACGGCGGTGGAGCTTGGTGGTTCCGATATTTGCTGATGAATCCTGGCCGGGGCGGGTGCGCAGGCGACTTGCAGGGGATGCCCGTCCAGGTGTGGGCTACATGGTTTCCGCGGGATGGAAAGCCGCAAAGCTTCATTCAAGGATTTGAGCTGGAGGGTCTGGATATCAGCGCCCGAAGGCAAAGTCCATTCCACTTCCAAATCGGCAAGAACGGAATCGGCGAGGACTCCTGCCGAGGAGCACTGGAAGTTGGAGGGCACGCGATTGCCTGGGACTTGCATTACGACTCCGCATTTCGCGTCACGCTGAGCAACAAGGGCTGGATTGGATTCTCGCGCACACCGCATTCCGACGCGCTTTTTTCCGGCCAGATCACGCTGGATGGCCGAAGCTTTGAGGGGAGCCCGTTGGGATTCGGAGTTCAAGGGCACAACTGTGGATACCGGCATCGCAACTTCTGGACTTGGGTGCACGCCTATTTTCCGGGCTCCGACAGAGGTTCGAGTGCATCGAAGACGAGTGCGTTAGAGGCGAGTACGTTGGAAGCACTGGTATATGAAATGCCCTTCGGGCTGGTCTTTCGCAAAGCGGTGCTTTGGCATGATGGGGAGGAGCACGAGTTCCGGAATCTGCGGGATATTAGAAGAGATGCCGCTGAACTTGGGTGGAGTTTTCGTGGTTCCACGAAGGATGGATTCCGATTGGAAGCAGTGATCGATGGCGCTGGACCGAGCACTCACCGTCTTCCCTACTTGAAGACGGATTGTGCGGGCAGTTTTGAAGTCGCGAACAACAGCCTGGCGAGAGCGGTACTCCGCCTGGAGCGGCCGGGCCAAGCGATTGAGACTTTAGAGACGAGTATTGGGGCGGTATTGGAGATGGTCGGGCGCTAAACTCATTTGGAAGATTGCGCCTTTGCCAGGCGCTCGGCGACGATCGAGTATGCCGAGGGATTAAACGCCATTCCAATGTGCGTGCCCGGCACTTCAAAATCGACTTCAGGATTCCTGGTCATGCAATAGCGCCAGTCAACGATGCCGTCATCGCGGGTGTAAATCGCGGTCTCGAACATCGAGTCCGGAATATTGCGCCTTAATGAATCCACAAAATTGCAGGTGCAGCGTCCGGTGTAGCAGTCGGGCAGCACTCCCTGGCCATGCTCCTTCAGGATGCGCTGGCGAATGCCTTCGGCAACGTCGAGAATCGTACGACTGGTAGCGGTGCCGCGAAAGGGCGCCGCCAGCGTGATGACCGAAGCGACGTCCCGCGGCCTCTGGCCCGCCACCGCGCGCGCGATCACGCCTCCGAGGCTGTGACCGATCAAATGGATTTTCCGTCCTGTATCCTCCAGGGCTTTTTCAATGGTCTGGTTAAGATGGCGCTGGACCAGGAGATTCGGGCACTCGGCGTTGATCGGGATTCCCGAGAAATAGGGCCGGTACCCGATGCGCCCCAGCCAGGCGTGGAGTTCCATCAAATAGAGATCGGTGCCAAGAAAACCGGGAATGATGACCACCGCGGAGTCATCGCCGCGGGGTATGCCGAAGCCGTAATAGACGGGAGTTGCGTGCAGCAAGAGAATCTCAGCCGCAAACAGCACTTCTGTCCACGGAGAGATGTCGGCTTCCAAATCAACCCTGTGGGTCTGCTTCCGACGTCCCGCCTGCGATGAACCTGTAGCCTTTTTCTGTTTGCGCTGCAATCTCATCCTGCGTTTGTCCGGCATTTTGGGCACATCGCATTAGCGGGCCGAGGCTTCGCCCTGCGGATTATACCCTCCCCTTTTGCTTCCGACGCAAGGGTTGTTTTCCTCGCGCGGGCTTTGTCAGCCGGGCCTCCAGTTCCGCTATTCGCTTGCGCAGTGCATCAAGTTCCGGTTCGACTTCGGCTTGCGGCGGGTTTGGCGCCGCCGCACCCAGAAACTTCTTCATCATGTCGACCGGCGAGAGAATAGCGGACTGCACCTCGCCGAGCCGGCTCTGCACCGAGTCCTGCACCTTCTGATAAGTGTCGAAGGCGGATTTCAAATACCACATGACGAACTCTTGCCGCACCTCGTCGGATGCCACGATAAGTTGGCGCAGCAGTTCGAGGGGCAGGCCGGTCTGCTTTTCCCTGGCATCCTCGGTGATGATTTGCGTCAGCGTGACCCGGGTCAAATCCTGGCCCGTCTTCGCGTCGACCACCTGAACTTGCTTGCCTTCCCGAACCAACCCCGCAATGTCGTCCAGATTCACGTATTGGCTGTTCGAGGAATCGTATAACCGGCGATTGCCATATTTCTTGATGAGGACGGGCGCGGATCTGGTTTTGGTCGTGGCCATGCTGCTACGCACACAATGCAAATACATATTGACACAAATCTCTTAAAATCGTACAGTTTAGTTGATGCTGCAATGCAGCATATGTGGAGGTTATATGCCAACCGTAAAGTCCGAGACCCCCCGCACTCATTCCGGGGAGCCGCCATTTATTTCTCTTCTGTCGGGTTGGGCGCAGCAGGGTGTGCAGAGTTTTTTTGCCACGCAGCGGATCCTTCTGGATCTGGCGATGCGGCAGAATGCCAGCCTGATGCACTCTCTCCGACAACAACTGTCCGATCCTAATCATTCCCCGACCGCCATTCTGAGCGAAGCGGCGGCCGAGCGCGTGTCGAACTTCATTGAAGGGCAAAAAGTCCTGCTGGAACTGGGGCAAAAACAGAACGAAATCCTGATGTCCGGCGTAAAAGAGCGTGTCGGAGACTGGCCTCCGGCGCAAGCGGTTACCGATCTGCTGCGGCGCAGCGTGGAGACTTTCATCGACATGCAGCAGGAGTTCCTGAAGATCGCCGGCAAACAGACTCACACCTGGGTGGAAGCAGCCAAGGCTGGAAAGCCGTACCAGACCGAGCACCTGGTAGACCTGGCGCGCGAGTCGATGGACCACTTTGTCAAGACCCAGAAGCACTTCATGGACGTGATCGCCGAGGAGACAGCCAAGGCCACCGGCAGCAAACCGCACACCAACGGCGCCAAGAAGGTCAAGAAGACCGAGTTGACGCAGTTGGCACGCCACGCCACCGAGTCGTTCATCGATGCCCAAAGGAAGCTGGTGGATGTAGCCGGGAAACAGATGAACGCCAACGTGAAAACCGCCAGCAAGACTCTGGAACTCTTGCGGCCATTTCCCTTCCTGCCGTTGGCAGAGCTGACGCGGGAAGGCGTGAAAAGCTATGTCGACGCCCAGAAGGAGCTGATGGACGTCATGGCGAAGCCAAATGGTGCACACAAACGAGCGCCCAAGGTTGCACATCGCGCGAAGCGGTCGACAAAGAGGCACGCGGCAGCAGCGGCGGCGGTCGCCTAAAGCTCGCCGCTAAGAATGCCGCCAACCTGGCACCTGCTTCTCTCGTTTTGTGCCGCGCGTCGACGGGTCGGACCTGACCCGGTCAACGCATGGCGCTGCGCCAACGTGCCTTTGTAGTACGCAAGGGCACGTTGGCGGGTTTCTGCTCGTGCCTTCGAGCAAGACCCGATCTGTCGCGCGAAGCGCCGGGGGTGCCGCAGTACCCAAAGCCGTTCCCGCACTGAGCCACGCACTTCGTTCTGCCCGCCATAATTACCCAAGCGTAGTGGTGAACCTCACAAAGACCTGTGACCGGCGGTACCGAAATAGTCAACGCTTGATGGTGTACTGACCTCGGTATCCCCGAAGAAAGACTGTGAGGAGATCCCGATGGACTTATACAAGTGGTCGAAGTCAAGTGCTGATTATGGTCGCAGGCTCCTGGATTCCGGAATAGAGGGAGCGCGTTCTGGTCAAGAAGCATTCCTCAACGGAAAAGCTCTTACACCCTTCCTTAGCGAATCAGTTAGAAGCGCATTGATACCCGCCGCCGTTGGTGCATGCATCGGTGTGCTGGGCAGTTATGCGGGGTATCGGCAGAAATCCATTACGAGAACGTTGACGTTCGGTTTGCTGGGCGGGGCCGTCTGTCTGGGCGCGGGCCTCGTATGGGAGAGCCGTTGTCTAACTGCGAGCGCCGCGGGGAGCGCCTTGAGAAAAATTGGCAAGGTTCGGGATGAGCACTGGCTGACCAAGCATCCCATCGACTACGCGTAGAGGTTAACGAGATTTCATCAGCGAAGAGTAAGTTGGCTCCTCACAGGCAAGGGACCCCGACAGATAGTTGAAGGGGGGCAGTAATGGCTACGAGTGAAGTAGTACAGGAGCGGATTCAGATTTCGCTTGCCGCAGGGAGCCTGAGTGAAGAGCGAATTGCCTACCTCGAGAGACTAGTCAGTCAGGCCAGAAGCGCCGCCGCCGTCTTTACCCAATTCACCCAGGAAGACGTGGATCGCATCGTCAAGGCGATGGCCCTGGCTGGCTTGGACCAAGCTCAACATCTCGCCCGCCTGGCGGTTGAGGAAACCAAGCTCGGAGTCATGGAAGACAAGGTCATCAAGAACATGGTGGCCACCGAGTTCGTCTACAACTACATAAAGGATAAACGTACCGTCGGTGTCATCCGCGAGTTTCCGGAGCGCAATCTGGTGGAGGTGGCGGAACCGATCGGGGTCATCTTCTCAATCACACCGATTACTAATCCCACTTCCACGGTGCTCTTCAAATGCATCATGGCGATCAAGACGCGGAACGCGGTCATTTTCAGTCCCCATCCAAACGCGTGGCGCTGCTGCTCCGAGGCCGTGAAGATCATGTATGAGACGGCGCTGAAGCATGGCGCGCCTGAAGGGGTTTTTGCCTGCCTGGAATCGCACACTCTGCTAGATAACGCCTACCTGATGCGGCACAAAGACGTGGGCCTGATCGATGCCACCGGCGGACCGGGCGCAGTCAAAGCCGCTTATAGCTCCGGTAAACCAGCCTTGGGGGTAGGACCAGGCAACACGCCGGTCTATCTGGAAAAAACGGCGGACGTGAATACCGCCGTGACCGACATCATCCTCTCGAAGACGTTCGATAACGGCACCATCTGTGCCTCAGAGCAAACGGCCGTGATCGACGATGAGATTTATGACTTCGTGCTGAAGGAATTTGCGGAACTGGGCGCGCACATCTGCAATGAAAAAGAAACGAGACTGCTGGCTCGCACGGTTATCGATCCTGAGACGGGGTTTATGCAGCCCATGGCCGTCGGACAGAAGGCTGCCGATATCGCGCGCCTGGCTGGTCTTTCCGTGAAGCCGGGCACCAAACTCCTGATTGCGCCAATTCATGGCGTAGGCCGCGAGCATCCCCTCTCGGTGGAGAAGCTGTTTCCGGTGCTTGCGGTCTATCGCGCGAAATCAGTCGATGAAGCGCTCAGGGTTTGCGTCGACGTGAATCATGCCGGTGGGCTGGGACATACAGCCGTCATTTTTTCGCGCGACGACGAGGTCATCCGCAGGTTTGGCGAGTTGATGAATGCAGGGCGGATCCTGGTGAACTCGCCCGGCTCAGTCGGAGCGGTGGGCGGCGTTTACAACGATCTTGCACCGACCTTTTCCTTCGGATGCGGCACCGGCGGCGGCAACAGCACCACCGATAACGTCAATATCTATCACTACCTCAATATCAAGCGCGTGGCTCGGAGGACGCAAGCCCATATGTGGTTCCGAGTTCCCAATCAGATTTATTTCAACCTGAACGCGGT
>DATFZT010000093.1:0-2897 GCA_035314185.1 Terriglobales bacterium
CCACTTTCAAAGCGCCCGGCGCCCATCAACAACTCCGGCAAGAATCCACACCCGCCGCGCGCGCCTGTCTTCGCGCGATATTGGTTCTCGTTAGCTGCTGCTGGGTTCAGTCCTCTTGGCGAGCTGTGCGTCCGGCTTGGCTTGTTTCTGCTGCTACGCCTCGCGGCGCGCTCAAGGCATTAATTCTGGAGCTGGCGAAGGGATTTGAACCCCCGACCCTCTGATTACAAATCAGATGCTCTACCAGCTGAGCTACGCCAGCGTGCTGCCCGATTCGGGCCTTTGCCCCAATCAAGCATGCTTCTCCCTGCTAGCCGGGACAAACATAAAGATTAGCACAGGGCCAAGTCCCTTGCAACCCGGCTTCCAATCCACGTAAAAGGCTCAAACGACTCAATTTTGCAAGTAACGGGGACCGGCAACTCGCCACTCCCGCGGGCCTGCTGGCTGGGGGATTCTGCAGAGCGCGCCCGCCATCGGCAGACGCTGTAATGCGGTCATATGCATTCTATCCATTTTCCGCGTTTTTGACCAGTTTGCCGCTGTTTCCCGTATGATCGAGTCTTAATCCATGCGAAATCGCCGGCGTAACTTCTGGATCGCCTTCGCCGTCATTCTCGTCATCGGCGCAATCGTTGCCGCCCTGCTGCTTCGCAAGCGTGCCGCCCCCGATGTGGTCCGCCTGCTCCCGAACGCGGATGCCATCCTCTACGTTAATTTGGAACCAGTTCGGCTGCTCACCGACCTCGGCAAGAATCCGCCCAAGAACCGAGAACCCGAATACGAAGAGTTCGTCCAGCAAACCGGCTTCGAATTTGAGCGCGATCTCGATCGCGCTGCGCTGGCGATTCACTACGGCCAGCCAAAGGGAACTCGTGAGGGCGAAACTCGTTACAGCGAGATTTTGCAGGGCCACTTCGATGGCCAGCGGATAACTGAATACTTGCGCAAGCTCTCGAAGGACGTTGAGCACTACCACGATTTCGACATCTACATCATTCCCCTTGAGGGCCGCACGTTGCGCGTCGTACTACTCGGCGTGGACACGGCAGCCGCCTCCAACACCGAAACCAGCGACGCCATTCATGGCATGGTGGACCGCTACAAACAAGCGGCCCTGCCCTTCGCGGGTCCGGATCTGGCGCGGGATTACTATGCTCGAGTCCCTCTGGGCAGTGTCGTCTGGACGATCGCCCAAATTCCGCTAGCCAGCGCGGCGCAGGAGCACAGCGAGTTGTTGCTACCCGGTTCCTGGAGCAGCCTTCTTCCGCGCGGCAGTATCGTGATTGCTTCCGCCCGACCCTTGAACGAAGTTCGCCTCAGGGCCCAGGTGATTACCCGAAGCGAAAGCGAAGCCGCCAACTTCACTGGTCGCGTGGCTGCCTTCCTGGCGCTGTTTAAAGCCCTCGACATTTCCATGGACGGCGGTGGTCGCGACCCTGATGCTAAGAAGGCCTTCGATAGCTTCGAGGTTCGGCAGAACAAGAATGAGGCTGTGCTGACAGCCAATGTTCCCTTTGCCTTTTTCAAGAAGATCGTAAGCGACACACCCGTCCAGTTCGGCGCAGACACAGAAAAGCCGCCGGAACCAAGTGCGCCGGCGGCTTCTACCAATACCAGGAAACCGAAGTAGCCTAGCTGCCTCCGCCAAATGCTGCGCCAACCTCGGTGCGCAGATATTTGTGCGGGTTGACGGGTGTGTCATGAATGCGAACTTCGTAGTGCAAGTGCGCACCGGTACTGCGGCCGCTCATGCCGACGTAGCCAATCACTTGGCCCTTGCGTAGAGTCTGCCCCTCCGTCACCGCAAAGCCCGAAAGATGGCCGTAACGGGTAGTGATGCCGTTGCCATGATCGACTACGATCATGCGGCCATACCCGCTGTAGAACCCGGCATAAGTCACCACGCCATCAGCCGGCGCCGTTATAGGCTGGCCATAGCGGCAGGATATGTCGACACCCGAGTGGAACGCGCCTTCGCCGTTGAACGGATCAATGCGTGAGCCGAACGGGCCGGTGATTGGTCCCATTACCGGCCATAAGGTTGGCGCCGTAGTGGCTGCCACCCAGTCAGACAGCGACGCTTTGCGGGTGTATCCCATGCCTAATCCGGCCGCCGTGGCTCCCGTCAGCGCGGAGCTGCGTAACGCATAAAGTTCGTTGATCGTGCCATTGACTTGGCTAGGCTTGAGTGGCTGGTCGTTTTCGGCTAACAATTTCGGATTTGGCTTGAGCCCGTAGATCACGGAAACTTCGTTGGCAATCGAGCCCAGCGAAGCAACCTGGATGTCTTTCTCGTGGGTGACCTGCTCCAACTGCGAATAACGGGACTGCAGCGCTGTCTTCTCCATGCGGAGCTGGTTGAAGCTCGCGACCTTGAATAACATGCGCGCGTAAGAGCCGGCCATGCCGGTGATGGTGAACATCCCGATCATGGCTCCAGCAAGAAACACGTACAGGTAATGAAGAGGAATGGGGATTTTCCGTAGCTGTCCCTCGGCATCTCGAGCTACGAAAAGAATATAAAAGCGTTTCCGCAATACACTAACCCTCAGTTCAAAATCGTTCCGGCGATGGTCCCTAATACCTATGAATTTCCGGAGCGTTTTTACTTTGCTAGCCCGAACTTCTACTTCCGGGATCCAGGAGAGCCACGAGGTGATCGGCTCTCCACCCGGGCGACGTGGCGGCAATCTCACCCGGGAGCCTGGCGCGATTATTAATAGAAGACATCAAACCGTAACAGAGCCAGAAAGCCAAAGTCAACGCTTTCCATCACAGTCGGTACCACCAAAGTGGTATCTCAAGGCTCGATTCCACCGACTCACAATCGACCTAAGGCCACATTGGACCTCGGTTAACTATCGTGATCGTAATCGGCAATCTCGCGCACTGGC
>DATFZT010000094.1:0-6774 GCA_035314185.1 Terriglobales bacterium
CATGAACGTGTAGACGAGCAGATAGATCAGGATCCCCTTGAAGCCGTCGTCAAACCCCGGGCTGCCGATCTGCGACGTGCCCATGGCTACAAACGCCAGCAGCATGTAGCCAACGTGCGCAATCGAGGAGTAAGCCAGCAGGCGTTTTGTGTTGGTCTGCGTGAGCGCGGCGAAGTTGGCGCCGGTCATGGTGGCGATGGCGACCACCACAATCACGGGAGTGTAAATCGAGCGCAATGGCCACAACCCCCACAGCAGAATGCGCAGCAACAGCGCCCAAGCCGCGGCTTTCACCGCTACTGACATGAAGCCGGTAATGCTGGTAGGCGCGCCTTCATAGGCGTCCGGCGCCCACTGATGAAATGGAACGGCGGCGATCTTGAACAGCAATCCGACCATGGTCGTCAGCAGCGCAATCACCACCACCGGATTATGAGGATTCTGCGCGGACACTACGCGCGCAATGTCCGCCAGATTAGTGCCGCCGGCAAGTCCGTAGAACAGCGAGAGGCCGTAGGCAAAGATGCCCGACGAAAACGCCCCGAGCAGCAGATACTTCAAAGCCGCTTCGTTCGAGCGGCGGTCGCGGCGCAAAAAGCCCACCAGCACATAAGTGGAAATCGCCATCAGCTCGAGCCCGATGAAGAGCAGCACAATGTCGATTCCCGCCGCCATGCACATCATGCCCACCACGGAAAGCAGCAGCAAAGAATAATATTCGCCGTGGTGTTCATCTTCGAGGTCGAGATAGTGCACCGACATCAAGATGCTGATGGCTGCTCCCGCCAGAAATAGATACCAGAAATAGATGGCGAAGCGATCGACTAACAGCGAGTTAGAAAACCCAACCGCACCCCTCGGCAGCGCCGACTGGATCTGCCACACGCATACCGCCGCAAATGCCACGCCGACAAGGGCACCGGCGGCGTTGATCCATTTCCATCCCCGCGGAATCATCAGGTCGATGAGCAGAATGCCGAGGGCAAAAATGGTAAGTTCCAGCATCGGCAACATCAACCGGTATTCAGTTGGCGACAGAACTCGCACTTAGTTACTCGCTTTCGGCTTAACAGAGTCCGGCTTGACAACTTTCGGCTTGGCGCCTTTCGGCGCAACCACAACGGGTGCCTGCGGAACTGGTGCGGGCGCAACCTGCGCGTTCACCGCCGCCATCGGGTTAGCGTTGTCATGAAGGTTCTGCACAATCTGATTGACCGGTTGGTCGAGGATCTGGAAAAACGGCTTCGGATAAAGGCCAATCCAGAACGCCATAATGATCAGCGGCACGAACGTAAGAATTTCGCGCGGCGTAAGATCGTGCAGCTTTTCGTTCTTGGGATTCGTCACCGTCCCGAAGAAGACGCGCTGATAGAGCCAGAGCAAGTACGCCGCCGCCAGAACCACGCCCGGCGCCGCCCACGCCGCCCATCTCCAGTTCGCCGTGAATGCTCCCTGCAGAATCGTGAATTCGCCGACAAATCCATTCAGCAGCGGCAACCCCATCGACGAAAGAAACATGATCATCGTGATCGTGGCGTAGACAGGCATCACGTTCGAAATGCCGCCATACTCGGCGATCTCGCGCGTGTGCCGCCGTTCATACAAAATGCCGACGATCAAGAAGAGCGCGCCGGTTGAGATGCCGTGGTTGATCTGCTGCAGCACTGAGCCGGATAAACCCGTCGAATTCAGCGCGAAGATTCCCAGCGTGCAGAAGCCCAGGTGGCTGACGGAGGAGTACGCCACCAGTTTTTTCATGTCCTTCTGCATGAGCGAAACCAGCGCGCCATAGATGATGCCGATGAGCGAGAGTAAGATCATCCATCCGCGAGCCGTCATATTCAGGAAGGTGGCGGGACTGGAGAGCACCTGCGGAAAGAAGGGCAGCGAGAAGCGCACGAATCCGTACGTTCCCATCTTCAGCAAAACGCCCGCTAGGATGACGGAGCCGGCCGTCGGCGCTTCCACGTGCGCATCCGGCAGCCAGGTGTGGAACGGAAACATCGGAACTTTAATGGCGAATCCAATAAAGAAAGCGACGAACAGCCAGATGGCGGTGTTGAACGGAATCAGCGGCGCCGTCTTATAAAGCTCGGGAATGCTGAACGTGTAGACATGCGGGCTAGTAACCGCGTAGTGATGGAAGTACAGGAACAGAATGCCAAGCAGCATCAGCACCGAGCCCAGCAGCGTATATAAAAAGAACTTGATAGCCGCATAAAGTTTGCGCGGCCCACCCCAGATGCCGATCAGCAGATACATCGGGACCAGCATCGCTTCCCAGAAAACGAAGAAGAGGAAGAAATCGAGCGCCATGAAGACGCCGAGCATGCCCGTCTGCAACACCAGGAACCAGACGTAATATTCCTTGACCCGAATCTCAATGGCGGTCCAAGAAGAGAGAATCGAGATCCATCCCAGCAGCGTGGTCAGCATGATCAGCAAGAACGAGATGCCGTCGATGCCCAGGTTGTAACCCGCGCCAATCGAGGGAATCCAGTTGTTATGTGTGCCCTCGAGGAACTTGAAGTGCGAAGGGGTCACTTCGAAGCGCTGCGCCCAGAACATCGGTACCAGCGGCAGCGAGATCAGGAATCCGCCCAGCGCGAAAATGTTCGCAATCCAGCGGACCGCGTCTTTGTTCTCCTTAGGAACGAACAGGAGAACAAGCGCGCCCACAAGCGGCGTGAAGAGAATGATAGATAGTATGTGACTCTGCATAAGAAAATCTCAGCTTCGAGCTTCGAGCCGCGAGCTCCGAGCAAACCATTGGCCGCACTGCCGCTGGCCCGGTTGCGCGTGGCCCGAAGCTCGTAGCTCGCAGCTCATTTCCACACGTAATACACACCAAATCCAAGCAGCCCCGCGACCATGACCAGTGCGTACCATTGCACCAGTCCCCATTCGAAGAGGCGCGCCGGATAGGAGATCATCCGCGCAAGAATCGCCGGGCCATTCACCCCCAGGCCATCGATGATCCACTTATCCCACCACGTCGAAAGCGTGGCGACCGCGCGCGTGACCCAGCCAACATCGTTCACCACGCCGTCGATGATTTTGGCATCGAACCAAGACGACGCTTCGCCCGCGCCCATGACGCCGAGGCGAATCTTGCCAAGCTTGCGTCGTCCAGTGAAAGCGTAGTCGTAGGCCTCATCAACAAACCACTTGTTGTAGAGCACGGTGTAGAGCGGAGGAGCTTTGACGGCGATGGGCTCGGTGTAGCCCTTGCCGGCGTGGAGATAGGATCGGCGCGCCATTCCCCAACCCGCGGCTGCCGCGCCTAACGACAAGAACATCAGCACATACTCGGTCTTATCGGTATGCTCGGCCTCTTTTTCGCCCGCCGCTAACTGCGCCGACTTCCCTTCTTCTTCAAACACGACTGCTTCTCGCGCAAACACCGGCTCCAAGAATTTCTCGAAGTGCGCCGATCCGCCGAGGCTATGTGGCCAACTCAACCATCCCGCGCCGATCGAGCAGATCGCCAGGATCACGAGCGGCACGGTCATCGACTTCGGAGACTCGTGCACGTGATGCTCGACCTCGTGACTCATCCGCGACGGACTGTAGAACGTGAGATACATCAGCCGGAACATATAGAACGCCGTCATCAACGCGGTGCCATAACCGATAAACCACAGGAGGCGGTACGCGTCGCTTTCCTTGGTCCACGTCTGCCACAGTATTTCGTCTTTCGAGAAGAAACCGGCGAAGGGGAAGACTCCGGCAATGGCCAGCGTCGCGATCAACATTGTCCGGTAAGTAGTCGGGATGCGCGTTCGCAGGTCGCCCATGTTACGCATATCCTGCTCACCGCTCATGGCATGAATTACCGAGCCTGAACCGAGGAAGAGCAGCGCTTTGAAGAACGCATGCGTGAACACATGGAAAACGCCCGCCGCAAAGGCACCTACGCCGAGCGCCAGGAACATGTATCCCAGTTGCGAAACAGTCGAGTAAGCAAGCACGCGCTTGATGTCGTTCTGCACCAATCCGATGGACGCCGCGAATACCGCCGTAAGCGCACCGATGATGGCTACGGTTTTCATCGCGGTCGGCGCCAGCACGAACACGGCATTCGATCTCGCCACCATGTACACGCCAGCCGTCACCATGGTCGCGGCGTGGATCAACGCGGAAACCGGCGTAGGACCTTCCATCGCATCCGGCAGCCAGACATAAAGAGGAAGCTGCGCGGACTTGCCGCAGGCTCCAACGAATAAGAGCAGCGCGGCGGCCGTGAGAATGGGATCGCCGATTGCGAAATGCCCACTGCGTGCCAGCGAGTTGATGTCGATGAAACGGAACGAACCCAGATACCAGGCCAGCGTAAGTGCGCCGAGAATAAATCCGGCATCGCCAATACGGTTGACGATGAATGCCTTGTTAGCCGCGGTCGAAGCCGAGTTACGATGGAAGTAAAATCCGATCAGCAAATACGAGCACAAGCCGACGCCTTCCCATCCGACAAATAGCAGCATGTAGTTATTCGCCAAGATGAGAGTAAGCATCGAAAACATGAACAGGTTCATGTATCCGAAGAAACGGTAATAACCACCTTCGTGCGCCATGTAACCGGTGGAGTAAATGTGGATGAGCATGCCCACGCCGGTTACAAAGAGCAGCCAGATGGAAGAAAGCGGATCAAGCAGGAACCCGGCGTCGGCCTTGAACGCGGCAAGCGTCCCGTCACGCTTGGTGAAGTTCAGATGCCCATCGCCGCTGCCCAGCCACGTATAAACAATTTTCTCGAAGGGACGCCCCGTGCCATGTGCAAAGTTCGTGTACTCGGCAACCGCGAAGCAGCCAAACAGAAACGCGAGAACGACCACGCCAACGCAGACCGCGTTAACTGTAGCCTTCTGCACTCGCCGCCCGAAAAAAAACATCATCGCCGCCCCGAAGGCGGGGAAGAGCGGGATTAGATAAATGTGGTTTAGAAAAACCATTTCGTTAGTCGTCGGTCGTTAGTCGTTCGCTCTTCGCAGTGCTTGCCAGCAGCCAGAAGCTGGTAGTCAAAAACTCTTCACCATTTCAACAAATCAATCTCATCCACATTGACCGTCTCTTTATTCCTAAAGAATGCGATCAAAATGCCCAGGCCCACGGCGGCTTCGGCGGCGGCGTCTACAGTAATAAAGATCGAGAACACCTGCCCATGCAAGTTTCCCCACATGCGCGAAAACGCCACCAGGTTCAGGTTCACCGCATTCAGAATCAACTCGATTGACATCAGCACGATCACCACGTTGCGGCGTGTGAGCACACCAATCACACCCAGCACGAACAGTGCCGCCGCCACGACGAGATAGTGAAGTGTGGTTATTGGAACCATTGTCAAGCTTCTAGCTTCTGGCCACTAGCTAGTAGCTAGAAGCCAGTAGCTGATCTTAGATCTTCTTCTTCGTCATAATCACCGCCCCGAGTATCGCCACCAGCAGCAGCAGCGAGGCGATTTCGAAGGCGAACGTATACTGGCCCATCTTGCCCGCTTCTCCGTAGAGCATGTTGGCGATTTCCTGCGTGTTCGACCCTTCGGGCAGGGTCATTCCGCGATCCGGGAAGAGCTTGTTGCCCTTCGCGATCGCCGAAACGAACAACGCCATCAACGCGCAGGCCGCCGCTAATCCTACCGGCCACATGCGGTTAAACTGCCGGTCTTTGCTCGAGCGTTCGATGTTCACCAGCATGATCACAAACAGAAACAGGACCATGATTCCGCCCGCGTAGACGATGATCTGCACGCCAGCCACGAACGGGGCATACAACATTAAATAGAGACCCGCCACGGAAAGCAGGGTTACGATCAGCGCCAGCGCGGAATGTACCGCGTTCCTCCGCGTGATGACCGCCAGGCCGCTGGCGACAGCCAGCGCCGCCAACACATAAAAGAACCACGGCGTCGCAACCGGAGCCATGCCGGAATTAAGAGCTGAGTTCATCGCCGGGTTCATGAAAAAATTACCCCCACGATGGCCGTTAACACCAGCACGCCGAGCGAAATCGGCAGCATCACTTTCCAGCCGATTCTCATCAACTGGTCGAAACGGTAACGCGGCCACGTCGCGCGATACCAGATGAACAGATACATGAAGACGGCAACCTTGAGCACGAACCAATACACGTAGTCGATGCCTTCGCGGAACCTGGCCGCCACGCTCGTGTCCGCGGAACGGCCCGCGACGGCGATCACCAACAGCAGCAGCGCGATAAAACCGAGCAGCGCCGCGAACACCGCGAGGCCGATGCGCTGAATTTTGAAAAAGGAATGCGCCGGCATCCGCGCCGCGCCAATAAAAGCAATCGCCGCAAGGCCTGCGAATGTGAGTCCGGGGAACAAGGAAAAGACAAACTCCCACGCCGGCGCGTGCAGCAGGTTCGGAAACGGACGCATCCATCCGCCCAGCCAGAGCGTGACCGCGATCGAAGAGACGGCAATCATCGCCGCATATTCAGCGAGCATGAAGAGCGACCAGCGCAGTCCGCTGTATTCGGTGTGAAATCCGGCGGTCAGTTCCGATTCCGCTTCGGCCATGTCAAAAGGAGCGCGGTTGGTCTCGGCGACCATGGCGATGGCGAAGATCACGAACGCGATCAGGCCGAGCGGAAAGAATTTGAAAATAAACCAGACGTGCTGCTCCTGCTGGGCTTGCACAATACCGATCATGCTCAGCGTGCCCGTGTCGCCATTTCCTGTCACGCCGTACATTCCAATCCCATGCAGGCTGGTCATCAGGATGGCCGAGACCACGACCAGTCCCATGGCGACTT
>DATFZT010000095.1:0-4229 GCA_035314185.1 Terriglobales bacterium
GCCTTCGTGCGCGCGGTGAAACCGAAACAGGCGCGGGAGGCGTGCTGTGGTCCGACGTGCTGCAAGTGACGCACGGGAGGAACGAATCGAAGATTGAATATGGAACCTCACTATAACGTTCTGTTCCTGTGCACGGGAAACTCGGCGCGTTCCATCATGGCCGAAGCCATCCTCAACCAAAAAGGAAAGCCTACGTTCACGGCCTACAGTGCCGGAAGCCATCCCTCGGGGACGGTTCGCCCCGAGGCCCTGAAGCAGATTGAGATGGCTCGCATATCCACGGCCGGCCTGCGCAGCAAGAATTGGGACGAATTCGGACGACCCGGCGCTCCCGAGATGAACTTCGTGTTCACGGTTTGCGATAGCGCCGCCAAGGAAACGTGCCCGCTATGGCCGGGACAGCCCATGACCGCGCATTGGGGAGTTCCCGATCCTGCCGCAGTTCACGGTGACGCCGCCGAGATCGAGCGCGCCTTCCGCGACGCGTTTTTTATTCTTGATCGGCGCATCAGCCTTTTTCTCGCTCTGCCGCTGGCAGCCCTGGATCGCCTCGCACTGAAAAAAGAAGTGGATCGGATTGGAAAGCGGTGACACGGCAATGACAGCGACCATGAAGCCATCGCGCCGCCTCAGCTTTCTCGACCGTTATCTCACCGCGTGGATCTTTGCCGCCATGGTCATCGGGGTTGCGTTGGGATGGCGACTGCCGGGAATCGTGCCGTTCCTGAATCGTTTCAGCATCGGCACAACTTCGATTCCGATTGCGGTGGGACTCATTGTCATGATGTATCCGCCCTTTACGAAGGTGCGGTACGAGGAACTGCACGAGGTTTTCCGGAATACACGAGTGCTTGGTCTGTCCCTCATTCAGAACTGGGTGGTCGGCCCGACCCTGATGTTTGTCCTGGCTGTCGTATTTTTGCGCGGCTACCCGGAATATATGGCTGGACTCATCATGATCGGGCTGGCCCGTTGTATTGCGATGGTGATTGTTTGGAACGAACTGGCCAGCGGCGATACCCAGTATGCCGCGGGGTTGGTTGCCTTCAATTCCCTGTTTCAGGTGTTTTTCTACTCGCCATACGCCTGGCTCTTCATCACGTTTCTTCCCGCAAAACTGGGTCTCCAGAGTTCGATCGTCCATGTTTCCATCGCGGAAATCGCACAGAGCGTTTTTATTTATCTCGGCATTCCCTTTCTGGCTGGGTTCTTAACTCGTACATTGCTGCTGCGGATTAGAGGACGCGAGTGGTATGAGCATAATTTCGTTCCGCGGGTAAGCCCGCTCACGCTGATCGCTTTGCTGTTCACGATCGTGGTGATGTTTTCGCTCAAGGGCGCTTACATCGTTCGGCTTCCGCTCGATGTCCTGCGGATCGCCGTGCCCTTGTTGATCTACTTCGTGGTGATGTTCCTGGTGTCGTTCTACATGGGAAAGAAACTCGGGGCCGACTATTCGAAGACGGCCACTCTTTCGTTCACCGCGGCATCGAATAACTTTGAACTCGCGATTGCGGTCGCAGTTTCCGTTTTCGGCATTAACTCCGGAGCGGCATTCGCTGCTGTCATCGGACCGCTGGTCGAAGTTCCGGTGATGATCATGCTGGTTAACGTGGCGCTTTACTTCCAACGCCGGTATTTTCCCGATGGCGCTGGTTTGACAATCTTCCCTGCCTCCACGTAACGTCGAATTTTTGGTGTTTCGTCGATCTTCCGTCGTGGAGGCAGGATGAAAGTCCGCTTGACTTCTATACAAACAATTGTTGTCTGTTTCGTGCTGTGCTCGCTGGCGCTGGGGCAGAACCTGGCTTCTTTCGAGAAGCGTACTACCGTCAAGAAGCTGGGCAATGGGCTCACCATCATCATCTGCGAGCGGCCGGAGGCTCCGGTGTTTTCTTTCTTTACGCATGTGGATGCGGGGTCGGTGCAGGATCCCATGGGCAAGACGGGGCTGGCGCACATGTTCGAGCACATGGCCTTCAAGGGAACGGACACGATTGGAACGCGCGACTATGCGGGCGAAAAAGTTGCGCTCGGGAAAGTCGAGGAGGCTTACGCCGCTTACATTGCGGAGCGCGACCAGTCGGTGGACCGCGACGAAGAGAAGCTCAAGCGACTCGAGCAAAGCTGGAAGGACGCGATTGCGGCGGCCGACAAGTTCTCGGCTCCTTATAACAACGAGTTCGGCAAGATTGTTGAGGGCGAAGGCGGCGAGGATATGAACGCCGAAACCGATCTCGATGAGACCAGCTACCACTATTCGTTCCCCATTAACCGGCTGGAATTGTGGGCATATCTGGAATCGGAGCGCTTTGTGCATCCGGTGCTGCGGCAATTTTATAAAGAGCGCAACGTGGTGATTGAAGAGCGGCGCATGCGGGTCGACAGCAATCCCATTGGGCGGTTGCTCGAGCAATTCACGGAAGAGGCATTCGCGGCGCATCCTTATCATCGTCCGACGATTGGGTGGATCTCGGACTTGAATTCTTTTTCGGCGACCGACGCGCAGCATTTCTTCGACAAGTATTACGTGCCTTCGAACATGGTGGTCGTCGTGGTGGGAGACTTAAAGGCTTCGGAATCGATGCCGATTGTGGAGAAGTATTTTTCGCGCATTCCGGCGCGTCCGAAGCCGGATACGGCTACTACGGTCGAGCCACCGCAGAATTCGGAGCGGACCGTCGTTCTACACGAGCAGGCGCAGCCGCTCTATCTGGAAGGCTATCACCGGCCCGATTACCGCAGTCCGGATGACCAGGTGTATGACGCGATCGCCGATTTGATGTCGAACGGACGGACTTCACGGTTGTACCGGGCGCTGGTTCGCGACAAACAGATCGCGTCGGATTCGGCTGGATTTACCGGGCTGCCGGGAAATAAATATCCGCACCTGTTTGCGTTTTATGCGGTGCCGATCCCCGGCCACAAGCCGCAGGAGATGGGGGATGCGATTCATGCGGAGATTGAACGGTTGAAGAAAGAAGACATCTCGGATGAAGAGCTGAAGATGATCAAGACGCGAGCCCGGGCGAATCTGATCCGGTCGCTGGGATCGAATGAGGGCCTGGCGTCCGAACTGGGGTTGTATCAGGCGCGATATGACGACTGGCGGGAGCTGTTCCGCTCGGTGGACCGTATCGAAAAAGTTACCAAGGCGGATATTCGGCGGGTCGCGAACAAGACGTTTACGCCTGATAACCGGACGGTGGGGATTATTGAATTTGCGGGCGGGCCTCCGGGAGCCGCGGCGACCCAGGGAGGTGGACAGTGAAGCGCTCGCGCTCAGCCCCTGAAGGGGCAACGGATTTCGAGGGGTTTGCGCTATCGCTGAAGCGATACCCTGATACGAAGCCACGGGTCATCTTTGCCGTCGTCCTGTGCGTTTTTGTTGGCTTCTTCAGCGGCAGTGATCGACTGTTGGCGCAGGCCCAGCAATCTTCTCAGCAGCCCTGGCAGCAGATACCGATTCCCAAGTTGCCGGCGTTTCATCCGGCGCAGCCGAAGCGGATTGAATTGCCGAATGGCATGGTGATTTTTCTTCAGGAGGACCACGAGTTGCCGATGATTGACGGGACGGCTCGGATTCGTGGCGGCGAGCGGTCGGTTCCGGCCAACAAGATCGGACTGATGGATGTTTATGGCGAAGTGTGGCGCACGGGAGGCACGAAGTCGCAGACTGGCGATCAACTCGACGACTTCCTGGAGCAGCGCGCCGCCAAAGTCGAAACTGGCGGAGGTACGGACTCGACTACGGTGAGCTGGTCTTGTCTGAAAGAAGATTTCGACGACGTGTTTCGGGTGTTCGCAGACTTGCTGAAGAATCCGGAATTCCGGGCCGAGAAGATTGAAATTGCGCAGAAGGGGATGTACGACGGCATTTCGCGGCGCAATGACGATCCCTCGCAGATTGCGGGACGGGAAGCGGCAAAGCTGGCGTATGGCGCGAACAGTCCGTATGCGCGGGTTCCGGAATATGCGACGGTGGCGGCGATCACGCGTCAGGATCTGGTTGAGTGGCACGGCAAGTACGTGCATCCGAGCAACATTATTCTTGGCGTGGTCGGCGACTTTGACTCGGCGAAGATGGGAGCTCGTCTGCGCGAGGCGTTCGCGGCTTGGCCGCGGGGCGCGGCGGCGAAAGATCCGGAGATCAAGCCCGATCCGGCCAAGCCGGGATATTACGAGGTCAATAAGACCGATGTGAATCAAAGCAATATTCAAATGGTGGC
>DATFZT010000096.1:0-19039 GCA_035314185.1 Terriglobales bacterium
AGGTTCCAGCGAAAAAGGTGAAACAAAGAATCGCCGCTCACCTTACGAAACGTCGGCTGACCGCCGAACTCATCCTTACGCAGATCGCCCAACATGGCGGACGCGATGGAGCCGACTGGCGCAAGCATCATCCCTCGGGAAGAAAATAGAGCGTCTCTGGACGGAGCCAACTTCGGCTAGAACGGCAAGCGCAGCACTACCGTAGCCCGGGCTCGATCCGCGGCGAACGCTCCCGTTTCAGCGTTGGCGAGCCCGAGTTGGCTGTTGGCGACATACAGAAAAGTGTTGCCGTCGACGGCACCTTGGATCGGACCGTTGTAGTCAGGATGATTGCTCTCGAGCACATCGACTGCTGCGATACGCTGTCCCTGCGGATCAAGCCGCAGCCGAAGCACGCGCTCAGGCTTCACGCCAATCTGTACCGCGATAAAGCCGTCGGCCACGCGCGACAGGCCGTCCAGTCCTCCCAGCCACGCGTCAGCGGGTGCCTCTAGATGCCGCCGCGTCCCGGTTGCCAAGTCGAGCGCCCACACACCATCGGAGTAGTCAGCTACGTAGAGTGTCTTATCGTCATCCGAGAACGCCAGACCCTGCGTCGCGCGGAACGCGCTCGATGCTGCAAGTAACTCAAGCTGATCGTTGCCATACTTCACACGGTAGATTCCCGGAGTCAAGGAATCGGAAACAAAAACATCTCCCGCACGATTCACTGCCAGCGCGTTGAGGAAGTGCTTCTTGCCATCAGTGAGCAGCGCCTTGCGCACCAGTTTGCCGGACTTCAAATCAAAGACATAGACGCCGGACTTGCCGTCGTCTTCCTTACGATAGCCGCGCATGAAGGGTACCGCGGCGGTGCTGGCGAAAAGTAACTGGTGTGGCGAGTCGATCAGCAGTGAAGCTGCCGCCATAAACCCGTCCTGCGCCTGGTCAACGAAATTGGAGACGCGCCCAAGTCTTGTTCGGCGCACAATTTTGCGTTCGCGTACGCTGGCGATGAAGGTGTCGCCCGTGCCCGGGTCGACGGTGATTCCCGTTGCGATCAATTCCTTGTCCAACAACTCGAACGCCGGCGTGCTGTGCACCAAAGGCTTCCTTAATTCGGCCAGCTTCGATAGGAAGCTAGCCCATTCGGGAGTCTTCTTGATGCCCGCGAAATCATCGTCCGTCTCCGCTCCCATGTCGAGCTTCCGAGCCACAAGGTCATCAAGGCGGCGGACAGCTTCGGCGGCGTTTCCGGTGAGCGCTTCTCCACAGGCCACGTTGTAGATCAGCCGCGGATTTGCCGGATCAAGCGCCAGCGCCCGCTTTTCGTTGGACAGGAAATCCGCATAGTTTTTGGCCTTGTAAGCCTTGATGGCCGCAGTATTCAAGGCCTCCGGAGTGGCCGGCGCGTCCTGTGCGGGCGACGCGGTCAAAAGGCAGAGCGCATACGCAGAGCACAGAACTAAAGCACGAGGAATCCGGCGAGTGGAGGAAGACCTAAGATCCATGGTGCCTCTTTCGATGACTTATCCGACCAAGACTAGTCGCAAGATTGGCAATCTTAGTTGCGGCTGGCCGGAGGCACGATGCCGTTCATGCGCAGATATTCCACGATTTGCCCGTAGTGATCGAAGCTATGCCAGGGGAAGACCGAACCTAAGCTGAGTCGCGTAGTTTTTGCCTGGCCGAAAGGAGAGGGAATCGGCTCCAGAGCGTTCGCATCGGTAACGGTGGCGACTGACTTGTGCGCGTAGGCGAAGGAATCTTTCAAGAACTTGAGGATGTCGGCTTTCGATTTCGCACTCTCCGGACCCTTTTCGCCGTTCGTGTCGACGGGCGGCTTTTCGCCGAGAATGCTGGCCGCAACAATGTAGTTGATGGCGGCAACGTGCTTGATCTGTTCAGCAAATGTTCGAACGCCTTTAAACTCGCCGTTGGTCGGCGCGAATCCGTACTTTTCTTCGGGCATGGCTTCGGCTGCAGGAACAAAATCGCCTTCTACGATTTTGATCCCACTATCGAGCACCTGGCTGACAGTTTTCTTTTCGTCTTTGGTGGACGTGGGCGCTTGTGTTTGCGCCAGCCCAAAACTGCATAGGACTAACATTGCCCCCACGATCGCAGCGGCAGTGGTCGTTTTCATCTTGCCTCCAGGTAGATTTGAATGTCGCATCAATCTCTCACCACCGCGGGCGTCATGTCCAGTTCGCTTGCCGTGATGCGATGCCCGCGCAGCGCGAAGACTCCCAATGCCAGTGCGACCGCCGCCGCGCCCAGCGCGTCCGGAATCCCAATTCTCTTCGCCAGTGCGCCCCACAGTGTGGCTCCCACCGCCATGCCTCCCTGCAACACCAGCAGATAAAAGGACAGCGCCCGAGCCCGCACATACGCCGGACACATAGTCTGCGCCGCCACATTCAAACAGGCCAGAATCCCGATCCAGGCCGCGCCCGCCACCAGCATCACCGCACACAGCAGGGCAAAAGTTTCGGCCCGTCCCGCGGCAAAAGTCATCGCGGCAAAAATCACTATGGCGGTGCCGACCACGCCATCCACCGACAATTTTTCCCGCAACCGCGGCAGCGCCAGCGCTCCCAGCAGCGCTCCCAGCCCAAAGCAGCCGAGCAGCACGCCATATCCCCGCGCCCCAAACGGACGCGCGATGATCGGCAACAGCGCCAGCATGGCCACTGCCGCCACGCTGAAAGTTCCCGTTCGTAGCAGCACCGACTTCGCCAGTCCGCTCTCGCGCACATAGGTAAATCCATCGCTGATGGCTGACCACACGCGCTGCGTCTTCGGTTGAAATTCAATCGGCCGCTTCCAGCGATAGAGAAACAAGATCACGCCCAGGAACGAAAATGCATTGAGCAAGAAGGTTGTGCCGCAGCCGACCGCCGCCACAACAATTCCTCCCAATGCCGGTCCCACCGCCCGCGCCACGTTGAAGCCCGCCGAATTCAACGCCACTGCCGAAGCATGTTGCTGGGCTGGAACCAACTCCGGCGTAATTGCCTGCCATGCCGGATCATTCATTACAGCGCCGAGGCCCAGCAGAAATGTAAACAGCAGCAGCACCCACGGTCCGACGCAACTGGTCAGCGTCAGGATGCCAAGCGTCGCCGCGGCGAGCACCATCCATCCCTGCGTCAGCAACAGAAAACGCCGGCGGTCTACCATATCGGCCAGCGCGCCTGCCGGCAGGATTACCAGGAACACCGGCAGAGCCCCGGCCGCCTGCACCAGTCCAACCATGAACGGATTCAAGGTCAACTGCGTCATCAGCCAGCCCGCGCCTACGTTTTGCATCCAGGTGCCGGTATAGGAAATGACTGATGCAATCCAAAGCGAGCGAAACAGGGGCTCACCTAACGGAGCCCAGGGCGAGATCGAATGCTTGGAAGCGATCGGCTGAGCCATCGGCATTTTGATCATTTCCGCCATAAGATCGCTCCATTAACTAGTCGCGGGCTCCGCAAACGGCCACTCGCTGTTGCGCCATGCTCGGACTGCATAAATCAGAATCCCCACTACCAAAATGACCACCGCGTAGCGAATCTGACGTAGTGCATCCTTGCGCATGACCAACATATAAACAAAACCGGCGGCTGCCAGCAGCGCGGGGAGAGGATACAGCCACATCCGGAACGGTCGCGGCAGTTCCGGTTGCCGGATACGCAGTACGATCAGTCCCACAGCCTGTACCAGGTATTGCAGAACGATACGAATTACCACCAGGGAAGCAATCAAATCGGCCAGTCGGAGGAAACAAAACATCGCGGCAACGCCGGTCAGGGCCAGCAGCGAGACATACGGAAAATGGTGCACTGGATGCACCCGCGCAAAGGCTCGAAAGTAGTTCCCGTCGAGCGCCGCTGCGTAGGGCACGCGCGAATACCCTAAGGTCAGGGAAAATACCGACGCGAACGCCGTCCACATCACCAGCACCGAAATGATCGAAGCGGCGCCCTGTCCATACACGCGTTGCATCAGAGTCGAGACGACATACAATTTGCTGTTCGTGGCCCCGGACTGCGCCAGTTCCTGCCAGGGTATGACACCTAAAATGCTGATGTTCATTACTACATATAGACACGCCACGGCGAGAATGGATAGCAACAGCGCGCGGGGAATATTTCTCGTGGGCTCCTTGACTTCGTCTCCCAGAAAACAGACGTTGTAATATCCGCCGATGTCATAGGCAGCGATCAGCATGGCCGAGCCCAGGCCGGCAAAAAAGTTCCACGAAAACGAAAACGCTCCCGCAGGCAGGTCGAATGCCCGGTGCGCGTTGAAGTGCGTCAGCCCAGCGAAAATGATCCATCCGATGGTTAGCATCACCCCAGTCCAGAGGACCTTGGTCAGCCGCGCGATCGCGGTGATGCGCCGATACAGGAGGAACGCCGTCAATGCGCAGACGCCAATCGCCAGAAACGTAGCCGGCATCGCGACCCAGGTCAGTTGCAGAGTTCCAACGAGAGGAAGATGCAGCGCCCAGGTGCGGGTCGACCAGACCAGTTCCAGGCGCGGCCAGAAAAAAGCCGCGTACTGCGAAAGTCCAATCGCGCCCGACGCAATCGAAAGCGGAGCACTGAAGGAGAGTTGCCAGATAAATAGAAATGATACCAGCCGCCCCAGTTTCTGTGGACCGTAAATCTGCAGCAGGTAGCGATACGACCCGCCCGATCCCGGCATGGCCGCGCCCAGTTCCGCCCAGACCAGTCCGTCGCAGATTGCCAGAACCGCGCCCAGCACCCAACCCAGCATCGCCTGCGGCCCGCCCATCGCCGAGATGATCAGCGGGATGGTGATGAATGGCCCCACGCCGATCATGTCAATCATGTTCAGCGCAGTAGCGGATCCAAGGCTGATGCCACGAATGAGCTGCGGTTTGGTTTCGGGTTCGCCTTCGAGTGGAATGGTCATGAGATGGGTCGTTGGTCGATGGTCGTTAGTCGTTGGCGTACCGATCCGCGCGGGGTGTCTACAATTCGTCGTTCGCAACTGCTCCCCGAGCGACTAACGACTAACGACCAACGACTCCAGTCGACTAACGAGCGCTAATCAAATTCACAAACAACCGCACCGCTCCTGGTACGCCCGCCGGTAACTGCCGGAAGAACGCGTATCCCGTGTAGATATAACTTCCCTTGCCGTAGTGTGCCACCAGTAGTCCGCC
Organism: Terriglobales bacterium; assembly: GCA_035314185.1. GTDB lineage: Bacteria > Acidobacteriota > Terriglobia > Terriglobales > Acidobacteriaceae > Acidiflorens. The sequence continues at coordinate 5,162 of DATFZT010000096.1, forward strand.
TTTTTGCTCGCCTTCGCCTGGATCATGCGATTCCAGCAACGACGTAAAGTTCGGGTCCCATTGCGACATGAAGTACAGCCCGCGCTCCTGCACCCAGCCTTCGAAATCTTTCTGCGTAATTTCGTTGGGAGAATGAAAAATCGGGTTGGCCGGATCGAGAATCGTAACCGGCGCTTCTTCCACGGAAACCCGCGTCCGGCTGAGGGTTGTCGGATACGGCGTGTACTTGCCGGAATTGAAATCGATCGGGACCCCAAACGATCCCAGCGTGTTGTATTGCACCACCAGACGCCCGCCCGTCTGTACGTAGTCGAGCAGCCGTTTGTTATTTGTAATCACATCTTTCTGCGTGTCGTAGGCGCGAATGCCCAGCACGATCGTCTGGTACTTGCTCAGATCCTCGCTGGCCAACTTGTGAGCCGGAATCATTGTTACATTCATCCCGATCTGCTCGAGCACCGTCGGAATGTCATCGCCCGCGCCCATGATGTAGCCGACCTTCAGGTCTTTGGGGACCTTCACGTCGACGACACTGACGCGCTGCACGGCCGGTTGGTAGTAGTAGAAGGTACCCAGATCTTCGCGTGTGACGACCGAGTAGCCCTCGGCGTAGGCTTTTGCCCCGCTCGTAAGCTCCGCTCGAATATGAGTCTGGCTTTCCTTTAACTCAGAGGGGAAGACCTGGAAGGAAGCGTCCTTCGATTCGTCCTTTGGAATCTCGACCGATTCACGAGCCGGATCTGACCGCCAACCCTCGGGAACTCTCAGCGCAATCTGCGCCTGAGAGCCGGCGCTCTGATCGCGCGCCGTGCTCTTGACACTCCTGCTGCCGTGCAGGTCGGTGGGAACCACGTCGCTGGAAGGCGTCAATGCAATGGAAAACTCCGGCGCCACTGCCAGAGGACGCTCTACAATCTGACCGGAAGCATCCTTGTACCTAACCATGCAAACGGCAACTGCTTCTTCTCCACTGAGGTCGCCCACTGCCGATACAGGGGGCGGCGGAAAAGGCAGTGCCTGGTACTCCGGCTCATCAATAACGTTTAACGTATCCCTCTCGGGGTCATGTCGATGCCAATAGGGCCGCGTGATCTGCGCGTTGGCTGGAACGTGAACTCGGAAATGTACGGACAGCTCTTTGTCCGATTGTTCCTTCCTTAGTTCTTCAGATTTCCATCCATTCGGCAATCGAAGACGGATGCTCGGGTTCGCGCGCTTGTGGAGTACGCGCTCTACCGAAAGTTTCGCCGTAACATCGAACGGCTTTCCCGGGACTGCCATGAAAGCACGTTCGGGACTCTGCCCCACCGGTGCATCGACTGCTACCTCAAGTCTAGCTCCGGCCAGCAGGGCACGCGCCTGCTTGATCTCAGTCAAGAGGCTGTCCAGGTAGGGTGCCGTCTGCCAATGCTCCGCCGACGGGATTCCAGCAACAGCCAGGTAGCCAGCGGTGAGGCCCTCCGCTTCTTCCAAAGCCGCATCCGCCGTTGCGGCATCATTCCCCGCTCGCTCCGCTGCAGCAATCTTCCGCTGAATCTCCTCGAACCTCTCGCGGAGCCACGGAGCCTTTTTCTCTTCACCCACCAGCCGCCCCACCAATGTCGTGTCAATCCCATCAAAGAAATCCTGCTCGTGACCGTCTTTGTCCCTTGGTGACTCAACCACCGAGTCCACCAGCTTGTAATGGGCAAATCGATCGCCCTTGGGAATCGAGACGCCGCCCAACGCTTGCGATCGCTGATGCCGCAATCCCTCAATCGCGAACTGCACGTAGGACTCGCCCAGCACCGGATCTTCCTTGCCGGTATTCAGCTTGACCGTGTAATTGGGCGCGTCACAGGTCGAAGCGCCGAAGCCGCATACGTTTCCGATGTACAGCTTCTTCGGCTGCCAGGGTTGCAGTCCTTCTCTGATCTGCTCTGGAAAGCGATTAGGGTCGGCGGCTGCGCGAAATGCTTCTTTGGTCAGGATCGCCGACGCCTGGTGGTGCCCGTGCCCATCGCGCTCCGTTCCTGAGAAGCGCGCAATCAGCACATCCGGACGAAACGTGCGGACCACGCGCACGATGTCGGCGAGCGCAATGTCATGCCCCTGCCACTTCTGAAAAGTTTCTTCTGGAGTTTTCGAATACCCGAAATCCGCGACTCGCGAGAACCTTTGCTCCACGCCGTAGTAGCGGTCGGCTGCCAATACCTCCAGAGTCCGCACCACACCCAGCACATCAAACAGATTGCTGCCCAGTTGGTTCTGTCCACCTTCGCCGCGGGTCAGCGTCATCAGCAGCGTCGAGACGCCTTTCCCGCGCGCCTCCAGCGTCAGCATGCCGCCGTCTTCGTCATCCGGATGCGCATCCACCTGCATCAGCCGCGCCGTCGTCTGTAACCGCCGCAGCATGAGTTGCAACCCCGCGGCGCCGGTTTCCTGCGGCAGCGGGTCATAATAACGATCGACAGGATGATCAACATTATGATCGCCGGTCGGCTTGTCCGCCGTCTGCGCAGTCGCGAACCACGCGGTCGAAGCCGCCAGCACAACCAGCAGCATCGCAGTCGCAAACCGATTGCGCACGCATCGAAGCCCGAACTTCCTTCGCATTACAAACATGACCATCTGATGGATTGTCCTCGATGAAAGGAGCAAATATATTCTCAGTCAACGCTCAATTCTCTAGATTTTGTCATTCCGGGCCAAGCGAGGGATCTGCATTTCGCGGCGGACTGCAGATCCCTCGCTTCGCTCGGGATGACAATTTCATTAAAGGTGTCGCTCGTGCCAGTGAAGCAAACTCTCCCCACCCTTAACGCCCCATCCCCTGCACCGCCGCGAACTTCTGCTGGCATTCCGCCGCTGATTGCACAATCTGCTGGAACTCCGCATCGCCGCGCACGCCCGCCAGCAGCGGATCCGATTGCAGCCCCTGGCGCGCGCAATAATTCCCGGCCACGGCCTTGCGCAGAAACGCGAAGGCAATCTCTTTTTCGCCGCAAGCTGCCAGCAAAGTACCCTGGTGATACTTCATTTCGGGATTCTGTCTCGCTAACAATTCGCTTTCTGCCTGCTCTGCCATTCGATGGATATCCGCCGCCGGCGCCTTGGCCAGGCATGCCTCTACCAGCCCTCGCATCCACATGGGATTGTCCGTCATTTGCGGCGCGGCTTCCTGGGCTTCCAGCATCTTCCCCTCCCGCATCAGCACTGAAACTCGCACCGAATTCGACCATTCCGAACCCGCATCCTGTTCAAGAAACTGCATGGCACGCGTCGTTTTTCCGGCCTCCGCAAAAGCCAGCGCGCAGGTTCGCCAGTTAAAATTCGCATCGATCGCCAAAGCCTTGTCGCACTCGCTCTGTGCCTCGTCCAGCCGCCCCGCATAGCGCAGTACATACGCCAGCGAAAAATGCGCGTACGCGGCCTCCGGACGCTTCTGCACCAATGCCCGTGCATCGTCATAAGCCCGGTCGAGCTTTCCGCCCTCGGCTTCCTGGGCCGCCAGCAAGCCCGCTGCGCCGACCCGTCCCGGTTCCAGCGCAAGCGCTCGACGGTACGCAGCATTCGAGCGCTGATATCCCGCCTCGCCTCCGTCCGCATAAATCGCATCGAAGTAATACCGCCGACCGAGCACCTCCCACGCCGGCGCGTAATTCGGATCCAGGCTCACTACCTTTTCCAATACCGCGATCGCGTCTTTATTGGATTTGACTTGGTGCGGAATGGCCAGGGTTCGCAGATACATGTCATAGGCATCGCGATTCGCCGGAGCGCTGCCCACTTCCACCGCCCCATTCGCGATCCCCAAAGCCGGCAACAGTTCCTGCCGCACTTCTTTCGCCATCTGGTTCCGCAGAGCGATCAGGTTGTTCACCGGCGCGGTCAGCGTGCCGGTCCAGATTACCCTGTTCTCTTTCACCCCCACCGCTTCGAGCGTCACCATCACCGTCTTGTCTTGACGCAGAAAGTGTCCCGACACCACGGTGCTCACACCCAACTCGCGCCCCGCCTTGGTCGGGTCCGCTTCCGCGGCGTACTTCTGCGTTGACATCGAGGGTCGGATTTCCAGGGAATGCGCATAAGTCAACGCGTTCGCAATCTCATCCGCGAGCGCAAACCGCAGAAACTCGCTCTCCTTATCATTAGTAACATTCTGCAGGGGCAGTACCGCGATTGTTCGATTACTCGCCTGCACGGTCGACACCCTATGTCTAAGCAACCATGCTCCCACCGCCGCGACCACCGTGAGCAGGACCGCGGCTAGTCCAATCGCGAGCCAATTCATCTTCAATCTCGGCTTCTGAAATGTCTTCGACGCGACGGGGAGACCAGTCCCCTGACGAAGTCCGCTGCGCAGGGCTGGGACCGTTCCTGTCTTTGTCCTTGTCTTTGTTATTGTTATTAGCCGCACCAAGTCGGTTTTCATCTCCGTCGCGTTTTTGTAGCGCTGGTCGCGGTCTTTCTCCATTGCCTTGCCGATGATGGCTTCGAGTTCGGGCGGCACGGATGGATTAATCGACCGCGGCGATACCGGCCTCCCGTTGATTACCGCATGCAGCGTCATCACCACGTTCGTCCCCGTGAACGGCTTCTTGCCGGTCGCCATCTCGAACAGCACCACGCCAAACGAAAATATGTCGCTGCGCACGTCCAGGTCTTCCGACCGCGCCTGTTCCGGCGACATATACACGGCGGTCCCCGGAATCACTCCTACCTGGGTAAGCGAATCCTCGAGTGACGAGTCGGTCGTCGTGCCCACGCTCTGGTCCTTTGCCAGCTTGGCCAGCCCAAAGTCCAGAATCTTGACCTGCCCATTCGGAGTCAGAAAAATATTTGCCGGCTTGATGTCGCGATGCACGATCCCCTTGGCATGCGACGCCGCCAGCGCATCCAACACCTGCACTGCAATCTGCAGCAGATCGTCAAGGTCCATGGCCTTGCTATGAATCCGCTGCTTCAGGCTCTCGCCCTCCAGCTTCTCCATGACAATGAACGGCTGCCCGGCGTTGTCTTCAATGTGATGGATGGTGCAGATGTTGGGATGGTTGAGCTGCGACGCCGCCCGCGCCTCGCGAGTAAAGCGCTCCAAAGCGCGTTGATCTTTTGCCAGGTGATCGGGAATGAATTTCAGAGCGACGTGACGGCCCAGGCGGAGGTCCTCCGCCTCATAAACAATTCCCATTCCGCCGCCGCCCAGCTTCGACAGGATGCGGTAATGGGAGAAAGTTTGGCCGATCATGTCCATGTTCGTATGGCGCGGGCGCCCTCGCCCGCGGCTGTTGCCTTTGATTCTAATTGCAGAGCGGAGCTGGGTCCCCGCCCGCGAAGGCGTAATGGTAGGCTGTCAGCGCGGTCGGGTCAACCGAGTTTGGAATCTAAGTTCACGGCCTGATTCGACAGTAGAGGGTGCCCCACTCATTCGCGTTTTGTGCGAATGAGTGGGAAACGGAGCGCTTACTCTTTGGACGGCAGCATGCGTCCCGTGCGCACGTAACGGTCATGCCACCCCAGGCTCTCGTGGAGCAGGTGAGGCGTGTGCTTGCCGAAGGACAGGCGTTCCGCGCGTTCCTGGTAATCGCGCAGCAGAGACCGATAATCCGGGTGAGCACATTTCTCGATGACCAGCTTGGCTCGCTGCCGTGGCGACAGGCCCCGCAGGTCGGCGAGACCCTGTTCGGTTACGATCACACCGACGTCGTGTTCGGTGTGGTCCACGTGCGACACCATCGGGACGATGGTGGTGATGGACCCTTTCTGCGCCGTGGACGGAGCCATGAAGATGGCCAGGTATCCGTTGCGCGCAAAATCGCCCGAACCTCCGATACCGTTCTGAATCCGCGATCCCATGACGTGGGTCGAATTCACGTTGCCGTAGATATCGGCTTCAATCATGCCATTCATGCCGATCACGCCCAGCCGGCGGATAATTTCCGAATGGTTGGAGATTTCCTGCGGCCGAAGGACGATCCGATCGCGGAAGCTGGCCATCTCCGCGTTGACCTGCGTCAGCATTTGCGGGCTGAGAGAAAACGCTGTGGCCGAGGCGCAAGTCAGCTTGCCACTTCGTAAGAGCTCGATCATGCCGTCCTGAATGACCTCGGTGTATGAGGTCAGATTTTCAAATTTCCCTTCCAGCAGGCCAAGCAGCACGGCGTTGGCGATGTTCCCCACGCCCGACTGCAGCGGCAGCAACGAGGGGGGAACGCGTCCTGACTTCACTTCCCACTCGAGGAATTCCAGAATGTGGCCCGCAATGCGGCGCGAGCTGTCGTCGGGCGCTTTGAAGGCGCTATTGCGGTCGGGAGAATCAGTCAGCACCACGGCAGCGACCTTCTCCGGGTCGACGTGAAGATAAGGAGTGCCAATCCTTTGCCCCGGATGCACCAGCGGAATCGGCTGCCGGTTCGGCGGCGGCTGCATCCCGTAATAAATGTCGTGCATGCCCTCAAGTTCAGCGGGCTGCCATGCGTTCACTTCGAGAATGATCTTCTCCGCCTGGTCGATCCACGTCCGGTTGTTGCCCACGGAGGAACTGGGAACCAGCCGCCCATCTTCGAGAATCGCCGTGACCTCGACGAGCGCCCAGTCCATTTTGCCGAGGAACCCATATTCGACGTATTGCGCGACGTGGCCGAGGTGGATGTCCATGTACTCCATCTCGCCGGCGTTGATTCTTTTGCGCGTCTCGGGATCCGACTGATAGGGCAGCCGGAGCTGGATGCCACCGGCCATGGCCAGCGCGCCGTCCAACTCGGGCCCGGTCGAAGCTCCGGTGAAGATGCTGACCTGAGCCTTCTGACCACGCAGGTTAGCGTCCGAGATGCGGCGCGCCAATGCGAGCGGCACGGCCTTCGGGTAACCGGAGCCAGTGAATCCGCTCATGCCGATACGAGTGTTGAAGTTGATCAGAGCCGCTGCTTCGTCGGCGCTCATGATGCGGGATGCCAGGCTGGAATTCAGAACGCGAGAATTAACAGGAGTACACGTGGCCACAAGAATTCCTCATGATCGCCACTGGATGGCGATTCATCGCAATCATGTCACTGGCCAAGGGGCCGGCCTGTGATTCCGGTCACCGGAGGGCGTGATGAGCGAACTCTCGTCGTGGCCAACTATCCGCTAACCAGCGCCGCCGACGACCCAACCCATTTCATATTCTTGTTCTGGTCCACGCCCATCATGAGGCCGCGGCCCATGCGCACGATGGTCAATACTGGAACTAGCATGTCTAGCCACACATACATGATCCGCAACTCGACCTTGGTCGCGCCGTGCGGAGTCTCCACGACCGGCGTGAAATTCATCCGCTCCTGCAAAATGTATTCGCCGCGCTTGGCCGCCGGAATTGCGTCGATGTCTTTGCGCGAAGGGGCGATCACCACGCCCAATCCGGCAAAGGAATACAGCGGCTTGAGCACAAAGTTCTCCAGATCCGCCGGCACTTCCTTGAGTTGGTCCAGAAACCATGTCCGCGGCACTGACGGATGCTTCAAATAAGGGATCGAATACTTGCTCATCCGGAAATACCAGTTCGGATGCCCCGCCCACTCCACGTCCAAATCATCGCGAAAATCAAACGGCAAGGCCACGCCCTTGCGTTCCAGTTCGTCCACGATGGTGCGGTTATAAATCCGCTTAATCGGAATCCGCTTGCCGCCCTCTTCATGAAACAGCCGCCGCCCGTCTTGCTGAATCCTGGTGATGCAGACGGTGCGAATCCCGAGCAGCTTCTCGGTCAAGAGAAAATCCGGACGCGTTTTCTGCTCCTCCGGATGCACCTCCATCAACACCACGTTCGCCGGATCGTGCCCCGCCACGATCGCGTCTTGCAGAAGGCGCTTGTAGGAAGCTGAGTCGAGCCCGCTCAAGAAGTAACGCAGCCTTGCGTCGAGCGCGAACACATCGATGTAAGCCTGCGACAACACCGGCTGATACGCGTAAAGGGATGGAAAGGCCTGTAACTCGACCAGCTTCGGCTGTAACTCGCCTGCCGAATCCCGCACCAGCCCGAAGTCGACCTGGATAAACATCGGATGCGGCGCTTCATTCGGCACGCGAAACTTCGCGGGAATCGAAGCCTCGGAGCGCGCCCGATACTCGGGATTCTCCACTAACTGCCGGATCAGCGCCTTTCCATCCTCCCCCATGCGCTCGACCAACGCGTTCGGAAAGAAGCACGGCGTCTCGCACAGCGCGAAGGGCACGTCCATCCCGCATCGAGACGTCATCTCGCGGCGCAGGCGCTCGTATTTTTCGGGGGTGAATCGCGAGTTGAAGTCTTGCCGGTAGGAGGGAATCATCGAAATTGGAAGTTAGTGGAGAGACGGGCGTCCTCGCCCGTCCAGCTCGACGGCAGCCCCTAAAGGGGCGGTTATCGGTGAACCACTACGGCATCGCTGAAGCGATGCCCTGATACGAAACGCGAGCCACGCATAATGCTAAAAACCAAGAGCTAACGGCCAAGATCTCCGCTACGCCTCAATCAAAAACTGCCCGTGCCGCATAATCTGCCGGCCGTCTACCCAAATATCAAAATTCCGTCCCACCACATCGATGTGCGTAGCCGAAAACCACTCCGCCCCGGTATGCGCCCCATAGGGATTACCAAATGCAATGTGGACGCCCGGATATTTTTCATCCTGCAGAATCTCCCCGATCACATCTTTCAGTTCGATGTTCGTTCCAATGGCAAACTCGCCCACGCGGTTGCTGTTCTCATCGGTATGGGTATAAGCCCAGAAATCGTCCTTTAATTCCTTGTTTGCCGAGTGCGCCGCGACCAGGCGATTTGCCTTTATGTTGATGGTCAGCGGATGTGCCTGCAAATCGCCAAACTTCCGGCACAAATAATCGCCCACCACTCCATCAATCACAAACGTTCCATTTACCTCGCCCGGCGTAGTGAACACTTCACCGCCCGGCAGGTTTCCCCACTTTTCCGTGCTGATAATTCCGCTCGTCTTCACCCACCGGTAATTCGGATTCAAATCCGCCACCAGGTCCGTACCTGCCGGCGTCTTCGCTTTAACCTGCTTCGCCTTACGCACCATTTCCATTACCTTCACGCTCAGGCGGTCCACCCTCAGGAAATCCGCACGCATGCCTTCCATCATGATCCGCTTATTGACGTTGACCATGTGCGCGTGCCGGATCTTTCGCCGGTTCACCACATCCGTCATCTGCATGCGCGACTTCAATTCGTTGGCCTGCCCCTGCACCGCAAAAATGCTGACCTGGCTCGACTCCAGATCCTCCATGATGGCCGGCGGCAAATCCGTCAGCGGACGAGTCGCCAGATCCTCCAGCACAAACGTCTGGTAGCGGCAGCCCACTTCTTCCAGTTCGTGCACGATGGCCGCTGCAATCTCCAGGCTCACTTCATCGGTGATGACGGTGACTTTTTCCGAAGCCTCGACGCGCAGGCACACGCGCACCGCATTCCGCGCACCCGGCGTCAGTTCAGGGTCAAAAGCCATCTGATTCAGTTGTCGGTTGGATTGTTCTGCAGTATTCATCAAAGTTATTGTCATTGCCATTCGTCAAGCACTTCAGACGGCCCGGGCGGTGGGCATGCTATCCACCTCGTCCACGCCCACCTCAGTCTCCTCAATGATGTAGTCCATCACGGCTTTCATGTCGCCGGTCTTGCGATACACGTCTAACTGCCGATCCGCGCCGGTGCCCATCCTCATAATTTCGCGGATGTATTCCACTTCCGCCCGGCAATCCAGTTCGTCGAGCACGTCATCGACGAACTCCAGGTACTCTTCGATTAGATCGCGCTCCGGAACTTCCATCTGCTTGCCGAAGTCGATCAGCTTCCCGTCGATGCCATAGCGCGCCGCTCGCCACTTGTTTTCCATGAGCAGCGATTTCCGATACAGGCGGAATCCCTGGTTTTGCGAATGCAGCTTGTAGAGCTTGGCCACCGTCGCCTGGATCAGCGCCGCCAAAGCAATCGTCTCATCCAACCGCATGGGAAGATCGCATACACGGAACTCCAGCGTGTTGAAGAACGGATGCGGCCGCATGTCCCACCAGATCTTCTTCGCGTTATCGATCGAGTTCGTCTTCACCAGCAGCTTGACGTAATTCTCGTACTCACCCCAGCTTGGAAAATAATCCGGCAGGTTGGTCCGCGGAAATTTGTCGAACACCTTGCAGCGATACGATTTCAGGCCTGTATCCATCCCCAGCCAGAAAGGTGAATTCGACGACAGCGCCAGCAGGTGCGGAATAAAATACCGCGCGTGATTCATCATCTGGATCAGCACCTCGCGATCCTCGATGCCGACATGCACGTGCAGCCCGAAAATCAGATTGGCCCGGGCCACCAGTTGCATGTCCTGCACAATATTCTTGTAGCGCTCGCCCGGCGTCAGTTCCTGCACGCGCCAGTCGGCAAACGGATGCGTGGCCGCCGAAGCCAGCCGCAGCCCGTTCTCCCGCGCCAGCCGGATGATGTGGCTGCGCAGACTCTTCAGTTCCTCCCGCGCCTCCTTGATGTTGGCGCAAACCGAAGTCCCCACCTCGACCACCGATTGGTGCATCTCGGTCTTGACCCGTTCCTGCAGGATCAATTTGCCCTTCTCGATGATCTCGGCGTGAATATGCGACCGAAGATCCCGAGTCTCAGGATCGACAGTCTGATACTCCTCTTCGATTCCGAGCGTGAATGTAGGTTTCATCGCGGCACCCAGAGCCTGCCAGGCGGGAAGACAGGCTGGCAGTAAGTCCAACTAGTATACCAACGAGCACGCGCGGCGCGGACACTCTTGTGCGCTCCCGTAACGCAATCAGTTCTTCCTTTCTGCTAATCTACATTTATCTAGATTACTCTTGACCACATCTCCTGAAGGAATGATAATAGGGTTTTGGAGGTCGTATCGTGGCTGACACCGTCAAATTTGCTCCCGAGATCGATGCCAAACTCCACAAGGAATTCGTCTCCGTTGCCAAAGAACGGGGACAGTCGCAACGCTTTTTGCTGGAACGGGCGCTGGAGCATTATCTCCATAACGTAGTTCCCTCGCAGCAGATGGTGCGTCCGGAGACGATGGATGCTTTTCGGAAGTCGAAGGAAAGGAATCGCAAGCTGCTGGGGATGTTGGCCAAGTAAATGGCCGAGTACGTCTATCTTACGGTTGCAGAGGTGGAGCAAATGCACCGTGAACTGATTGATGAATTCGGCGGCCCTCACGGGCTTCGCGATCGAGCGGCGCTTGAGGCCGCAGTCTTTCGTCCCCAGAATGGCTACTACAACAGCCTGGTGGAGGAAGCCGCCGCGCTAATGGAGTCCCTCGCCAACAACCATCCCTTCATCGACGGCAATAAACGTATCGCATTTTCCGCGACAGATACTTTTCTCGCCAGGAACGGCTTCTATCTTGATGTCGGCGCTCTCGAAACCTACCGCTTCATCATCGGCGGGCTTGCCGACAGCGAGTTTCGTTTTGGACGGATTCTTGCCTGGATCAACGACAACGTTAAGCCTCTGCTGTAGAGCCACTACGCTTTCTTCCGCGCCTTAGGCGTCCGCGGGTCTACCCATTTTGGCCCATTCAAGAACGCCGCCCAGCGTAATTCTTCCACCGGATTTTCTCCGCCGAGCGCTTTCTTCACCGCCATCTCCGCCACCGCGTCCACCACCCACTCGAAATTCTGTTGTCCCACCGACGTGACTTCCGCATCCGGTGCCGGATTCATGAAGTCAATCGCATATGGGACACCATCCTCCACCGCAAACTCCACCGTGTTCAGGTCGTAGCCCAAGGCGCGGCACAACGCCAGGGCATCTTTCTCGATACGCTGCTTCAACCCTGGGCCGGGCTGCGGATTCCCCTTCACATAGCGCTCATGATGCGGAGCCTTCGGATCGTACTTCATCATGTGCACTTTTTCCTGCCCCACCACGTAACAGCGGTAGTAATCCTCAAACTCCACGCCGTGTTGCAACGTCATGCAGAGATCGCCCGTCTGGTTGTAGTTATGAAAAAACTCCTCCGGAGAATGGACCTTATATACGTGCTTCCAGCCGCCGCCCGAGTAAGGCTTTAAGAATGCCGGAAAGCCAACATAGGCAAATATCTCTTCCCAATTCAGCGGATAGATCAAATTCCGCATGGATTTGTCGGTCGTATCCGGTGGATGCTTGTGATGCGGCAAAATCACTGTGGGAGGAATGGCCACGCCCATCTTGTGCGCCAGTGCATAATTAAAAAATTTGTCGTCCGCCGTCCACCAGAACGGATTGTTAATCACAATCGTTCCCTGCAGCATCGCGTTCTTCAAATACGCCCGGTAGAAGGGAATGTCCTGCGAAATCCGGTCGATGATGACGTCGTACTTCTTGGGCTCATCCATACGGATGCCGCCGATCTTCACGAACTCGGCGGTAACTCCCTCGGCGTTCATGCCGTTGATCTTCTCAACCAGCGCGGGCGGGAAGGTATTCTCCATCCCAAAAAGAATTCCAATTTTCTTGTTTGCCATAATTCAAATCCTCTTCTCAATCTAGCTGGTGGAGCGCCGGGCGTCCTCGCCCGGCGGGACGGGGCAGAGCCCCGTCACCACACTAGAAATACTTTGCCGCCATGCGCTGCCATAGCGGCCAATCATGCTTGCTGTTGTCGCCGTAGATATCCAGCCAACGCGGAATCCCCTTGCCGTCGAGAATCGCCGCCATCTTCACGTTCGCATCCAGGCACATATCCCAGTCCGACGATCCCAGCACGATCTTCATCTGCCGGTACCGGCTCAGGAACCATTCATCGCTCATGTTCGACAAATAGTCCGGCGGATTGTTGAAGTAGACGTTGTCGTCGTAATAGCCGTCGAGGAAATTCCTGATGTCGAACGATCCGCTCATGGTCACGCAGGCCGAAACCATATCCGGATGCTTCATGGAAAAATTCAGCGCGTGATAGCCGCCAAAACTGCATCCCGTTACCGCGATCTGCGGAGCCCAGTTTTTCCACTTCAAATAGGGAAGAAACTCGTTGATCACATAGCGCTCGAACTGCACATGGCGCCAGATTCGCGCTCCCGGATGCACGCTCTTGTTGTACCAACTCTCGCCGTCCACGCTGTCCGGGCAAAACACCTGGATCGTGCCCGCTTCCAGTTTCCCGCTTAGCGCCCGGATCATCCCCGCATCTTCATACTCAAAAAAACGTCCCTGGGATGTCGGAAAAACGAGAATCGGTTGACCGCCGTGCCCGAAAACCAGCGACTCCATGTCGCGCCCCAATTCGTGGCTGTATTGTTTGCGATATTCGCGGTTCATGTGCGCGAGGATTGTAACCGATTGCCCGGCCTTCGGCACGAGCAGAGACAACTCTCAGGCCCGGACCGATCCCCGATGCAAGCGCGGCAGCAGTTTAAACGAGGCAGGAGTTAGAGCCGACTTCAGCCGCGTACAATGTACTCTGTCAGGAGGCTCGCCCGCGGAGACTCGGTTGCTTGAAGACGCACAGCGCTCACTATCTCGTCATCTGGGAATTCCAGGTCAAACCCGAAGCGAAACCCGCCTTTGAACAAGCCTACGGTCCCGCCGGCGATTGGGCGCGACTCTTCAGCCAGAGTCCCGACTATCGCGGGACTCAACTTCTTCGCGATAGCAACCGATCGGGGCGCTATCTGACCCTCGACCGTTGGACCTCACGCGAAGCGTTTCATCAATTCAAGCAGGCTCATCAAGCCGACTACGAAGCTTTCGATCAACGATGCAAGGCCCTCACCGACAATGAATCCCTGATATGGTGTGACCCTGTCAACATCTTCGAATCGTTGGGGTGGTTTTTGCATTTGTCTTTTCGAGGACAGGATCAGCAGCAGCCGAGGCAGGTAATGGCGACGATTGATCAAGCTGATATTCGCGGGTCGGAACCG
>DATFZT010000097.1:0-2390 GCA_035314185.1 Terriglobales bacterium
CTTCATCGAATACATGGATGTTGGTGGGGCGACGCAGTGGTCCAGGAGCAAGGTGGTTTCGCGGGCGGAGATCCTGGACGCGCTGAGCCGGCGCTACGGCCGGATCGAGCCGGTGGTGGAGGATAGTTCCGCACCCGCGGAACGGTTCCTTTTGGCCGACGGGATCGTCTTCGGCATCATCGCCTCCACAACCACGCCGTTCTGCCGACGCTGCGACCGGAGTCGCCTGACCGCAGACGGGATCTGGTACCTGTGCCTTTATGCTCAGAACGGAACGGATCTGAGGAAATCTCTCCGCAGTGGCGCCACCCGGGAAGAGATCAAGTCCCTCATAGTGAGCCAGTGGGCGAAGCGAACCGATCGCGGCGCCGAAGAACGCAAGGATCTGCCGTCGCGAGGGGTGTTGGTCGGAATCCAACAGCTCCGGAAGGACCCCCACTTGGAAATGCACACGCGGGGAGGTTAGGCGCGACCCTGCTGCAACAGAAACGTCCCACTCGCCGGGCTTGCGGCCTGGCCCTAGGCTCTTCGCCGCTTGGGAACGCACGTTGGCAGCAAGTAAGAAAGGCTGTAATTTGCTGCGGACTCGCCTTTGCTGGACTCCCTTTTTACGTCTTGCCAGAGAACCTTTCCCGAACAAATTCTGCGCCATGGCAAGGGCAAAAATTATTGGTCCCAACTTAGACTCAAGCTTTGCCCTGATTCTTTGAATTTTGATTCGCTGGCGAGTCTAATGGTCCTGGTTGAATTTCTTGCTAAAGGCTTCAGGTTAGCAGCCAGAGGCTCTCACGGAGGGGAATGGTCATGGCTCAGTTCGTGAAGGTAGGTAGCAGGGCAGGGTTCGAGGATTTGGAGGCAGGGAAGCTTGTGGAAGCCGGCGGGCAGAGCATCGCTGTCTTCAACGTCGGCGGAAACTACTATGCGATCGAGAATACATGCCCTCATCGGGGCGGCCCTCTGGCAGAGGGAATGATGACAGGTGAAGAGGTCATCTGCCCTTGGCACGGCTCCCGATTCAGCGTGAAAACCGGTTCAGTGTTGACCCCGCCAGCGCGGCAAGGTGTCAGGAGCTTTCCCGTCCGGATCAGCGGAGACGATGTGGAAGTCGAAGTCTGTCGCATCACGGAATCAAGGGCCGGTATACACTGGCACGTGACCCGCGCCAGATTTCCGTGCTCGACGTGATCAAGGCGAGCGAAGAAGCACCGCGGGATGCCATTGACGGAAAACACGGGCGGCACTTGGAGTCCGTACCGGGCTACCACCGACCGCACATGGTCAGCCAAATCGTCGAGGATGCACTGTGCCGGGTTAGGATCGCGGACATCGAGGAACAAGCCTCCAGCCCCACCGACAGTTACGATGCTAGGCGATGCTGAAGCTAGCGCGTCGGAGCGCAGGTGGATTGCTGCTGACTTATACGCGCGGTCTGGTTGCTGTGAAATCTAATCTGGCCTTGTTTGAAACAGGCCGTCGGCCCTCGCTCGTCGGCTCCTGTTTTTGAAAGCCTCAGAGCCTCACTGTGATGAGGCGCCGCTTTGGAGATCAAAAGCCGATCTGTAACGTCAGCCGCCATTGCCGGAGTCACGCGCAGCGTCCGGTGAATCTTGATGAAATTGTACGCGAAGTAATTTAGCGCCGTCGCTGCTGCGTGATTTTCCAGCTTGCGAGAGAATGCGTTGCTTAGGCGCGTCTAGCGCCGCATCGTGGTGCGAACCGTCCAATTCTGCCGTTCCACAAGCTTGTGCTCACAGGCTTGTAATCTGGATCACCGCGCGCAACTTTTACGTCGCAGCCGATGCAACGGGCAGGCGAGTAACGCCACGCGTCTTCGTCCGAGAGAAAATTCAAAGTAGCCCACTAGTGGCCTTGCCAAGCCTTGAAACCTGAGCAATCAACGATTATAATAAAAGTGTACTGGAATAGTACTATTTTGATCCGCCGCCCCAAGAGATGCGGCATGCAGCGCCCGAAGACGACCGGAAGAGATGATCAGACTAGGCAAACTGACGGATTACGGACTGGTCCTGATGACCTACATGGCGCACAGCCATGATCGGTCGCTGCACACGGCGCGCGACCTGGCTGTAGAGTCGCGGCTGCCGTTGCCCACGGTGAGCAAGCTCTTGAAGGAGCTTCTGCAGGGTGGGCTGCTGGTTTCGCAACGAGGCATCAAAGGCGGATACAGCCTGGCCAGGCAACCGCGCGAGATCTCAGTGGCTGAGGTCATTGCTGTTCTGGAAGGTCCGATCGCGCTCACCGAATGCAGCACCGACATCTCCGGGCTGTGCGACCTGGAGCCCTGCTGTCCGATTAAGAACAATCAACGGATCATCAGCCAGGCGGTGCGCGGTGCGTTGGGGAGCGTAATGCTCTCCGACCTGATTCAG
>DATFZT010000098.1:0-30590 GCA_035314185.1 Terriglobales bacterium
AGCACAATGTGAGCCGCTTCCGGATCGAACCAGAGGTTGAATTCGCGTCGAGGCGTGTTGGTGAACTCGGGATCGTCTGTCTGCGGACTCAGGCTGGCGCCCATGAACACCAACTCCTTGGCCAGGCTGGCAAATTCCGGATCGATGGAGATAGCCAACGCCAGGTTGGTCATAGGCCCACCTTCATAGATCGTGACCTCGTGCGGATACTTGCGAACCATGCGCACCAGAAAGTGGGCAGCGTCTTCGTCGGCGGGTTTAGTGGTGGGCAAGCCTTCCGGCATTGCTCCCAGCTCCCGTGGTGCGTGATAGACGCGCGGAGTCCACGCCCCCAGCCATCCCACGGAGCCATAGCGCAGCTCCCACTGCTCCGTCTCTTCTTTGGTCCTGACCAACGGATACTCAGCTCCGGGCACCACCGGAATATCAGTTCGTCCGATGAGTTCAAGCATGCGCAGAGTGTGCGCGACTTCTTCGGTGAGCCACGCATCGCCGGTCACCACGGTGATGCCCAGGACTTCTGTTTGCGGAGATTGGATGAGCAGCAGTATCGCTTGCTGATCAGTGCCTGCGGGCCCGGCTGCGTCCTGATCGATGATCACCTTGCGCGGGTTTTGGCTCTGCGATACAAGGGATGTCGTTAGAAGTAGAACCACGATTGCCACCGCGATAACACCGAGGAATCGCCGAAGCTTCATTCATGCACCTCAGATTTTGGAATTTCAGGTTATCAATTGCAGATGAGGTTCACTGCGTTAGAATGACGAACGACAGTAATGACCAACGTAATTACCGACAACGATAACGGCTGATTCTATCTTGTTTCGGAGCTGCCGCGTTTTACCTTTCTCAAGGAGTCGATCCGCGTGACCGCCGGCCACCTCCGACAAACGGTGCACTATGTGGCGGTCTGCGTTTTGACGGCGCTGGCGGCTCTAGCTCCAGCTCAGGCACAATCGCAAGAACCTGCTGGCACCGCCGTGCTGCGTGGATCTGTGCGCGACTCCAATGGCAGGCCGCTGCCGAGCGCGACCGTCGTCTTAGAGGTTGGGACGGTAGAACAGGCCGCCACCGCACCTGCCCAGACCACACACACGAATTCCGCTGGAAGCTATCGGTTTGCGGCGCTTCAAGCGGGCGCATACCGTCTGCGCGCAGAGATGACGGGATACAGCGGGGCAACCGTCGCTCCGGTGAACCTCGCAAAGGACCAAACGCAGGACGTCGACCTCACTCTCATCTCCGCCAAAACCTCCGCACAAGCGCCCGAGTTCTTTGACGAACCACAATTCACGGTGGCAGGAGTGACTCAGGCCGCGAATTCCGGCGGCCACGGTTCCGACGTTGTACTGCGAACCACCGAGGCGCTCGCCAAGGCAACGGTTTCCCTGAGCAAGGACAGCGACAAGGACAGAGACAGAGACGGGGATAAAGATAAAGACAAAGACAGCGACAGCGGCAAGCAATCGAGCGCGGGGTCGAAGTCGCTCGCCGCCACGTCGTCTACCGCCGCGACCGAGAGTGCGTTGCTGCAGGCCGTCGCGCTCAATCCCCAAGATCCTGCGCTTCATCATCGCCTGGGCGAGGTCGAGGAGGATCTCGGCAAGCCACTGGAAGCCGTTCGCGAGTACCAGCGCGCAGCCGAACTCGACCCCGGCGAACTGTATCTGTTTGATTGGGGAACCGAGCTTCTCAATCATCGCGCGCTCGAACCGGCGACCGAGGTTTTCACAAAAGGCAATCGCCTGTTTCCAAAGTCTGTGCGGATGCTAGTAGCCCTCGGCGTAGCCTGGTACGCTCGCGGTTCCTACGATCAAGCGGCGCAGTGTCTCGCGACCGCCTCCGATCTTGCTCCCGACAATCCGACTCCGTACCTCTTTCTCGGGAAAATGCAAAGTGTGGAGACCACTCCATCAGAACTATCGATCGCGAGATTGGCGCGATTCGCGCAGCTGCAACCAGAGAACGCGCTCGCCAACTACTATTACGCCGTCAGTCTCTGGAAACAATCGGCGGGTTTGGCTGACGGTAGCAATGACGATGCCAACCACAATAACAACGCCCGATCAGCGCGCGTCGAGTCGTTGCTGCTGAAGGCCGTGCATCTCGACCCGAAGCTTGCGGCCGCGTATCTGCAACTGGGGATTCTCTATTCGCGGCGCGCGGATTTTTCGCGGGCAATTTCCGCCTATCAATCGGCGATCGATGTCGCTCCGGAGCAAGTTGGTCCGCAACTTGCTAATCCGCCAATCGATGAGACGCTGGCGGAAGCTCACTATCGACTAGCGCAGGCATACCTACGAACCGGCGATAAAACGCACGCTCGAGAAGAACTTCAACTCCATGCCCAGGTAGTTAAGAAAACAAAGGAAGATACTGAGCGCCAGCGGCGCGAGATTCAGGACTTCGTGGTCTCGCTGCGGAAGAGGAATTCCGCTTCGCAATAACTAATAACTAATGATTAACGCTTGAGGACAACGACAATGCCGGGGAACGTTGGGGGCAGACTGAACGTCGGCTGCTGATTCCAACTTGCTCAGTCTGCCCAAAGTGGAAGACGCACAACCAAGAACGCCCCTAGAATTTTAGCTTGAGGGCGAACTGAACCAGGCGCGGATTGTTCACGGTGTTGTTAATCACTCCAAAACTGGACGGCGAATTTATGTCCATTTCTCCCGTTCCACCGGCACCCTGCAGGAAGTATTGCGGATGGTTGAAGAGATTGAAGAACTCAGCGCGGAATTGCAGGCCCATCCCCTCGCGGAACGACAGCGGAAGGTCCTTGATGAGGGAGAAGTCTGTGTTCACAAAGCGTGGACCATAAACCGGCGCGCGGACTCCTGTGCCAAGTTCTCCAGCGTGGGCGAAATCGAATGCGCAAGGGTTGAACCAATGCGAAATAGTATGCACCCGGTCCGGTGCCAGTCCGCCCTGCGAAACCAAGGTCTGACAGCCGGCGTTGGAATTGCTAGCTACTACACCTGGCCTGTTGGGGTCCGCAATTTGGTTGGGACGCTGGAAGGTGTTGCCGTTGTACGAGAAAAATGTGCCCGATTCGTCCTTGCTGTCAACCACGTAGAGCGGGAATCCGGAGGTGGCTCTTTCGATTAAGTTTACCGACCAATGCCCGAACGCCACGTCAACCGGACTGCTCCAGCCGCCGCCCCAGTGCTTCCCCTTGCCGAACGGAAGGTCGTAGAGAACGCTGGCGGTAAAGCTGTTGTTGAGGTTTAGCTGCGAAAGACCCCAATCCAGCTTAGCTGTTCCGGGCAGAGGATAGTACAAGGCTCCGGGATTGGTTCCAAGGCCATCCGGCATACCGTTGTCGAAATTGCGGGAATAGGTGTAGCCGAGCAGAGCGTAGAGTCCATGCCGTGCGCTCTTTGTCTCGGCCTTGATTTGCAAAGAGTCGTAACGCGATTGGCCAATGCTGTTGTTGGTGTCGACGGATTGGAAGGCTCCTCCGCCAGGTTGGTTTACCGTGTACGGGAAGAACCCGAAGTTGCAACCGAGGGTATACCCGGCAGTACCGCAAGCGGCAGGATCATTCAGGTTCTCATTAAGCTGGCTGGTCAGAATGTGCGCGCTGCGGGTGCCGGCATAGCCTGCCGTCACAACCACATTCCAGGGCAATTCACGCTGAATGTTGAAATTGAATTGCTGGATGATGCCCTGTTTGAAATTACGATTCATGGATTGAATCGTGCCTGTGTAAGCGCCCGGGTTGACCGGGGACGAATACACGGCACCACCTGGGACGGGGGTGGTGGACGGCGTGCCCGCAGGAAGAAGGAAACCACCTGACAGAGAACCAGCAGCGACGCCATAAGTTAGGCAAAACGCGCAGGGATCGACTTCGGCGTAATACGGCGGGTTCTGCCACAGGCCCTGCCCGCCCTGGTTCCAGGAAGAATCGTGAGAGATGCCGTAGGCGGCGCGAACGACGGTCTTGTCACCACCAAAGGGCTTCCAGGCCAGTCCGATGCGGGGTTCCACGGCCGTCTTGTCAAATTGAATGCCGACCCGTCCGTCGGTCGCGACGCAGTGGGTGCAACCGTTGATTCCCGGACTTCCCTTCGGAACGTACCATGTGAGGTTGGTAACATCGTAGTTCGCCTGGCGGTTGTCGACCTCGGTTTCGGGAGGCACCAGAGCCCAGGCAAAGCCGATGTTCACGGTCAGATTGGAGGTTACCCGCCAATTGTCCTGAACGAAGGGACGATACAGCTTGAAGCGACGGCCAGTGGTGGCTCCGAGGAAGGTCTGATCATGGGCCGCAAATACACCCAGGCCACCGATTAACAGGCCGGCGATGTCGTCATTAGTACCAGAGCCGTTCTGTACGACGAACCCGTCCTGAAATGCATTGTTGCGCACGTTCATTTCGTTGGCGCGAAACGTCATGCCCACGGCGATGTCATGCTTGCCGCGGATGAGGTGAAGTGTATCGGAAACCGAGTAGACGTTTGTTCCACCCTGATAGGGTGCGTATCCGCGATCGCCGATCGAGAAATAGGCGTTCATCAGGAATGAAGTCAGGCCGCAACTTACACAGTCCTTCGGGGACTGGTTCAAACTCGCAGGGTAGCCAGTGACGGAATCGCATGGCGCGCCCAAATCCGCGCCGGGAATGCCCAGGGTTGCTGCTTCGCAGGACCCTGTGCCGAAGGAATTGATGTGGTTGAAAATTCGGTTGTAACCGAGGCTGATCTGGTTGATGGTGGTGGGCGAGAAGACATGCGTCTCCGAGATCACTGCGTTACGCCCGTGGTTCTCGATGTGCTGGTTGCTGCCAAATGCGTTCTGCTCCGACCAGGTCGGCGAACCACCCGGCACAAAGTTGGTGGCCTGATCGTAGCTGAATCGTGCGAAGACGGAGTCCCGGCTGGAAAAATTGTGATCGACGCGGATGTCGCCGGTTCCTTCGTTGAGCTTGCGCACCGGCTGGTTGGCGTAATTGAAACCGGCGCCAGTTGCATTCGGGGCTGGATAAAGCGCAGCGACGGCCGCACCTTGAGGGTTGATCACGCCGTTCGCGCCACCCGGCATGATATTGCAGTTCTGCGTAACACCCGGTACAAACGGCTGACTGCCACTCACCGGGGTCTCCGGAAGGCCGGTGGCGATGACGCACTGGAAGGGGACGGGAGTGGCGACAGTATTGCCAGGAAGAATCTGCTGCGGGGTGTACGGATTGATGAGCTGTGTGCGAAAGGGATTCGAGCTCTCGTCGTAATTGCCGTTCGCGTCGGGCGTAACCATGTCAACGGTCGGAACGTACCCGGTAAAAGGCACGCCTTTGCGCTGCATCTTGGCCTGATAGTCCGCGAAGAAAAATGTTTTATCCTTCTGAATGGGCCCGCCGAGCGAGCCGCCAAACTGGTTCAAATTGAATTTTCCCACCTTGTTAATAAACGGAGTCGATGCGTCGAGCGAGGTGTTGCGGAAGAACTCGAACAATGTGCCGTGCCACTGGTTTGTACCTGACTTAGTGGTTACCAATACGGTCGGACCGGCACGCTCTCCATACTCCGCGGAGTAGTTGTAGGACAATACCTTGAATTCCTGGATGTCATCGACCTCCGAGAAGATTGCGATGCCGCCTTCGTCGAGTTGATTGTTATCGTTGCCATCGAGCAGCCAGTCGGTGCTCTGTTCGCGCGATCCGCCGACCGAAAGCGAAAAGGCGCCGCGCGTGGCGGCTTCGCTGCTGGCAGCGCTGGTGAAGAAGCTGACTGGGCTGGTCGATTGAGTCGTACCCGGCGTCAGCGTCGCGAGCTGGACGAAATTGCGTCCATTCAATGGGAGGTCAGCTACTTCCTCTGCGGTGATCACCTGGCCGAGGGAGGGGTTGGTCGTTTCTACGGCGACTTCTTCGGCGCTGACCTCAACCGTCGACGAGACGGACGCGGGGTTGAGCGTAAAATCGATCTCGCGCTGTTCATCGACTTGCAGGCGAATGTCTTTCTGCTCGGTGGTCTGGAAGCCCTGGGACTCCACCCGGATCGTGTAATGCGCCACCGGCAGCAGGGGCGCGAGGTAGTGTCCTGACCCGTCGGTTTTCACTTCGCGAACAAGACCGGTTTCCTGCGCGGTGATTTTCACCGTCGCTCCAGCGACGACCGAGCCGGTCTTGTCAACAACCGTTCCGGAAAAACTTCCGTTCGCCTGGCCGTACAGCAGTGGACAGAGGGAAAACACGGAACACAGAACCGCAACGAGCAGCGCTTTTCTTGTCAGCATCGGTCTTCACCTTGGCGCCACTCTTCTCTTGATGAGAGTGGCGATTTGGGATCGACTCGCTGGCGGCTGGAACTTCGTTGATAAAACCAGGAGCGTCCCCTTTTAATGATCGGGTCATCTAAATAGATTAGGTATGCAAAGTCAAGGGTTTTTGTGCCGGCTCAACGAATGACGGACGGCGTGGTTGCGAATTCAATTTTCCATAACGCCTATGCTTTCACGGATTTTTACGACGCGGTCGCCGACGTAGCGTCGCCGCGTGATGAATCACACGGTGGAGGGATTGGGCGTCTCGCCCGTCCAGCCGGGCGGGGACGCCCGGCACTCCACCAGGACGTCAGCCATTTGCTCTGGCCACCAGCAAAATCCCCAGACAGTAGAAAACGAACATCAGGACAAGGTACGTCTTGGCTTTGCCCGGCGACCCATCAAATTCTTTCCAGGCAAGAACGCCCCAGAGAGCGGCGACCATGGGTGCGGATTGCCCGATGGCGTATGAAATGGCTATTCCGGTGAACCTGGCAGCGACCAGATTGAAAACCATGCCGATGCCCCAGATGAATCCGCCGAGCAGTCCGAGCGCGTGGCCGGAAACGGGTCCGCTGAAATAGCCCGCGAAGCTTACCGGCTCTCCGACCAGCGGTCTCTTCATGAAATAGATATTCCAGATCGGACACGAAAGCAGCGCACCGAGCGTGAGAAAGACGGCGATGCTGTAGGGCCCGAGGGTGTTGCCGTTAGTCATGGCTCGCGCCACGAAAGGCGCCCACAGCCCCATCAGCACGCCAGAGACCACGCAGACAACGATGCTCTTCTTCGAAACCTTGCGGCCGGCGACCGCCATGCTGCCGTATGCTTTTCCGTCCAGAACAACGGCGATCAACGCGCACAGGACGCCCGCGGCGAGCAGTGCCGCATTCCCCTTCGGCTGGATGGCATAGCTTGAAATCACGCCGACGACGAGCGCGGTCCCGATGGCCACCGGAAAAGCGATGGCGAGTCCGGCCATGTCAATCGCGGCCACCAACAGCAGGTTGGCCAGATTGAAGATGGCGCCGCCGACCATGGTGGAAACAATGTTGCCGCTGTCGGCGGAACGTACGTTGTTCAAGAAGCTTGACGCATCGTTGCTCGTGTTCCCCATGGTGAACGCAAGGATCAGGGAAATCAGAAAAATGCCGAGGGCGTAGTCCCAGTAAAACAACTCGAAGCGATAATTCTTGACGCCTTTATAAGTATTGGCCCAGGAGCCCCAGCAGATGGCGCTCGTGATCATCATGAAAAGTGCAATACCCAGACTGTGGGGTGTGTACATCGCTTCTCCTTAAGCAAGAAGTGCGGGGCAGGAATCCCGGTATAAGATTCGCGGTATAAGAATCGCGCCGTAGCGTAGCCTTGCAGCGTCCGAGTGTCAAGGCGAAACCGGAATTCATCTTCTTCTGTCGCATCTGCCGCCGCATCTGCCGTACAATTACACGGCGAAGCACAGCTGCGGAGACCATCTGATGCCGGTGGATCACAACGAGTCTCGGAGTGTCACGCGACACGCTTCACCAAGCGGCGATGCGATTGCCATTCTCTCCGGGCGGCCTCTGCTGGCGAATACCGGCATTCCTCTCAATCTGGATTGGGTCCGCGAAGTGCGCGTCAACACCAGCGCAGTCGAGCGGCGCACGCAATCGCAAGTCGCGCGACGCACCGTGAAAAAAGAATGGCAGGCGGCCTGGCTTCTGCGCGCGATCACCTGCATGGACCTGACGACTCTCTCCGGCGACGACACCGACGAACGCGTGCGTCGTTTGTGCGCAAAGGGTCGGCACCCCATCCAGCAGGAACTGGAACATAAGCTAGGCATCGAGGACCTGCAAATCAAGGTCGCTGCCATTTGCGTGTACCACACGTTTGTGGAAACAGCTCTGCACGCGCTCGAAGGCAGTGGCGTGCACGTAGCGGCCGTGTCCACCGGCTTCCCTGCCGGCCTGTCGCCGCTAGCCGAGCGTGTCAACGAGATTCGCCGATCGGTCGAGGCGGGCGCGCATGAGATCGACGTCGTCATCACCCGTGCGCACGTTTTTGGCGGACGCTGGCAGGCGCTCTACGACGAGGTGGCTGCGTTCAAGCAAGCCTGCGGCTCCGCGCACATGAAAGTGATCCTCGGAACCGGCGATCTGCTGACGCTGCGCAACGTGGCGCGCGCGAGCGTGGTGGCCATGATGGCGGGCGCTGACTTCATCAAGACTTCGACAGGCAAAGAGCCTACGAACGCGACCTTGCCGGTCGGCTTGGTAATGACGCGCGCCATCCGCGAATACGCGCAGCAAACGGGTATGGCGGTGGGTT
Organism: Terriglobales bacterium; assembly: GCA_035314185.1. Taxonomy (GTDB): domain Bacteria; phylum Acidobacteriota; class Terriglobia; order Terriglobales; family Acidobacteriaceae; genus Acidiflorens. Next base: position 8,584 of record DATFZT010000098.1, read on the forward strand.
TCAAACCAGCAGGTGGAATCCGCACGGCGAAGCAGTCGATCGACTGGCTGGCCATGATCAAGGAAGAACTCGGCCCATCGTGGTTGCGGGCAGAAATGTTTCGCTTCGGAGCCAGCGGATTGCTGGGCGACATCGAGAGGCAACTCGGGCATCATGCGACCGGACGTTATTCGGCCGAGTATCGGCATCCGCTGGCGTGAGTTGCGAACAGGCGTTCCGAACAGATCGACAGCCAGCAATCGCCGCAAGAGAATTCGCCGAGAGAACTTCGAAATGGGAGAAACATAATGGCTCGATTGGTAGTGATCTACAAGACTCCGAAGGATGCAGCCGCTTTTGACAAGCATTACTTCGGAACGCACGTTCCACTCGCAAAGAAAATCCCCGGTCTCAGGAAGTACGAGGTCAGCCAGGGTCCGGTTGCAACACCGGCCGGGCCGTCCGGTTTTCATCTGGTTGCAACCTTGCATTTCGACGACATGACGGCAATCCAAAGGGCCTTCGCGAGCGCCGAGGGACAAGCTACAGCGGCGGACGTGCCGACCTTCACAACCGACCCTCCGAACATATTTTTATTCGACAATCGGGAGGTTTGATCCGAGGCAGCACCACCGGTTTTTTGAGCTAGAAGAAGGAATCGAGCCAACGCCAATGAGCATTGCCGAAAAATTCGTGAGCATGGAATACGGCCCCGCTCCAGAAGATTCGAAGGAAGCGTTGGCATGGCTGGAACACCATGGCTACCGCTTCCAACATTTCATTGGCGGCGGATGGCAGGCGCCCATCGCGGGAGAGTACTTCGACACCGTCGATCCCTCGAACGGGGAGAAGCTCGCGTCCATTGCGCAAGGCTCGTCAGCCGACGTTGACGCCGCGGTCAAAGCCGCACGGGCGGCGTCTTCGGGATGGCGGGCACTCACTCCGCATGCTCGCGCGCGCTATCTGTATGCCATCGCGCGGCTGGTGCAGAAGCATTCGCGTTTGCTCTCGGTTCTTGAGACGATGGACAACGGCAAGCCCATCCGCGAGAGTCGCGACATTGATATTCCGCTGGTCGCGCGACATTTCTATCACCACGCAGGTTGGGCGCAGCTTCTGGAGCAGGAATTTCCCGAGTACGTGCCCTGCGGCGTCATCGGTCAAATCATCCCGTGGAATTTTCCGTTGCTCATGCTGGCCTGGAAGATTGCGCCGGCTTTGGCCACCGGAAACACTGTCGTGTTGAAGCCGGCTGAATTCACGCCGCTGACCGCGCTAGCCTTCGCAGGAATCTGCCAGGAGGCTGGTTTGCCCGCCGGTGTAGTCAACATCATCACCGGAGACGGCGCAACCGGAGAAGCGCTGGTCAAGCATCCAGACGTCGACAAGATCGCTTTCACCGGATCAACCGAGGTCGGACGCGCGATTCGCGCCGCCACGGCGACCAGCCACAAACGCCTCTCGCTCGAGCTCGGCGGCAAGTCTCCATTCATCGTCTTTGAAGACGCTGACCTCGATAGCACAGTCGAGGGTCTGGTCGATGGAATCTGGTTCAATCAGGGGCAGGTATGTTGCGCAGGCTCGCGCCTGCTGATGCAGGAAAGCATCGCCGAAGCTCTGATCGCCAAAGTGCAGGATCGCATGAGCACTCTGCGCATCGGCGCGCCGCTCGATAAAGCTATCGACATCGGCGCCATCGTCGCGAAAGTGCAGCTTGAGCGCATCCGCAAGTTGGTCGATCAGGGCGTGGCGGACGGCGCAACCTGCTGGCAGCCGCAGGTCACGTTGCCGGCCCGCGGGTTCTACTATCCGCCGACGCTGTTGAGCAATGTGCATCCGACGTCGATCGTTGCCCAGCAGGAAATTTTCGGACCAGTGCTGGCGGCGATGACCTTCCGCACACCGTCGGAGGCCGTGGAGTTGGCGAACAATACGGTTTATGGTCTGGCCGCGTGCGTCTGGAGCGAGAGCATCAACGCCGCCCTGCATGTTGCCGCGCAACTGAAGGCCGGAGTCGTCTGGGTCAACTGCACCAACCTGTTCGACGCTTCCTGCGGCTTCGGCGGCTATCGCGAGAGCGGCTACGGACGCGAGGGCGGACGTGAAGGTCTGCTCGAATATATGGAGCCGGCATGGTTCAAGAACGCACCGGCGCTTCCCGCGGAGAAGCCAGCACCCCCGGAAGCGGAACTAGACGAGGACTCTACCGCTTCTGGCGTCGACACTCCAACGAGCATTCCTGACATTGATCGGACCGTCAAGCTTTACATCGGCGGCAAGCAGGCGCGGCCCGACTCCGGCTACAGCATGGAAGTGCGTGCAGCCGACGGCCGCGTGCTTGGTGAAGCTCCGCTGGGCAATCGCAAAGATATCCGCAACGCAGTCGAAGCAGCGCGAAAGGCCGCATCGTGGGCAAAGGCTACCGCGCACAACCGTGCCCAGGTTCTTTACTACAGCGCGGAGAATCTTTCCCAGCGCCGCGACGAAATCGCGCATCGCCTGGCCGCCATGGTGGGCGAAAAGCAAGCGGCGGCGGAAGTGGATCTTAGCATCGAGCGCATCTTCTCCTATGCGGCGTGGGCCGACAAGTTTGACGGCGCGGTGCACAATCCGCCGTTCCGTAATATCGCCATCGCCATGAACGAAGCGATCGGCACGATTGGCGTGATCTGCCCCCGGGAGGCGCCGCTGCTCGGTTTTCTTTCTGTCGTGATGCCCGCGCTCGCCATGGGAAACACGGTGATCGCCGTTCCTTCTGAAGCCTATCCGCTTATTACCGGCGACCTCTATCAGCTTTTCGACACCAGCGATCTGCCCGGTGGCGCGCTGAATATTGTGACCGGATACACATCGCAGCTTCTCAAGACGCTAGCTGAGCACGACGACGTCGATGCCATCTGGTGTTTTGGCGATGCAGCCAGCGCCGCGGCGGCCAAAGCGATGTCGGTCGGCAATCTGAAGCAGGTTTGGACGAATGAAGGCCGCGCCATGGACTGGTTCAACCCGAAACTGGCCGAGGGCCGCTGGTTTCTGGAGCACGCCACCCAGGTGAAGAACATCTGGGTCCCGTACGGCGAGTAAGATTTCCCCTGTGTACCCCTGTGTCCTCTGTGGTAAAGACCTTTCTTCACCACCGGGAGCACAGGGGTACACAGGGAAAACACAGGGGAAATCTCATTCGAGCAACGCGCACGCCACGAGTAAAAATCTGCTGCATCGGTAGTGTCGCCGAAGCAGCGCTGGCCATCGAGTACGGCGCCTCCGCGCTGGGCCTGGTTTCAAACATGCCGAGTGGGCCGGGCGTCATCAGCGATGACCATATCGCGGAGATTGCCGCGACCGTCCCACCTTCCATCGGAACCTTCCTGCTGACTTCGCGGCAACGAGTTGCCGACATCATCGAGCAGCAGCGTTTCTGCCGGACGAATACGATCCAGATCTGCGATCATCTCACCCACGGCGCGCATCGCGATCTGAAGAATGCTCTGCCGGGAATTTCTCTGGTTCAGGTCGTCCACGTAATCGGACCTGAGTCGATTGAGGAGGCCGCGCGGGTGGCGCCGCACGTGGATGCAATCCTGCTTGATTCCGGGAACCAGAAACTCGCGGTCAAAGAACTAGGCGGCACCGGCAGAACTCACGATTGGACACTCAGTCGCGCAATCTGCGAGCGTATCGGTATCCCGCTGTTTCTGGCTGGAGGGCTCACGCCAGACAACGTAAGCCAGGCAATCAAAGAAGTGGGCCCCTTCGCTCTCGATCTGTGTTCCGGAGTGCGAACCGACGGCAAACTAGATGCAGCCAAGCTGATGCGATTCTTCGCAGCGGTGCGCAGTGCGAGTGTAGATTAGCTTTAGCATCGGAAAGCAGTTCGAATGCCACGGGTTACAAGAACGATAATTCCCCGAATTAAGAAGTCTCTTCTGGAGCGAGGTCTCGTCACCAGCCTTCGCCGCAGCTTTCTCTTGCCAGTTCATCTCTTCCAGGAGTTCCGCGCCGCCAAGGTGCTGCGCCCAAATAGCCATGTCAGCGAGTTTGACAGGGAGTACGGCGTTGACACCGACGGCAGATTCGAAGGATTGACCTATCTAAGCGATCTCGATATCGCTAGTCCAAATTGGCTTGACGGGAATGACTATATGGCCGTCGACCCCGAACGATTCCGGGACGCGCTTTCCAGCTTTGATATTGCATTTGAGGACTTCACGTTCATTGATTTTGGGTCTGGAAAGGGACGCGCGTTGCTGCTTGCGTCCGAGTTCCCGTTTCGGCGGATCGTGGGCCTGGAGTTTTCCCCGGAACTGCACCGCACTGCTGAACAAAACATCCGGCAATACACTTCGGCGACTCAGAGGTGCCGCGCTATCCAGTCTTTGAACGTGGACTTCGCCGATTATGCATTACCTCCTGAAGCGTCGGTTCTGTTTTTCTTCCATCCCTGCCGCGCCCGAGTGCTGTCAGCAGTCCTGGCCGGAATTGGTCGCTCGTTGGTCTCTCAACCCCGTCCGCTATACATCGCGTACGTCGCTTCCACGATGCAACAAGAGCAACTGTTCGCTTCTGCCGGCTTCCTGGAGAAAATATTTGACAATCCGGAGTTCAGGTTTTGCCTTTATCGAGCACGCTTCTAGATTGTGGCCAAACCGGGGAACGCTTCTAATGTGATCTGACAAACGCGGCCCGCCACGTTGACTTTTGCGAGCCCTACAGGCAAACTCTCAATTCGCCCGTCCAGCGCATTTGGGCCAGCACGATGAGCTCGGTGTTACCATCGCAGTGGGGCGGAAGGCCGACTCAGGAACTGTTCACTCTATGCCCGCAGACCGCGTCTCCTATACGCTTGATTCGACGTTGGAGACGGTGAACAATGCTGAAGAGACGGCCAGCCGCATGGCTGCCGAAGCCGGCTTTGACGACGAGGAGATCATGAAGATCTCCATGGCCGTGCGAGAAGGTGCGGTTAACGCAGTTTTACATGGCAATGCCTACGACCCGAATAAGAAAGTTACACTAGCATTTGAACTTACCGTCCACGACTTGGTCATCGTCATCCGCGATCAAGGCAAAGGACTCGACGTCAGTCGGATTCCGGATCCATTGGCGCCGGACAACCTGATGAAGACATCGGGGCGAGGCATTTTCCTGATACGCTCGTTCATGGATGTGGTGGAAATCCACCCCTCCCAAACGGGCACCGAACTTAGAATGATCAAGCACGTCCGCGGCAACCCCGCGGACTCCAAGGAGGCTCCTCAGTGACCATGAAGTCCAGTACTCGACAGGTGGATGGCGTTACCATAGTCGACCTCAGCGGCCGGATCACCCTCGGCGAAGGCAGCGTGGTTCTGCGCGATACCGTGCGCGACCTGCTTTCCAAGGGTCAGAAAAAGATCCTGCTGAACCTCGGCGACGTGAACTATATCGACAGCTCCGGTATCGGCGAGCTGGTCAGCGCCTTCACCACTGCCAAGAATCAGGGCGGCGAACTCAAGCTGCTCAACCTCACCAAGAAAGTTCACGACCTGCTGCAGATCACCAAGCTCTACACCGTGTTCGATGTGAAGGACGACGAAGCAGCGGGCGTAAAATCTTTCAGCTAACAGCGGACGCGCTTATTTTGGCCGCGAGAACTGTGGCAAGCCGGGGCCCAGCCCCGGCGCTCCACCCCATCACGCGAAAACCGGACGTGCTGGGGACCCCGGCACCACCAGTTCCCTTTTCGGGAAATCTCCGCGGAAATTTCCCGTCCTGCTAAGCGAAGGGCCTCTCCTCGACGCCTACAATAAAACTGATGGCGCACTTTCCCCGCGCCTCGGCCATTATGCGTTTCCCGGCTACGACTTCTTCTCTTCTGACCTTTCTCGTGACCGTTCTCGCGATGAGCGCGGTTTGCTTCGCTCGCAATAATTCCGGCCCCGGCTGCGTGTCATTCGCCGAGGCGAGCAAGCATCTCGGCACCGCCCAGTGCATCACCGGAACCGTCCTGCACGTCGAAGATGGCGGCAAAGGCGTCAAGTTCCTCAACTTCTGCCCAGACCGCAAAGCGTGTCCCTTCACCGTAGTTGTCTTCCCGGGCGATCTCAAAAAGATGGGCGACATTCGCCAACTCGAAGGCCGGCAGGTTGAGATCAAGGGAACCATCCAGGACTATGACGGACGCGCCGAAATCATCTTGCGCCGCACCCAGCAACTGGGCGAAGCCGCTTTCCTGTTATTCCCCCGCGTGCCCACGGACTACGACGTCGAGCGTCAACCCCACAGCAGTGCCGGGAAGATGAAGGCTCCCAAAGCCGCCAAGAAGACGCAAACGAAGCAGGGCGATCCGATGTCGATCGAAGATCCAGGACAGCCGCAATAGAGGCTCGCGGATTTTCACACCATCCCCTTGCGCAGCTCTTCCAGCGAATACTTCGTCCCCCGCCACACAATACCTCCGTTCGCGAGCGTATGGAACATGGACCGCAGCAATATGTACATAAACAGGCTGGTACTGACCGGATGCAGAAAAAAGTAATACGGCGGGATGGGCGACCTGCTCGACATTCCGTAATAAATCAGAAACAGCGAAATGAGCGCGACGGCATAAGGAGCTCGCGCCCATCCATGCGCCAGCCAGACTCCCAGAAATGGCCCGAGATTCAGAAAGCCCAAGCCCACGATGCTGACCACCGTCCGCCACCACTGGAAAGAAAGCACGGCAAAGAAGTTCTTGGTGAGATTGTGGACGATGCCGAAAGCTCCCTTTGCCCAGTGCAGCGAAATCAAGTCCTCACCAAAAACATTGCGCTGAACGAAGCCCGCATTCTTGACCACTTTGCCCAGTTTCATGTCGTCGACTACTTCCATCCGCAAAGCGAGATACGTGCCGACCGCCTCATAGACCGAACGCCGGACCATGTTGAACGCGCCCACCCCCATGTGGTCGCGCGCCTTGGGATCGGCAACTTTCCACGGGCGGTGTCCGAAAACGAAAAGCGTATGAAAGAAAGCGATCATCATTTTCTCGCTCGCCCGCTTCATGATCATGCGCGGGAAAAGGACTACGTGGTCTGCACGCTCCATTTCGCCATAGGCAACAGCCCGCCGCAACGAATCGGGCTTGAAGAACACATCGGCATCGGTGAAGAGCACCCAATCCCCGCTCGCCCGCTGGCCGGCCGTCCACATGGCATGCGTCTTGCCCAACCAGCCCGGGGGCAGTTCCGAAATGTGGATCACCTGCAGCCGTGTGGGGCGGACACTCCTGTCCGCCTCGGCATGCGCCGTCACTCCAGCGTCGCGGAGCAAATCCTTCGCGGCAACCTCATCCATGATTCGCCCGGTGTGGTCGGTCGACCGGTCGTTGACGGCAATAATTTCGTAGTTCGAATAGTCGAGCGCGAGCAACTGCAAGAGCGCCTCGCGAATATGTTCTTCCTCGTTGCGCGCCGGAACAATAATGCTGACCCTGGGTTCGCCATTCGCATTCGCTGGCCTGCGGTCCCATTCGGGCCGCGCGATATCGGCGACATGCGGCATGCCGAATGCCGCTTCCACGATGCGCGAAAACCAAGCCAGTGCGAGCATGCCGCCTGCAATCCATTGAAATGTATCCCAGTGAACGGTTAGCCAATGCATGCTGCTTAGGAGGATGCTCCTGAGGGAATTTGCGATGCCGCTTTACCCGGTATGCGGATTGGCGGAGCGAATCGCATGCCGTAGAACAGAATCGCCGAAGAGATGCCCATTGCAATCACTGGCAAAATGAACGCGGCCTGCAACGAGCGCCGGTCGGCGACCCATCCCATCATTGTAGGCGAGGGCACGTCGCCCAGAATGTGAATGATGAAAATGTTCACGGCGATGGCCGTGGCACGAATGTGGGCACCGACCGAATTGATTACCGCCGCGTTCAGGGGCGAAGTATTCAGCAGCAAAAAGAATGCTGCCACCGCAATTGCCGGCACCATGACGCGGCCTTTTGCCAACAGAGCCACAATCATCACCGGAACGCCGAGCGCCATCCCCACTGCCGAAACCAGATAGTAGGCACCTTTCATCCGCCGCAGCAGATAGTCGCCTAACCATCCTCCAGCCAGCGCGGCAACAATCCCATCAGCTACGACGATAATGCCAAAAACAAAGTTGGCTCGCGCCAGTGAATAGTGACGCTCACTATAAAGAAACTGCGGCATCCAAACCTGAATACCGCCCAGCGAAAACGTCATCGCAGCCATCCCCAGAGTTGACGTCAAGAATGCCGGATTGCGCACCAGCCCCCCTAGGCCAAAGAGCGTCCCGCGCACGCCACTCTCCTTAATTGAATCAAATTGCCCCCGCTCCGGTTCCCTCAGGAACAGCACCGCAATCGCCAGCAGGAAACCCGGCGCCGCCGCAATGTAGAAGGGAAATCGCCATCCATAGTACGGAGCCAGATTGCCGCCCAGCAGATACCCCGCAGCCGACCCCACCGGAATCGCCAGATAGAATACGCCGAGTATGCGTCCGCGCATTTTTTCCGCGAATAGGTCCGCCACGAACACCGGCGCAATCGTAACGAACGTCGCTTCGCCAATCCCCACCAGCGTGTGCCGGATCAACAGTTGCGTGTAAGTGTGCGTAAACGCGGTGAGCAGCGTCAGGCCGCTCCAGAAAATCGCGCCCAGAGCGATGATCAGCTTGCGCGAGTAGCGATCCGCCAGCGGCCCCACAAACGGCGCGGCGATCATGTAACAAACCAGAAACGCGCTCGTGAGATATCCGATCTGGGTCTTGCTCAGGTGAAACTCATCCTGCACCAGAGGCTGCACCGCAAACAGCACATTGCGGTCCACATAGTTGAGCAGATTGAGAGCGGTGAGCACGAGCAGCGCACTGCGGGCATGGAGGTTCTGCGGGGTCACAGGTCGTAGGAATATAACACGGCGGAGGAGAGTTACTATTGTAGTAATGCTTGACAGTATTAACGGTGCGCGTTATTATCAAACCTGTGATCAAGACTTTCGCCAACAAAGAAACGGCGGAAATCTGGAGAACTGGCAAAACCCGGGGTTTACCGCCAGCCAGCGTTACAAAACGAAAGCTGGCCATGCTCGATAGTGCCCTGACTCTGGACGACCTGAAGATTCCTCCCGGAAATCGCTTGGAGAAACTACGCGGTAATCGGCAAGGGCAGTACAGCATACGAATCAATGATCAGTACAGGATTTGCTTCAGCTGGCAAGGGCCCGACGCTTGCGATGTGGAAATCACGGATTATCATTGAGGCTGATTAACATGAACCTGGTCAGAAAAGGCAACCCAAACTGGAGAATTCACCCCGGCGAAATCCTGCGTGAGGAGTTTCTGAAGCCGATGAGCATATCCGCTTACGAATTGGCGAAGCGGCTGCGCGTGCCTGCTCCTCGGGTAAATGACATTGTTCTCGAACGGCGCGGCATCAGTGCTGATACCGCCGTCCGTTTGTCCCGTTTCTTTGGGACAACAGAACAGTTCTGGCTGAACTTGCAGGGAGCCTACGAAATAAGCCGAGTCAAGGCCGAACACGCGACCGAAATCGAACTCATCAAACCGCGAGCGGCATCCGCCTCCCGCTAACTGGCGCGCAGCAACGCTGTGAAATTCCCAGCGTCATTTGCTTCTGATTTTCTTAGCTCGCGGCCACCGCGCGATCACCACCGTCGAAATCCCCCCGCGTGGACGGAACTCACCTTTCACCTCCGCCCACACCGGTTTGGCCCAGCGCACCACATCTTCTAGCACCTGATTCACAATATTCTCCTGGAAGATGCCGAGATTTCGATACGTCTGGAGATATTCTTTTAATGACTTCAGCTCCACGCACAGGCGATCGGGCTCGTAACGGATCACAATGTTGCCAAAATCCGGCAAGCCCGTCTTTGGACAGACGGAGGTGAATTCAGGATCATCCACCACAATTTCGTATCCGGAAAACTGGTTCGCCCAGGTTTCAATTTCCGGAAAATCGTGATCGAGCCCAGCGCTGGCGTGCTCCGCGGTGTAACGGGGTGAGGCGTGACGGGGAGAAGTGTAACCACGAGAACTAGAACGGCGAGACTTTGCCATCTGCCTATTGTACCTAGCCGTGAGCGCGTGCTTCATGCTGGACGGGCGATGCGTTCGCCGCTCCATCGCGGCGAAAAAATCGGACGCTTTCTCTGCGGCAAACGCGCGCGCGATGCATCTAAACAAACACGTCCCCAGCGCGTATTTGCCTGCTCCCCGCCCTCGTGGATGATATACATTAAAGCTTGCGCTTTTCTCTGCATGCCATTGAACGGAAACAGTTCGGGACGCCAGTCGCGGCGCTGGTGGTTGACTGCGCTTGCGATTCTGGCGGCGGTAATCGTATTGGCTGCTTTCGTCTACCACCGCGATGACGCGGTGCCAGTGCGAACCGCCGTCGTCGAGCAAAGCTCCATCCGCAGCCTGGTTTCCACCAACGGAAAAATTGAACCCGTCAACAACTTCGAGGCGCATGCTCCGGTGTCGACGAGTGTGCGGCGCGTTCTTTTCAAGGAAGGCGACTCCGTTAAGAAAGGCCAGCTGCTGATCGTTCTGGATGACTCCGACGCGCGCGCCCAAGCTGCTCGAGCCCAGACGCTATTGCGCGCGGCGCAGGCCGACCTGAACGCCGCAAAGCGCGGCGGGAACCAGGAAGAGGTGCTGAGCCTAGAAGCTCAACTGGTGAAAGCTGGCACCGAGCGCGATTCCGCACAGCGCAATTTAGAAGCGTTGAAAAAACTTGAGCAACAGGGCGCAGCCTCGGCGGGAGAAGTACGCGAAGCGGAAAACGCCCTGGCCCGCGCCGATGCTCAACTCACTTTCATACGGCAAAAGCAGACCAAGCGATATTCGGATGCGGAGTTGGCGCGCGTCGAAGCGCAGCGGACCGAGGCTCAGGCCACCTACGATGCCGCGCAGGACGTCCTGGCAAAATCGAATGTCCGCGCTCCGTTTGACGGCATCGTATATTCGCTGCCCGCCAAGCAAGGCGGCTTCGTCGCGGCCGGAGATCTTCTGCTGCAATTGGCGGATCTGCGAAAGGTGCTGGTCCGCGCTTTCGTCGATGAACCCGACGTCGGCAGACTGGCCCCAGGAAATCCGATTGAGATTACCTGGGACGCTGTCCCCGGTCGCGTGTGGCGCTCCGCGGTGACCGCCATCCCATCGACCGTGAAATTGCGCGGTTCGCGCAACGTCGGCGAGACCACCAGCATCGTAGATAACAAGGATTTGAAACTCCTGCCCAACATAAATGTTGGAGTCACCATCGTCACCGCAGCGCACGATAATGTGCTGGTCGTGCCGCGAGAGGCGGTGCGCATGGACGACTCCAAACCCTATGTTTTGCGGGTTGCCGGACACGAGCTCCAGCGCCGGGATGTGGAGACTTCGCTCTCTAATCTCACGCAGGTTGAAATAACGCGCGGCCTCTCCACCAAGGACGTAGTCGCCATCAGTTCGTGGAATGGCAAACCGATTGGCGACCGGACGCAGGTCAAGTTCTAGATGATCACTCGCACCTCTAAACTTTTTCTTCTCGTGCTGACGCTCATGACCTCATTGACCGCCAGCGTGGCAGACTCTGCCAAGGACAAGCTGGCGGCCGGCCGGGTCGATGAAGCCATCGCGGAATTGAATGGACGTCTCGCTTCCGCTCCGGCGGACGCCGAATCTTCCAACCTGCTCTGCCGTGCTTACTTCGCGCTCGAAGATTGGAATCGCGCGGAGTTTTTATGCAAGAAAGCAGTCAAGCTCGATCCGGACAACGGCCGCTATCACCGCTGGCTGGGACACGTTTACGGAGAAAAAGCGGATCGCGCGAACGTGATTTCAGCCGCCAGCCTCGCCGGAAAAACCCGCGAAGAGTTCGAACGCGCCGTGCAACTCAATCCGAACGACGTCGATGCCAGGATTGATCTCGCCGAGTTTTACTTTGAAGCGCCCGGCATTGTCGGCGGCGGTCAGGATAAAGCCCGAGCGCAGGCAAAAATCGTTGGCGCAACCGCTCCCGCCCGCGAGCATTGGGTCTACGCCCGCATCGCGGAAAAGAATCGGGACTTGGCCACTGCCGAGCGCGAATACCGCTCCATGATCGAGGCCAGCAATGGTGACTCGGAGGCATGGTTGAACCTGGCGCTGTTCTTCCGCCACCAGAACCGCTTTGATGAAATGGAACAAACCCTGATCAAAACCAGTCAGGCCCCGATGTCCAAGCCGGATGTCCTGGTGGATGTGGCCCGGAGTCTGATGCGAACCGGACGCAACCCCACACTTGCCATGCAGCTCCTCAATCGCTATCTCGATTCTGGCCCGGTCGAGGAGGCTCCGGCGTTCAAGGCCCACTACCTGCTGGGCATGCTGCTGGAAAAACAAGGCGACAAAGCAGGCGCGGCGCGCCAGTACCGCGCTTCGCTATCGTTGGCTCGGAACTTCGGCATGGCTCAGCAGGCCCTCAACCGAGTCGCCCCCTGAGGATGACGAGATTCCTCCCGCCCCCAGATACCCTCCCAAGCTACTGCCCGCTTCCGGCCGGTCGCACTACAATTTATCCGTCGCAGGGGCGGCGCGGCGGACTGATCATATGTACCTGATCCATGCCGGACGATGATGCATGCCGGACCATGGTGTAGGGGTAACGAAAATGAAGGTGCCGAGATGAAACTTCGATTGCCGCGGTGGATGCGCACTACCAATGCTCTCGCCTTATTCACGGCCGTAGTTGTAGTAACAATGATCGCAACGCGCGGCCAGGCTGAACCTCTGCCTCTAGAGCGCGCCATTCGACTGGCGCTCGCGCACAGCACCAGTTCGGCGATAGCCAATGCCGACGTGCAGCGGACCCTTGCCTCCTATCGCGAACTCCGCAACAACTACATACCGCAACTTATCGCCGGCTCGGGCCTTGGCTATACCTATGGATACCCGCTCTCGATCGAAGGGTCGCCACCGGCACTGTTCGATGTCGTCGCGCAGAGTTCGATCTTTAACCCGGCGCAACGGCAGTTTTTGGGAGCAGCAAGAATTGACTGGCATGCTTCTGAGCTTCAGGACAAAAATCAGCGTAGTGCTACCATCCAGGACGTCGTATTGACCTATGCCGAATTGGCGAAATGGGAGGCGCGCATCGTGCGCTTGCAGCAGGATGAGGCCGAAGCGCAGAAAATGGAACAAGCGGTGTCCGAGCGCTTGCAGCAAGGCGTGGACAGTGCCGTGGACTTAAACAAAGCCAAACTCGCCGCCGCCCGCGTCCGCCTTCATCGGGCCGAGGCAAAGGGCAATGCCGATGTGCTTCGTCGGCACCTCTCTACCCTGACCGGTTTGCCGGTTTCCGCCATCGAAATTGCCCCCGAAACCATTCCCGCCTTGCCACCGGTCGCTTCCGAAGAAGATCTCTCGGAGAAGGCGATTGCATCGAGTCCCGTCATCAAGATTGCCGAGCAACGCTCTCTGGCGGAATCAATGCGGGCTTCGGCCGAGCACCGCTCTTTATTACCGTCGATTGATTTCTCTGCCCAGTATGCGCGGTTCTCCACCTTTAACAACTACAGCGTGTACTTCCCTCCGCACACATTTCAGTTGGACAACGCTACTATCGGATTTGCTTTCCGCATCCCGCTGTTCAACGCCAGCCAGCGCGCCCGAGCCGACGCTGCCGAGGCCGGAGCCCTCAAAGCGAAGAAGCAAGCGGAGGCTGTTCGCAATCAGGTGGCGGAGGAAACGCTGAAACTACAACGCGCCGCCGAGCAACTCGAGGCCGCCCGCGAGGTAGCACAGTTGGAATATCAACTGGCGCAATCGGGCCTGGAAGCGGCCCAGACCCGGGTCGAAGCAAAAACTGGCACCTTGCACGAATTGGCCGATGCCAGAGCGCAGGCAGCCGAGCGCTATCTGCTGTTTCAAGATGCCGATTTTGAGTATCAGCGCGTCCGCCTGAACCTGCTGCGCGCCACCGGAGATTTAGAGAACTGGGCGCTGCCAAACGCGGCCTCACAGAACCCAGCCTCAAAGTGACCCACAGTTGTGTGGTGACGGGGTTCTGCCCCGTCCGGGTGGGCCAGAGCGGCGCCACCACACAATCTGATCCCAGCCGATACTGGATTCTCGCGCCTCAATGCGCAAAAGCGACGTTCGGCAAGGTTCTTTTGCGGTTTGAGCCCCGCTAAGGCACACTTAAACAAAGGTTTCCACGCTTCTGGCGCATCGCGGCACGTACCTGAATGGTAGCGCCGCTGGGGTGTGCGCGTATCGAATCGCGCATCTAATGATGTTAAGATAGAGACTCAATATGCCATTAAAAACACTGTTTTTGAACCCGCCTTCGTTCGAGAATTTCGATGGGGGCGCAGGCTCGCGCTGGCCCGCTACGCGTGAGATTGAATCGTACTGGTATCCGGTCTGGCTGGCCTATCCGACCGGGATGCTCGAGGGCGCGCGGCTGCTCGACGCCCCGCCGCACCACATCACCGCGGAAGAAACGATCCGCACCTGCAAAGATTACGAACTGCTCGTGCTCTTCACCAGCACTCCCGGGTTCCCCGGCGACGTTCGCATCGCCGAGGCCATCAAAGACAGCAACCCTCACATCAAGATCGCCTTCGTCGGACCCCACGTCAGCGTGCTGCCCGACAAGTCCTTGATGGAAGCAAAGGTGATTGACATAGCCTGCCGCAAGGAGTTCGACTACTCCATCGTCGAATACGCCCAAGGCAAGCCAATCGAGGACATTCTTGGCATTTCCTACCGTAAGAATGGGCAGGTCATGCATAATCCCGATCGGCCGACCATCGAGAATCTTGATGCGCTGCCGCACGTGACCGACGTTTACCGGCGCGACCTCGATGTCCGTCGCTACAACGTGCCCTTCCTGCTCCATCCCTTTGTCTCGCTCTACACCACGCGCGGATGCCCGGCGCAGTGCACCTTCTGCCTCTGGCCCCAGACTCTCAGCGGACATCCATGGCGCAAACGCTCCACCGACGACGTAGCCCGCGAAATGGCCAAGGCGAAAGACTACTGGCCGTACGTGAAGGAATTTTTCTTCGACGACGATACCTTCAACCTGCAGAAGGCCCGCACCATCGAATTGTGCGCCAAGTTGAAACCGCTGGGCCTGACCTGGTCCTGCACCTCGCGAGTCACCACCGACTTCGAAACCCTCAAGGCCATGAAAGAGGCGGGATGCCGGCTCCTGATCGTGGGCTACGAATCGGGCGATCAGCAGATTCTGAAGAACATCAAGAAAGGCGCGACCATCGAGCGCGCCCGCCAGTTCACCAAGGATTGCCACAAGCTGGGATTGGTGGTGCACGGAGATTTCATTATTGGCCTGCCCGGAGAAAGCCGCGAGACCATCAAGAACACGATCAACTTCGCCAAGGAACTCGACGTGGAGACGATCCAGGTTTCAGTGGCGCATGCTTATCCCGGGACCGAATTGCACGAATTCGCGATCAAGAATGGCTTCATGACTAGCGACACAAAAATGGTGGATGACGGCGGCCACCAGATGGTGCAGATCGAGTATCCCGGCTTGCCTGCCGCCGAACTTCTGGAGGCGGTCCATCACTTCTACGATGAGTATTATTTCCGTCCCAAGGCCGCGTATCGCATTTTAAGGAAGGCGATGTTCGACAATTCCGAACGCAAGCGCCTGTACAAAGAAGCGCGGACCTTCCTTAAACTGCGTGCGCAGCGCCACAAGTGGGTCAAGGAAAACCGCAAGGAAGAAGCGCCCACCCCGGCGCCTGCCAAAGCCTAGATTGTGTGGTGGCGGGGCTCCGCCCCGCCGGACGGGGCAGAGCCCCGTCCCCACGCGACCCGAAACTGGGAGTCGACCAGAAGTGACATTCCGAAAATACCTCGTCCTGGCCGGAATCACCGTCTTCAGCACGGCGGGCGATTCCCTGCTGGCTCGCGGTATGAAAGAACTCGGCAACGTAAACGTCTCGCTTCACAGCCTTTCGGCCCTGCTCTTGGCGATCCTCAACCCCTGGGTAGCACTGGGAATCCTTTTTCTGCTCACATTCTTCGCCTGTTACATCTCCGCGCTTTCGTGGGCCGACCTCACTTACGTGCTGCCCGCGACATCGCTCGGATACGTGCTCATCGCCTTGATTGCTCACTTCGGTTTTCATGAAGTAATCTCAACGACGCGCTGGCTGGGCATTACGCTGATCGCCGCCGGAGTAGGCTTCGTGGCCGCCGGCCCTTCGATTACATCCAGTCACGAGCACCACAATTCCCGGGGTGCTGCCCGCGACGCGATTTCTCAGGAAGTGGAATTATGAATGAGATCTATGCCTGGGTCGCCATCGCGCTCATCATTCTGGCCTCCACCACCGGCGACGTGCTGCTCTCCTATTCCATGAAACGAGTCGGCGACGTCGGTGAACTCTGGAAGCAAAGCGGAGTACTGGCAGTGCTGGGGCGCGTGTTGGCGACGCCCACGTTTGCTCTCGGCCTGATGGCTATGGGGGTCGCGTTCTACAGCCTGCTCTTTGGTCTTTCGTGGGGCAATCTTAGTCTCGTCGTGCCCGCTTCCGCCTCGCTCACCTTTGTGGCCAACGCGGTAGCTGCGCGCATCTTCCTGCACGAACGCGTCGGGCGCCGGCGTTGGATTGCGGCATTGCTGGTGGCGGCCGGCGTGGTACTGATGGCGGTCTGAATCGCGCTAGCCGAATAGATCGACGCTAATCACAAGCGGCTGCGCTTCCACGCGCAGATCCTGGCCAGCGGACGCCGCTTGCAATTCGGAACTCTCTCCCGCATTCTCTGCCGTCAGAATCGTCCCTCTAAAAGGAAACCGCTTGCGCAATATCGCCGCTTGCTGCCTGCCATTTTCCAGTTGCCCGCGGAACGACTCCGCATCCATCTCGCGACGGGCAGACTTAAGCTTGTTCATGACCGCCTGCAACCTCGCCAACTCCGTGATTAGGTCCGCAAGCATGTCTCTTCCGCCAGTACTCAAGTGGACGAACTCCATCCCTGCCGTGGAGGGACCACGAATCGCTCTTACCTCGCCCACGGCCCGGAACGACTGTGCGTTTACCCGCACGATGATTTCAGCCCGCACGCCGCAATCAAACGGCTGAGCAATATCGAGGCAGCATCCGTGCAGGCTCAGGTCGCGAATCATTCCCGGGAGAATGACGCCGCTTGACGGAAGGCAATTGATCTTCGCCTGGCCACCGCAGCTGAAGCGCGGGCTACGGCGGCGATCTTCTTCTGCTGCAGGGCGCTCAGCCATGTTTATAAGATCGTATGCCGAGCGGGAATTCTTGAGAATGGCATCACCGTAACGCAAAATTCCAAACCGAAGTAACTGAAGTCGTCGCAGTAACTCTCATCCAAACAGCCTCATCAAGCCACGAGCAGCCAGATCGGGGACGAGAAAGCTGGCGCTCTTGCTGCCGTCGAACCGTGCTACTGCTTCCGCCGCCAGATAACCGCTGCGCACAGCGCCCTCCATGGTGGCCGGCCAACCGGTCGCAGTCCAGTCGCCAGCCAGAAAGACGCGCGGCCATGCCGTCGTCGGCTTCGGCCGGTACTGGTCGATTCCCGGACGCGGCGAATACGTAGCGTGCACTTCCTTGATCACCGTCGATTTCAGCAGGATCGCGTCGGGCGCGCCGGGAAAGAACTCCTGCGCTTCTTTCATCGCCATCTCCACGATTTCCGCCTTCGACTTTTCCACCAGGCTTCGCGAGCAGCTCACCACCAGCTCAATGTAGCTGCCGCCGCCGTTGCCCTTATCCCGCGCTTCGTTGCTGCGAGACTCAATGCTGCGAGACTGAATGATTCGAGATTTGTGAAACATCCACTGGATGGTGCGGTCAAGCAGCACGGCGTGATCCAGATCGCTGATCTGGCGATCGAACCAAAGATGAATGCCCGTGATCGGTGACGTCGAGAACTCGCCGAGTGCGGCGACCAAAGGCGCAGCCGACGGAGTATCCGGCAACATCCGCCCCAGCACCTCAAAAGGAACAGCCAGCACCAGATAGTCGAATTTCTCTTCCTGTCCGTTCGTGGTCACGTTTACAGCAAACGGCACTGTCCGAAACGACTCCACGCTTGCGCGAAACTGAATCTCTCCGCCACGTGCGCGAATATAATCTCCGGCTGTGCTGTACAGGTCAGTGAGTGGCACGGTCGGAATCCCCATGCGCCCCGCAGCCGCCGATTTAAGAAACGATTCGCGCACCACCTGCGCCGCATAGGGGACGGAAACCTTATCCAGATCTTCGTTCAAGGCGCTGACCAGGATCGTCTTCCAGAAGCGCTCGATGGCTTGCTCGGTTTGTCCGTGCCCCTTCAGCCATTCCAGAAACGACTCACCCCGATCCGCTGGAGTGGACGGAGCCAGCACAGCCATGGCGCGGCCGATGGACATCTTGTCCCGAAAATTAAGACAGTCGGCCCGCAGAAACGCCAGTGCGGTATGCAGTGGCGCCGGAAGCGCCGACGGCGCGATCACGGATGCGCGTCCGCTAGGCTCCAGGAATGTCAGCTTCTCATACCAGCGGATCTTCTGCTGAACTCCGGCGCGTCGATAGAAGTCAAGCAGATTGGTGCAGCAGCCGAGCAACACATGCTGGCAATTGTCCACAATTTCGCCGGTGCCGGGATGCTGATAAGAAGAAGCGCGCCCGCCAAGATAAGGGCGGCGCTCAAAGAGAGACACGTGAAAACCGGCTTCGGCTAGGGCGCATCCCGCAGCCAGTCCGGCCAACCCACCTCCGGCGATCGCCACTGTAGGAGCATGTGTCGTACCGGGAAGGATCGAATTAGGATTGCTCGTATCAGGAGGCATCGAGGGCGGCATCACAGCAGACGCTTCAGAATTCCTTTTCCGAGCACCGTGAGCTTTTCTCGAACCGTTAATCGGACGCGCTCACCGAAGACGTCGTACTGGTTCGATGCCATCTTTTCCAGCAGCCGGCGATAGATGGTGATCAGAACCCACAACGCGGGCTGACTGTCCTCATTCACTAGCGGGATCAGCTCATCTCCGGCAAGGTAAAACTCGCGGGCGCGATCGGCCTCCATTGCCAGCAACGGACGGACGCTGGCAACATCAACTTGCGGCGCAGCCAGATCCGCGGCGGCAAGACCAAACTGCGCCAGGTCCTCCCGCGGAAAATAAACCCGGCCCATAGCAGTGTCTTCTTTGACGTCGCGAATGATATTTGTAAGCTGAAATGCCAAACCGCAGCGTTCGGCCAGCGCCTCCGCGGCGGGATCGCGATATCCAAAAATTTTGATGCACACCAGACCAACCACTGATGCCACGCCGTAGCAATACTGCCGCAACTCTTCAAAAGTCTCATACCGCGCAGCCAACGCCGCACCTGCGGAGAGCTCTTGGCCGTGACCGAGATCCGCAGCCGTACCGAAGGCCAGCTGGTCGAGAAGCCCAATCGGAATCTGGTAATTGCGCTGCGCATCGGTCAGCGCCAGTAGCACAGGATCGTCCGTTGGCAGCGCAGCCATGGCGCGGTGGGCTTTGTCCAGCCATTCCGCCAGCTTATTGTGGCGATCATCGGGGCTCAGCGTGTTATCGTCCGCGATGTCGTCGCACCGCCGCATGAAGGCATACACTGCACTCAACGCATTGCGCTTCCGCCGTGGCAGCACCACAATCCCGTAGTAGAAATTCTTGGCGGCGGAGCGGGCGATATGCCGGCAGACGGAGTACGCCATTTCCAGCTGTGAAGCGGTAGGCGCAAACTGCACGGGTGCATTTCCCACGACCGTGCTCATCGCAGCTTCCCCAGCGCGGCGCGGGCGACCAGCGCCAGTTTCCGCGCTTTGGAAATCGCCGGGCGCCTGCCCAGCACGGCGTAATCTTGACGCTCAACAGCGTTCAGAATTTCCTGCCCGCCGCGGCTGAAGAGTTCGATGTCGATAGCCAGTGCGCGATCGACTTTCGCGATCAGCGGCATCCCCTGCGTGAACCATACCCGCGCGCGCTCCACTTCGAACTTGAGCATCTCGCGGAACGCGGCAGTGTTTTCGCCGACACGGATTACTTCTTCGCTCACCCCGAAGCGGCGTAGATCTTCGAGTGGAAGATATATTCGTCCTTTGGCAAAGTCCGCGCTCACGTCTTGCCAGAAGTTCGCGAGCTGCAGCGCAGTGCAAGTGTAGTCGGAAAGCTGCTGCCGCTCGGAATCACGGTATCCGCACAGGTGCAGCACCAGGTGCCCAACCGGATTCGCCGAATAGCGGCAGTAACCCAGCAGATCGTTGAAGGTTTCGTAGCGCCCGATGCTTTGGTCCTGGCGGAAAGCAGTCAGCAAATCCGCGAATTCATGCTTCGGAATTTCAAACTTGCGCACGGTTTCGGCGAGCGCGACAAATACGGGATGACGGGGATGCCGATTATGATCACTTTCGTAGCACGCGTTTAACTCCGACTCCCACTGCTCCAGCAGCTGCAGCGAAGCGGTGTTGTCGCCCACCTCGTCACCCAGATCGTCCGAGATGCGGCAATAAGCATAAACGTTGAAAAAGTGCTGGCGCAGGTGCCTCGGAAGAAACCAGGACGCGACCGAAAAATTCTCGTAATGCGAACGCGCCAGTCGGCGGCAATATTCGCGCGCTTCAGCTTCCGAAGGCGCTCGCTCGGGAATGGCGTACTCCGGCGGCAGCGCACTCCAGCCGGAGGCGAGCGGCGCAGTCGGAGGGTGGCTGGCAGCAGTGATCATCGAAAATTCTTATCCACCGAGGGCAGAATGTTTATGGAGAGCCGGGCGCCCCGCCCGGCGGGACGGGCGAGACGCCCGTCGCTCCACCGTGCGACTCGTCACACGGTCACGACGCTAGTGACCCGGGATAATCGCAGTCTTGATATCCCCGTTGCGGTTCAGCATGTGGCGCAGCACATCGTGCAGACGCGAAAGCGGCGCTTCGCCGGTAATATAGTCGGTGCCCAGAACTTTCTTCTCCGCAATCAGACCGAAGGCCCGGCGCACTGTCTCCGGAGTGTGATGGAAAGTCGCTTTCAAAGTGATTTCCGAGTAGTGCAGGCGATTCGTGTCCAGCTGGACCTTGGTTCCCGAAGCGCATCCACCGAAGAAATTCACGGTGCCGCCCTTGCGAACCATCTGCACCGCCCATTCCCAGGCTTCCGGGCGGCCCACGGCTTCAATCGCCACGTCGGCGCCGCGCCTTTCCGGACTTAGCTGGCGCACCGCTTCTACCGGATCGCTCACCTTGGTAATCTGTACCACCTCGTGCGCGCCCTTCTTGCGTGCCAATGCGACTTGCGAATCGCGCTTGACCACCGCGATTACATTGCAGCCGATCGCCTTGGCTACTTGCACAAACATCAGACCGATCGGTCCGCCGCCAATGACCGCCACGGTATCGCCGATCTCAACGCCAGTTTCATGCAGGCCACGGAGAACGCAGGCCAGCGGCTCGGTCATCGCGGCATCCTCGAAACTTACATTCGAAGGCACGACGAGCATATTGGCTTCCACGATGCGCCGCGGTATCCGGATGTACTCCGCGTAGGCGCCATTGTTGAACAGCAGATCTTCGCAGAGGTTCAACTGGTGCTTTGAGCAATAAAAACACATGCCGCAGGGAGCCGAGTTCAGCGCGACCACGCGCATGCCCTTCTTGAAGCCGCGCACGCCTTCGCCGACTTCCTCGACCGTGCCCGCCAGTTCATGCCCGAACAACGCCGGCGGCACAATCATGCGGGCGTGATAGCCCCGCTGATATACCTTTAAATCAGTGCCGCAAGTCAGCGCCACGTGGACCTTGACGAGAACTTCGCCTTCACCTACACGCGGTATAGGCACTTTTTCAATCTTGATGTCTTCTTTGCCGTAGAGGACGGCGGCCGTCATCTTGCCATTCACAGTTGATGTCCTTCCCACGCTCTCGACCCCGTCGCGCCCAAACCCGGCGTGCTGGGGGCCCCCGCGCTGCCCGGCTGGATGACGATCTTCATCGAGTCCGGTTGAGGATGGGCAGCCAGATTCAGCGCTTCCACACCGCTTTCCAGCGGG
>DATFZT010000099.1:0-6234 GCA_035314185.1 Terriglobales bacterium
AGGCGGCGGTTCCTACTATCGAAGGTAGCCTCAACGGTGCTGGCAAGCGCTTTGCCATCGTGGTCTCGCGCTTCAATGCCTTCATCACCGAGAGGCTTTTTCAGAGCGCTTACGACGGGCTGCTCCGCTCAGGCGCTAAGAAGAAGGACATTGTGCTGGTCCGTGTACCCGGAGCGTTTGAAATTCCATTGGCCGCTCGCACGCTCGCGGGGACGAAAAAATACGACGCGATTATTTGCCTGGGCTGCCTGCTGCGCGGCGACACCGCGCATTACGATGTCATTGTCAACGAGGTTACGCGGGGGATTGGACAGTCGGCGCAGGAGACTGGAGTGCCGCATGCCTTTGGCGTGCTGACCTGCAAGACGCTGGAACAGGCAATTGATCGCGCCGGGTTGAAGATGGGGAACAAGGGATTGGACGCGGCGCTCGCGGCGGTGGAGATGGCGAATCTGAAAGGAGCGGTCGTTGGTCGGCGGTCGCTGGTCGTTGGGAAAAGCAAGGGCAAAGGCAAAAACAGCAAGCAGAAGCGGTGAACCCCACCTGTGGTGCAATCCAACCTTGTACACTAAAGGCGAATCGCGAACGACCAACGACTAGCGACCAACGACTCCCCATGGGCACCCGCCGAAAATCCCGCGAACTGGTTCTGCAGATGCTGTTTCAGGCGGACATGGGGAAGCAGACGCCGGAGCTTGTCCGGAAGACGTTCTGGGCGGAACGAAGTAACGTCGAAGATGAAGTGCGCGGGTTTGCGGACGATCTGTTTCGGGTGGCCAGCGACCGCATGGCGGAGATCGACGGGCTGATCGGGAAGCACACGCAGCACTGGCGGATGGACCGCATGGCGACGGTGGACCGGAATGTGCTGCGAGGAGCGGTGGCGGAGTTGCTGGGGTATCCGGCAACGCCGCGGGCGGTGGTGATTAATGAGGCGCTTGAAATTGCGCGGAAGTTTTCTTCGCCGGAGTCGGTCCAGTTTATCAATGGCGTGCTGGATAGCGTGGGGAAGGATGTCGGGCCGTAGAAAAACCGGCTGTCAGCTCTCAGCTGTCAGCTTTCAGTTAAAGGCTAGGCGGTTTATTTCTCGAGTGCACTACCTCATGGTGCACGCAGTCAGCCAAAATCCACGAACACTAGATTAGAAACACGACTGTCGCGGCGGAGGCGAGGCCGAGCTGTGCTCGGCTTGGACAGCCGGGGGCGGCTGTCCCTACGCGGATCGCGATCACTGCGGGCGGAGCGCTACCAGGTTGGGGAGGCACTGCGGCACCGGGTTGCCCCCGTTGTTGCACATGTTGCGGCTGTTGTTGCCGCCCAGGTTGACGTAAGGGACTTGCTGGAAGTCGCCCTGGCCGATGGTGCTGATGATGTGCACCGAGCCGACCGCGCAAGTGGGGGGCGTAGTGCTCTGGTCATATTGATCGCAAGCGGCGACGAAGACCTGGGTTCCGTCGGTGGAGGCGGCGGCGGAGAGTGGGGCGGCGTTGTTGGCGAGCGCGACGGAGCTGGTGGTGCCATCGCTCACGTTGAAGAGGAGCACGGCGGGAATGTTCTGGGCGACGACTATGACCTGCGCGCCGTTAGCAACGAGCTGCGCGTAGATCGGCGTGAAATTGCCCTGGCCCATGTTGAAGGACTGCACCTTCTGGGGAAAATTCACGGTCGGAGCAATGTTCACGATTGGAGTCGGACCATTGCAGACGAACTGTCCGTCCGGCAGAGGTATCTGATTATCGACAGTGGAGAAAATGTCAATGCCCGGCGGATCGAGCGCGAGCATGTGCTGAGCGTCCGGCGAAATGAAGATCTGAAGCGGGATGCCGGGGGTGGTTACGAAGTCGGAGTTTGGAGACAGGGCGGGATCGGCAATTGTGGGCTGGGCGTTGCAGGTTGCGAAACCGGAAATCGAGGTTGCGGTCGGAGCCCCGGCCACGTAGGCGAAACTGCCATCCGCCGAGAATTTTACGTCAGTTACCGAGGTCTCGACCGGAACCGAGGTGAACGCGTCGACGGTGGAGTAGATGTACATGTTGCCCAGGTTGGTGAGGATGAAGATTTTCGATTGATCGGGAGAGAAGGCGGCGGCGGTAGCGGTTTCGCCGGCGTTGGACAGGATGAGGTCCACTGGGGCGGCGCCGGTGCTGCTGCCGTCGTAGATGTAGACCTGACTGGGGGCGGAAACGGTGTCAGAGACGACCACCAGTTTGCCGTCGTTCGAGATGGTGAGTACTTTGCCGCACAGGGCAACATTGCAGGTGGTGGAGTTGGAGACCGGGGTTGCGGACGGATTGGAGGCGGTGACGTCCACGTACATCAGTCCCTGATCGCTGCCGATGTATACGCGCCCGGCAGCCACATGGTTGAACATCATGGAATTGGGAGTGCGAGGCAAACTCACGATCGTTCCGATGGGGTTGTTTCCAGGCGTCACCGTGAACAGCGCACTGCTGCAGCCAACGGCATTGCCGCAGCCGGTGGTCGCGGCCCAAACGCTGTAAGTGACCGGCTTGGTGTTAGCGGCGGGAACGACATCAACCGAGATTGTGCCAAAGCCTTTGGTCAGGTTCGGGGGCTGGCATTTTGTGGGAGGGGTTGGCGGGAAGTCGCTGGCGTAAATGGGGAGACCAGGTAGAACCCCGATATTACAAGTTGGGGGAGTGCAGGAGGCGAAGATGGTGGCGCCGCCGTAATTACTGCGCGCGGCGGCGCTGTTGCTGCCCGTGCTGCCCGTGGTGCTGCTGAAAGCTATGACCTCAGGGTTGGTCGTGCTCCAGGTAAGGGGCAGGCTGTCTAAGGGTGTGTTATTGGCGGTACCGCACAAAGTGTCGACCGCGACGGCTGTGATCGGCACGCTGCCGCCGTTGTTTACGGTGATCGAGTTTCCTTGCTGGCCTTGGCCCCCGATCTGGAGCCAGATGGCCTGGACGAGGCAGGTGGTGAAGGGATAGCCGCTGCTGGTGACCCCGGAAACGCTGGCGGAAAGCTCGGTGATTCCGGGAGTCTTGGCGGTGACTTGCACCTGGTTGAGCACGTTGGGCTGATTTGGTGGCACGATGGGAGTGGTGGTGACTACACCGCTGTTTTTGGATATCCACTCCATGGGGCCGACGGTACCGGTAATGTCCACACTTTTTGTGCCAATTACGCTATAGGCGGTCGCCTGGTAGTTCCAGGTTTGACTCTGCGAGAAGCAGTCGTACTGCGGCGGGCCTTGGGGGTCGAGGCGGCTGACCTGGATGTTATCGATGTGCTGGTGGACGTAGACGGTAGTTTGCGGGCTTTTGACCCCGTTGATGACGGCAGCTACCAGGGCGATTCCGGGAGTGCCGGGACTGCACATGGTGGCCGTGGGGTCCCAGGTGCCGGCGCAGGCGTTGCCGGCGCTGGTGATTGAGAGTGGCGCCGAGGCATTCGGGTTGCCGCTGGTAACGATAAATTGAATGTCTCCGCCGAGGACGGCGCGGCCGTTGGCATCCCGGCCGCTGGCGCTAAAGACCTGACTGGTGCCAACGTCGATGGAGATTGAGTTGCCCGGACTTATCGTAACGCTGGTTACGCCTCCAATGCCGGAGGTGCTGCTGCTCTTGCCCAGACAGCCGGTGAAGGCGACGACGAAGATGATGGCCAACGTAAGAAGAAAACCGGAACCACAACGATACATGAACCCTCCTCGCGTCCGTTTGCCAGTCGCGAGCATAAGTTGTTGGGCTGAAAACTGTCAGTGTAGAAGGTAAAGTGCTTCAAGTGCAAGGTTTCAAGTAGTGGTGCAGCTTGAAAATTGCCGTCCCTCAGCGGCTAAAGCCGCGATGAAAATAGGCTAGCTATCGCAGCGGTAAACCGCTTCGCCACCCAAAATCAAACGCAACAGCGAGTTTTTCCGCAAGCTGCGAACCCGTACCCTTTCACAACCGATTCAAACTGCACCACGAGGTTTCAAATTTGCGAGGGATAAGCGCCAGGATCGAAATCTCGCTGGCGACTTGGGACCTTGCAATTCTGAAACCTTGAAACTTTGAAAACTTGAAACCTGGCACTTTCCTTTTCTTCGATGCGTCGAACAGTGGTTGACGATGTGCAGTGTAGTTGTTATTATCAAACAGTTCCGCGAGTTAAGTCTGGCTTGCCTGTGCACGGCAGTCCTGTCGGATGCGCAACCTGCGTTGCGCGACAGGCTCCGGGAAATTCCTGGCTGAGCTTTGAAGAAATACGTATCCGGTTGAAAGTTAGACTGGAGACGCCCTCGCTGAAACGTCCTGCGAAAACCTTTGCGCCCGGGGTTTGAAGTAGTAGCCCGGGAACACGCGAGGCTATGCGGGAGAGAGCAGACGAAACGGAACGCCTCCGAACCTGGATTGGGGTAAGGCGTGGCGTCACCGTCGTCGGCGATTTAGTCTGAGCGGGAAACTGAACGAATTCTCACCGGCATTAGTAATGCTGCGCGGGAGAGTATGGCTGGGCGCGATAGGCCTGTGCCAGACCTGAGACGGGGCGAGCCCCGTCTCTACGGGAATGTGTGCGGCCCGCGAAACGCTGCGGTTGCGCGAAGTGTGCGGTAGAGACGCGGCTTACCGCGTCTGGGAGTGGCGAGAGTGCCTACTTTTAATCAGCTGGTGAAATTCGGCCGCGAGCGGACCAAATATAAGACGGCGAGTCCCGCTCTGCAATCGTGTCCGCAAAAACGCGGAGTGTGCACGCGTGTCTATACCCAAACGCCGAAGAAGCCGAACTCGGCGTTGCGCAAAGTGGCGCGAGTTCGCCTGACCAATGGAATCGAAGTGACGACCTACATCCCGGGCGTTGGCCATAACCTGCAGGAGCACTCGATTGTGCTGATCCGTGGGGGCCGCGTGAAGGATCTGCCGGGCGTGCGCTATCACGTGGTGCGTGGAACACTCGACGCGACCGGTGTTGCGGGCCGCAATCAGGGCCGCTCGAAGTACGGCACGAAACGCGCGAAGAAAGCGTAGTAAAAAGCATCGTAGAGACGCGGCTTGCCGCGTCTAAAGGCTCTAGCTAGAAGCTAGCAGCCAGGAGCTGGAAGCAGAATGCCTAGAAAAGGACATACGCCAAAGCGGACGGTCGATGCCGATCCCATCTATGGATCGGATCTGGTGACGAAGTTCATCAACTCGATGATGTGGCAGGGAAAGAAGTCGACTGCCGAGGGCATTTTTTATAAGTCACTCGCGAAGCTGCAGGAAAAGGGCGGCGACGAAGCCCTGAAGCTGTTTACCAAGGCGGTCGAGAACGCGAAGCCTCTGCTCGAAGTGAAGACGCGGCGCGTCGGCGGCGCGAACTATCAGGTGCCGATCGAAGTCGCTCCCGACCGCAGGACGTCGCTGGCGATCCGCTGGATCGTGAGCTATGCGCGCGGCCGCGGCGAAAAAGGAATGATCGAGAAGTTGACGAACGAGTTGCTCGATGCCTCGAACGGCAAAGGCGCTGCCATCAAGAAGAAAGAAGATGTGCATCGCATGGCGGAAGCGAACAAGGCGTTCGCGCATTACAGGTGGTAAAAGAGCTGCGAGCTTCGAGCCGCGAGCTTCGAGCAAGAAGCGAACGACCAACGACCAGCGACTAGCGACAGATTTCAGAGCCCCAGAAAGATTAGAGAAATACAGTGCCTAGAACAGTCCCATTAGAGCGTTGCAGGAACATCGGCATCATGGCCCACATTGATGCCGGGAAGACCACGACGACGGAGCGCATCCTGTTTTACACGGGAAAGACGCACCGTATCGGCGAGGTGCATGAAGGCACGGCCATCATGGACTGGATGGAGCAGGAGCAGGAGCGCGGCATCACGATTACCTCCGCCGCGACGACCTGCACCTGGCGCGACATCCGCATCAATATTATCGATACGCCTGGCCACGTGGACTTTACCGCCGAGGTGGAACGCTCGCTGCGCGTGCTCGATGGTGCCGTGGCGGTGTTTGACGCGGTGCATGGCGTGCAGCCGCAGTCGGAAAAAGTATGGCGGCAGGCCGACAAATACGGCGTCCCGCGAATTTGCTTCATTAACAAGATCGACAAGATGGGTGCGGATTTCGAGCATGCCGTCGATACCCTTCGCAAGCGGCTCAACGCCAAGCCGGTCGCGATTCAAATCCCCATTGGACAGGAAGACAAATTTCGCGGCGTGGTGGACTTGGTCGCGATGAAGGCCATCATCTGGCCAGACGAGACCATAGAAGCCGAGTTCCAGGTCGGCGAGATTCCGGCGGAGCT
>DATFZT010000100.1:0-48037 GCA_035314185.1 Terriglobales bacterium
GTAAGAAAGCTATAGAATCTGCCGTCAGAGCGTCTGCACGTCATTGTGTGGTGGCAGAGATACATTTTTCTCTCTGCGTCGATTGAATGGCGAACGGCAATGCTAAGATCGGCCCGAATCGCGAAGTCCGTTGGAAAAATCAAGAAAAGGAGGTGTGAAAGCTATGGCGCCCACGGAGAGTTTTGAGGCGCGAACCTATCGCAAGGTTGACGTGCGCATCGTGCCTTTCCTTTTCCTTTGCTACATTCTGGCGTATCTCGATCGGGTCAACGTGGGATTTGCGAAGCTGCAAATGCTGAAAGACCTGTCGATGAGCGATGCGGCATTCGCTACCGGCGCTGGTATTTTCTTTATCGGCTATTTCTTTTTTGAAGTTCCCAGCAATGTGCTGCTGAAGAAATTCGGCGCTCGCATGTGGATCGCCCGGATCATGATCTCCTGGGGCGTCATATCAGCGTGCATGATCCTCGTAAAAGGCGAATGGTCTTTTTACGGCATGCGCTTTCTGCTGGGCTTGGCCGAAGCCGGTTTCTTCCCGGGTGTGATTTTTTATCTGACCTTGTGGTACCCCTCAAGACTCCGATCCACGCGAACCGCATGGTTTGTGGCCGCGATCGCTGTGTCGGGGGTAGTCGGCAATCCCGTGTCCGGCTGGATTATGGATGTGCTCTCCGGGGCAATGAAGTTGGCGGGGTGGCAGTGGCTTTTTCTGTCAGAAGGCATCCCTTCAATTCTCGTTGGCCTGGTGGTGATCTTTTATCTGGACAGCAGCATTGCAGAAGCGAAGTGGCTTACGCCTGAGGAAAAAGCACTGCTTGCGCGGAACCTTGAAGCTGAAGACAAGCATAAAACCGAGCATAAACTGGTCGATGCCTTCACCAGCGGGAAGGTCTGGGTGCTGTGCGCGATTTATTTCACTTTGATGATCGGCTTGTATGGAATTGCATTCTGGTTGCCGACGATTGTGAAAGCGTTTGGTTTGAAAGGCTATCTGCGAGTTGGCCTGATTACCGCAATACCGTATGGGGTGGCGGTTATCGGGATGATTCTCCTGAGCAATCATTCGGACAAGACCGGAGAGCGGCGACTGCATTATGTGGCAAATGTTGTGGCTGGAGCCGTCGGCTTGGTTCTGAGCGGAGTTCTTGCGTCGAATCCAGTGTTGGCGATCATTTTCTTGTCCGTGGGCACACTTGGCGTGATTGGGTCGATGCCATTGTTCTGGCCGTTGCCGTCCGCATTCTTGGCCGGGACTGCCGCCGCAGCGGGGATTGGCATCGTGAACTCGGTAGGTAACTTAGGCGGCTATGTTGGACCCAACATTCCAATTTGGGCGAAACATTTTTCTTCGGACCCCTCTGCGGCCTTGTATATCATTGCGGCGATTCTGATGGTCGGGGCTTTCTTGACGTACTTCTTCGTACCGCGAACTCTACGCGTGCGCGTTGGTCCAGCGGATTAGGATTGCTTTTCTCAGTGTTGCAAAAAAGACACACTTTGATCCCTATCGGTCGGTTGACCGCATGTGTCAATTTGTGCAAAACTCCCTCAATCGGGGCTGGCTCAACGCAGTTGTTTGGGAATACGTACCAAAAATTCCAGGGCGTGAGACCGAGGTGCGTTATGAAGTCCAGCTCGTATGCTGTGCTTGCGGTATCCCTTCTAGCCTTCACCATTCTGACCCTGAGTGCCAGTGCGCGGGAGACCGTCCTGCCCGCCGGTACGCTTCTGAAGTGCACCATGAATGAACCGAACTTTTCTTCTGCGACCGTTGCCGTCGGAGATCCCGTGCTTTGTCATCTGCACTCGGTGACGGAATTCGGCCAGCAGACGTTTCCACGCGGAAGCTATCTGGTTGGACACCTCGAGTCAGCCAAGGACCCCGGACATTTCTGGGGCAAGGGCAACATGAAGCTGGTGTTCGATCGCATCGGACTGCCGAACGGCGACATGCCGCTTGACGCGAAGGTGATCGCCACGCGCGGCTACAAAGTCGACAAAGAGGGCGACATCAGGGGCAAAGGCCACGCCAGGCGCGACATCGTCGAATGGCTGATTCCGCCGCTCTGGCCGTGGAAGATCATCATGCTGCCGGCGCGCGGTCCACGCCCTACCCTCAAGGGCGAGAGCATGCTTGAGCTGCGCCTGATGGATGATGTGCAGATCCCACAGGTCTCGGCGACCAACGGGCCGGACTGGCATTTCTTCGGGCGTCCGCGGATGGAGAACGACTCTTATTATCAGGGCTCTTACGAAGGTGCGAGCGTTAGGACGGGGGACAACTATAACGATAACGACAATGGCGTCCCTCAACTGACGGTGCGCCGCGTAAGCGTCGCCGCTAGTCGGCAAACGAACGCTCAGGAAACTCCGCAGTTTATCTACGCCAGCTACACCAGTAGTAAAGACACGGTGGCCGGCAGCGGTGGCGCAGCGCCGGGCGTGCCGGTCTTTGTGCTGAAATCGGGTATGGTTCTGGAGGTGGGCAACTACACCTATCAGGACGGCCGCATCAGCTACGAACTGGCCAGTGGCGGCAGCGGTGTGATCAGCACCGACGAAGTGGACTGGACCACGACCACACGTGTAAATAGCCAGCGTGGCGTGCGGGTGATGCTGCGCGGTGGCCATCCAAGCACCGGGACTGCGGGATTCTAAACAGCCTTCAGCCGTCAGCCGTCAGCCAAAAGCTGGCGGCTTTTGTTTTTGCTTGTGCCTGTGCTTGTGTGGGGACGGGCACCCTCACCCGTCCAAGCCGAGCAAAGCTCGGCAGTCTTTCCAGCCGGCAGCCAACTTTTCTGCGACTGCCAGCCGCGAAGCGCCATCTACTAAAGACGTAGCCGCGGGCTAACCTTCGAGGATTCCATGTCCAAGATCAACCTAGACGAAAAGTTTGCCAAGATCACCGAATACTGGAAGCCCTACATCGCCGCCGAACTCAACGGCCAACATGTAAAGCTCGACAAGCTAAAAGGCGAGTTCGTGTTTCACCATCACGAGAACGAAGACGAGATGTTCCTGGTGGTCAAAGGCCGCTTCCGCATGGAGTTTCGCGACCGCCATGAATGGATCGAAAAGGGCGAGTTTATTGTGGTGCCGCGCGGGGTGGAGCACCGTCCGGTGGCCGACGAAGAATGCTGGCTGCTGCTATTTGAACCGGCCGGCACGCTGAACACCGGCAATGTCAAGAACGAACGAACCTGGCACGAGCTGGAGCGGGTCTGACAAGTCACGCCCTGATGTTTTTAGTGGAGGGCCGGGCGTCCTCGCCCGGCCGGACCCTTCGACTGCGCTCAGGGCAGGCTCGCGAGACGCCCGTCGCTCCACCGAATCACTGCCTGCTAAACTCGTAAGCATAGAAATCTGACCTCATGGAAATCACGGTTTACTCCGCTCCCTGGTGCCCCGATTGCCGGGAAGCCAAGCGCTTCCTCGACCAGCACAAGCTTCCATACACCGACATCAACATCGAGACCACTCCCGGAGCCGCCGACGAGGTCGTGAAACACACCGGCAAGCGCGCCATTCCGCAGTATGTGATTGATGGAGAATGGGTGCAGCCCTATCGCCCCGGCGAAGGCTTCCTCTATGAAGAGATGGCCAAACGCCTGGGAGTCGAGCAATAGCTCGCGTAGAGACGGGGCTTGCCCCGTCTCCTGCAGCGCGGCACTGCTGAGACGCGGCAAGCCGCGTCTTCTACCAGAGTTTTCGGGCCGTTCGCAGTATTCTTCAGTTACCTTCGGTCCGGTGCCGCCCGACTTCTGTACCCTACACGCCTTGCGCCGGATACGTCAGGATAGTGGCTACCCGGAGATCTCCCTCCCCGCCGGGCCTGACGGCTCATGTTCAATTCCGATAATGGGGAAAACGAGTTGGTGGAAACCTGGCAGCGGTTTGTTCAGGGGCTGCTGGGCGTTCTGGCGATGGTGGGCGCCCTGGTGATGGCGCACTACTATGCTCCCCCGGAAACCACCGGCCTGGAGCAGCAGGTACACCAGCTCTCGCGCCAGGTAGCGGATCTGGAACGGCAGCAATCGGTTTCAGCAGCGGCCGTGGACGATGCCCGTGATTCGGTCGCTTACATCTACGGGATCTATCACGTGGCCGGCCACGCGCAGGGTTTCCGCGCCCGTGTGTCGGGCACAGGATTTGTAGTCGCGCCGGGACTGCTGGCCACGAATCGCCACGTGGCCGAGCCCTGGTACGGCGACCGGGACGTCGCCAAGGCATTGCGGCAGGGCGGAACGCCCGTGCTGGAAAAGCTGGTGGCCTATTTCCCGGGTTCGCCGCTTCCGGTAAAACTGGAGACGGCCGTGGTGGCCACCCATGGGGATCTGGCCTTACTGCGGCTGGAAACAACCGCCTTCACCAAGAAACTTCGCCCCTTGACGCTGTCCGCGACGCCGGCGCAAGTGGGCGAGTCGGTGAGCGTGCTGGCTTATCCGATGGGGGTGACGGGCATGGTGGCCAAGTCGCCAGCCATCGTGTATGAGCGGCTCTCGTCGCATCCCGATAATGCCGACACGGCGGGTGAACTGGCGGCGTTATCGCTGATCAGGCCTTCGGCGACCTTCGGACACATTGGCGATGTGACCGGCGACAAGCTGATCTATGACGCGCCCACGGCCCGTGGAGGTAGCGGCGGACCGGTGCTGAACCTGCGCGGCGAAGTGGTGGGTATCAATTCCGCTTACATTGACGGCTTCTCCGGGGGCACGCTGGGGATCACCGCTACGGAGTTGCGTCCGCTGATGGAAACGGCACAGAAAGCTCTAGGTTCTCAGCTCCCAGTTGTCAGTCAAAATGTAGCGGTTCTCCACTGAGAACTGAGGGCTCAGAACTGAGACCCAGGAACTGAGAACTTCTTCGAATGTTGCAATTCCTTGCGCAGTCGGCACGGCTGCCTTCCCTTCGCAACCCCTGCCCGCACAGACAAGTGCCTTGGATTCAGGTACATTTGTAACCTGCTGATTTAAATAGAAAATTGGCCTTACGGCTGCTCCCTGGATATTCTAAGGATAAGCTCCAGCTGGAAACCGTGCTTTCGGCGCGTCCGGGCAACGGATTTCCTAGTGGCGGATTCACAAGGATTTGTTCAAAGAGACGGGGTTCGAAGAGATCGGATGACGATAAAGAATTTGCTGTTTGCGGCGGCTTTGTTGAGTCTGGCGCTAGCCGGCGGTTGCGCGACTGGGGGCAACGGCGTGGTTCCTCCGCAGCCAGCCGTCAACGTTACCATTACCTCGCCCGCCAACGCTAACTCTAACGCGATCTACCCGACCCAGTCTCTGACGCTGACCGCGACGGCAACGAACACGACAACTACGGCCGTTACCTGGAGCCTGACCGGTGCGGGGACGCTCACGCCACTAACATCGACAACGGCAACCTACGTCGCCCCGGCCACGGTCCCGGCGACGGCTTCGCAGCCATTAGTCACAGCGACATTGGCCGCCGACACCTCGGTAAAGGGACCGTTCGCGATGACCGTGGTCGACATCACCACCGACGTAGCGCCCTTGACGCTGAGCGTAGGCAGCGGACTGACGCAGCAATTTACCGCCGTAGGCGTCCCGGACGATGCACCCCAGACCTTTACGTGGACCTGCACGCTGACGAGCGGGCCAGGGGTAGGAAATGCGTGCGCGACCTTCTCTCAGGATTCGAATGTGTCCGGATTGGCCTACTACACGTTCACTGCGGCCGACAGCGGCAGCACTGGCGTCCAGGTATCGGCGGCTTCGGCATTCGATGCGGCAGGCTGCTCGGCTAACCCCAAGAACTGCACAATCGCCAATGCCACGCTGGTCACATCCCGTGTAAACGGCACCTACGCGTTCCGGTTTTCAGGATATGACAGCAACAACAAAGCCACAGCGGTGGTTGGAACGTTTAGTGCGTTGAATGGGACGGTCACCTCGGGCGCAGAAGATGTACTGACCGCGAGCGGCCCTTCGGCACAAAACCCGATCCCGATAACGGGCGGTTCCTACTCTCCCACATCATCCGATCCGAACAACTCGAACAACGCCGGCACGCTCACCCTCACGACGGGAACTTTCCCGGACAAATTCCAAGTCGTGCTCGACGGCGCCGGCGGCCTCGAAATGATCGAGTCCGACGGCCACGGCACCGGCTCTGGCATCGCGCAGATATCAGCCGCCCCCAACGTTTTCAAGAGCGGCCAGACCAACGCATTCGGCTTCACTGGCGTAGACTCGGGCGGCAACCGCGTTGGATATGCCGGGCTCTTGCTGATGAGTGGCGGCATGAGCGGAGGGGCGATTTCCAGCGGACAGATGGACTCGAACGACAACGGCAACGCAGCTAACATTTGCGGCGCCGGGCCTTGCAGCATTGCCTCAACCAGTAGTTACACGCCAGACCAGAACATCAGCGGGTTGTGGCACATGGTTCTGAACTCGGGCGCCGCGACTCTGAAGTTCGATTTCTTTATCGCTTCCGGAACGGTCAATAAGGGAAATCCGCTGACCTTCTATGCCATTTCCACCGACCCCGTCGACGCGACGCATCCAGCAGTTTCCGGAACGATGGTGCTCCAGGATTCGACAAGGACACCCTACAACAACGCCGCGTTAAAAGGCACTTCCGTCTCCGCTTTGACGGGAACCGGAGCGAATGGAGGCACCAATATCTCGTTGACGCTGGGCACAACGGATGGCAGCTCAACCAATGGGAATGGGAACTTCTCGGGTCAATTTGATCAGAATAACGCTGGTGTGATTCTCTCCTACCCAAGTTCGGCCCAGTCGCCCTTCGCTTACACATACTCGGCCGACTCATCCAACAACGGACGATATACGGTCCAAGTGCTGGGCAATCCCGGTGCGAACCCGGTCGTGAAGCCGCTTCCGTTTGTTCTCTATGCCAGTGGAGCAAATCGCGGATTCCTGCTCGATCAATCGAGTTCGTCGGTGATGACTGGAACGATGAATCCGCTGGGGCCGGGCGGCGAGTCTTTCGCTGGTTCGGAGTTGCCGGGCATCTTTGGTGCAGCGACCACCGCCAGCGGGAGCTCGGCGGTCACTCCGATTGCGGCCAACCTGATCGTGACATACCCAGGATTCGCGGCTCCCGGAGGCCCCGCCATTCCCAATCCCTATGTCGTCACCGGCACTCAGTACCCACCATACACACCGCCTCTCCAAGCGGTGGCCGGAACTTACACTCTGTCGTTGTCGGGTGCGGGTACGATCGCGTTGACGGATCCGCCTCTTCCGGCAGCCGCGAATTACGTGATCTACGTTCTTGGCACTTCAGGTTGCTCTTCCGCCCAAAGTCCGGTTTGCGCGATACAAAGCTTCTTTATGATGGATGAAGACACCACGAATCTGGACGCGTCCATCATTTTCGCGCAGCAGTAGACTTGCCGGTGGAGCGTTCTACTTCCCGCGAATCACGGTTTTTGCCGTGGCCAGATTATCGAAGCGGTCATAGGCGCGGACCACAACAACGTGGTCATTCGCGGTGCTCTCGGCCATCGCAGCCGGCGTCGCTTCGGGTCGCGGCACGGTCACGCGGAAGTCGTAGTCTTCCGTTTTGGAATCAGATAAATGGCCGACCGGCTCGACGAACTGCCAGTCGCCCCCGTCGAGCGAGTACTCCGCCCGCTTGATCGCCGAAAACGAATCGCTGGCGCGAAAGCGGACGTGAATTTGCTGGCCGATCGGCTTTCCGTCGCGATTTCCGTCAAAAGTCGCCGTCAGGTTGTCGATCACCGGAGCCGTGGTATCGACCTCGAAGCGGGCGCTGACACGCTCAGCATAGAGCGCCTCTCCAGGCGAATGCGAGGGCGCATCGGCGGCGATGACCTTCACGGTGTAGCCGCCGTCCGGCAAGAGGCTGGCGTCGAAAGAATAGTAACGGTCGGTGAGATTCGCCTTCAGCAGCAGCCAGCGCGATTCGCCGTCGCCACGGTAATAAACGGTGTAGACAAGCTGGTCGTCGTTGTCATCGTGGGCCGACCAGCGGATGCCGATCGAATCGCGGTCGCGCACGGCGGGAGGCGGTGGATCGAAGCGCGGCTGGCCCTGACCCTGCCCGGGCGCCTCGCTGCCGGTCACATGGGGAATCGCCTGATAGTGGTATCCGGGCTGCACGATGATTTCGTCAATTTCTGGAGCAACGTTCTTGGGCAGGTAGTTCAATAAGACGTCGTCAACCCGAGGCGCGGGATTGTCGGCATGCAGCACCGCCTTCCACTGCACGAAACGCGCTGGCGGAATCTTGAGTTCGGCGCCGGCGGCCAGATTGATACGCGTCCACTGACTCCAGTTGCGGTCGGGATTATCGACGTTGCCGCTGCGCGCATAAAACTCGAAGTTGGAACTGGAGTTGCCGGCGCTGCGGACGGTGGCGCGTCCCCACAAAGAAAAAACGTGCGCGTCGAAGACGTCGCTTTCGTATGTGCCTTCAGATTCGGGGCCGGGACCGAGGACGAAAATCTTCCCGAGGTTGCTGCCGGCGGCGTACAGTCCTCCGCCGGGCGCGGCGGCAAAGGCGGTAATTTGGGTAGCGCTGGCTTTGACTAGATCGGTGTAGTCATCAGCCTGGTTGCCGTTGATCGCGAAAATGTGGCCGCGGTTGCCGGTGCCGGCGAGGAGGCGTCCGTGCTGGTCGAAGCCGAGAGCGTAGACGAGATCTTCGTGGGAAGTCCACAAGCGCGACGGGGCGCCATCGGGCGCGATGCGATAAATCTCGGACCCGCCGGTAGCGCCGAGCCCAGGAGCGGGAAAGGGCGTCGTCATCATAGGCGCTGCGGGACCGGGGCCAAAGGTGATACTGCCGCCGGGCGCGAGCACGTTCTGCGCTGGATTTGTGACCATGATGCCCATCTGCGGCATCGCGGTGCCGGGGTGTTTCTCTCCCGCAGCGGCGGCATAGATATTGCCGACGCCGTCGATGGCGAGCGCGGTAATTTCTTTCTTGGGCGCGCTGTAGAGAACGAAAGCTTCGCCATTCGGCGCGATGCGATAGACAAGCCCGCTGCCGTCGGAACCGGCAATCAGGTTTCCCTTGGGATCGAGCGCGAGAACGCGAATGTGGACTTCATCGCTCTTGAAGAAAAGCGAATGCTGTCCGTTGGGGCTGACTTTGTAGATCTCTCCATGATCGCCGGTGGCGACGTATAGCGCACCGCCATTGTCGAGAACGATGTCCCAGATGTACTTGGAACCAGGGTCGAAGTAGGGAGTGGCGCTCCAGGATGTCTTGGCGTCGGCCTTCGCGCCTTTCGCCGACTCGAGCCGGTAGACCTTGCCGTCGGGAGCGGTGGCCGCGTAGACGACGCCGTTCTTGTCGACCACCAGCGCCTGCACCTGCAATTCCTGCGCCTCGAAGATGGTCGTGGTTTGGCCGTCGGGCGTGATGCGATAGACGCGGGCCGGAGATCCGGCCGCAGCGTAGATGTTTCCCGCGGAGTCGGATGCAATCGACCAGATGTAGGTCGAAGGCGTGGTCGCGAGCGCTTTGAACGCGGGAGCGAGTTCCAGGCCTCCTTCGCTGCGCAGGGCGATGCCTTTGGCCGTGCCCTTGGTCAGTTCCTCGAACTTGGATTGTTCCCAGGTGCGTGTGCCCTCGGCGAGGGCGAATGTGGAGAGAATAAGTACTGATAGCAGGGCGAGCGTCTTACGAGACAATGTTGATACCTCGGTTCACGGTTTACTTGGGTTCGCAAAGGTCATCCTGAGCGAAGCGAAGGACCTATGCATTCTGCTGACGCAGGCAAAATACATAGGTCCTTCGCTTCGCTCAGGATGACAGCATGATTTTTGTGCTACCAACCTGCTGGACCAAACTCCAGCCTACTTGATGTTGATCGTCAGCATCTGCGCGCCCGAGACAACATAGTCGAGCGAGTCGGTAGAAGCTTCGCTGACTGACGATTCCCCAAGCACGACCATGTCCTGCGTGCCGCGCATGTTTTCCATGACGTTCATAACGGAAAGCGGAAGCGTCGGCATCACTTTGTCGGCGACCATGGCTTCCGGATCGGACTGGATCAGCGAAACATAGACGCGATCGTTGGCGCGTTCTTTGTTCAGCAACGCGATGGTCGGCGCCAAGCCGAGACTGCGGTTCATCATCGGCGTCCCGCGGTGCATGCGATCGAGCGTGTCTCCGTCGCTGACTAGGATGCGCAGCGTTCCTTTCGACGTAGAGGTCGGAATCCGTATGGGAATCTGGCGCACCAGGCGCTCGCCGCGATACGGACGAATCACAGTCTCAACCGTAATCTGATCGCCGGGACGAGCTTCCGTCATATCCGTACGTGCAGCTTCCAGGCGAGCGGAACGGCGTTCGCGGACCAGATCGAAATCGAGCTTCACACCCTCGACGTCGGGAGCATCGAACGGGTTGCTATAGATGCGTCCAAAGCGATCGCCGATCGTGGCAGCGGCCAAGGCCGCCGCGGGCTGACCGTTGTCCTGCGGAGCAAACATATTGCGCAGCGTGACGTCGGGATACCCCTTCACGCTGAGCACTCCATTCATGCGGTAAGTAATGTCTTCGCCGTATTCGTTGGTGCCATGCAGCGCGTTAAAAACGGTGGCCATCATGGCCAGCGGGCTCAGCCGCGCGTTGTTGAGAATTTCGTAATGAAATTCTTTGGTCGCCGGTCCATGTTCACCTTGGGTGTGCAGGGCGACGGTCACTGGAATCATCTTCGACTCGCGCCCTGGCACGCCCATAATGCCGGACTGGCGGTCCTGCACGAACGCGCCGATCGTCTCAGTGGTGTTGACGATCTTGAAAGCATTTAGAGGCGAAGGCAGCGTGGCCAGGACCGTGGCCTTGGTCATCGGCAAATCCACTTCGCCAAACTGCAGAAGCGGATGTCCGCAGGCGAGCAAGCGCTGGGGATCGACGTAGGTGACAGTGCAGGTAGCGGCAATATCCATATCGCCACGAACCAGCACGGCGCTGACGGCGGATCCGGCCTCGATCGGCTCTGGCTGCTTGCGATCGCTCGCGGAGCCGATGCCCATCACTGGAACGATGCCCGCCGCAGCGAATTGCGGCCCGTAGCGCTGCAAGGTCTCTTCAGAGAATCCGTTGAACACGAGAGGCGTTTCGATGGGCTTCAGATAGTTGCTGTAGCTCTGGGCTGGGAGCGCCGGGCTTTCGCCGGGGCTCGCGGCTTGCGTGGTTCCGCTACTTGAAGGATTCTCGTCCGGAAGGCTGGCGCGCATCGTCGTCGTTGTCGTTGCCGGCGCTGGATGGCGATCGAGTGCATTGATCTCCAGCATCTCCTCGATCGGCGTCACGCCCGCGATCGGTTCCTTCGAGAATTCGCCGATGCGGAAGGCAAGCGCGCCCGCCAGTTTGCCTTCAAAATAGACGGGGCTTCCGCTCATACCGGCAACCACTCCGGTATATTCAGGCTTGATGCCGTGCAGACGGACCAGGATAATATCGCCCTTGGGACCGCTCACGTTGCGCATCACGCCCAGAACTTCCACGTCCATGGATTCTGGTTTCACGCCCTGGAAGACGGTGAGCGCGGTGCCTTTCATGCCTTCGTGGATCTGATCGAGCGGCATGATGACAGGAGAAACGCTGGCGTGAAAAGCTGGCTGGCTTTGTGCCTTCGACTCTTGTCCGCTAACCCAGACGGACGACGAAAAACACAAAAGGGCGACGAGTGTGCGCGCAACTTTACCCATGGACGACCCCGGAGGTCACAAAATGACCTTGCTGCTTTTTCAGACTCCGCGCGCTATCTGTTTTGCCAGGAGAGGTGGCGTTTCTAAGACCTGCAAAATATCCCAACCGCAGAGTTCTTGCATCTATACTAACAGGAGTTTTCGAGGATATCCCCATGATTTATGGCGTATTTGGCGGGCTAAACAGGGCTTCCCGTAAGCGTGTGATCCTGCTGGCATTTGTTCTTTTCGGGATGGCCGCGACTTTTCCGGCGTGGGCGCAACAGCCCCCCCAGCAACCCCCGGCGAATCCGAACCAGCAAGAGGCTCCGCCCGCAGCCGGTGGACCGCAAAACGACGTCGGCCCGTATGTAATCCCCAAGAAGAAGGAAGAACCGCCGCCTCCGGCTCCCGAAAAACCGAAGAAAATCGAGAACATGCCCGACTACTCGATCACCGTAAACGTGCCACTGGTGAACCTGGATGTGCTGGTAACGACTAAGGACGGCCAGACCATCCCGGGACTGAAGAAGGAAAACTTCAGGATCGTCGAAGACGGTGCGCCCCAGCAGATTGCGACCTTCAATCAGAGCCAGGCTCCGATCACGGCGGTGCTGCTGGTGGAGTTCGCATCAACCAACTACGACTTCCTGGTCGAAGCTCTGCGCGCATCTTACGCATTTGCGAACACGTTGCAGAAAGACGACTGGGTGTCGGTGATTTCCTATGACATGAAACCATACATCCTCGTTGATTTCACCCAGGACAAACGCGAGGTGGTGGCGGCATTAAACCAGCTGCGTATGCCGGGTTTTTCCGAAACCAATCTGTTTGACGCGCTCTTCGACACACTGGATCGAACGGACCGTATCGAGGGTAAGAAGTACATCATTCTCGTCACCACCGGGTTTGACAGCTTCAGCAAAATTAACCTGGACCAAATCCTCAAGAAGGTCAAGTCCACCAAGGACGTCACGATCTACCCCATCAGCGTCGGCTTCGCGGCCCGCGAATATTGCGAAGTACACCATTGCCGCACCCGCGGGTTCATACCGGCCACCACGATGGACTACCTGCAGGCGGACAACGAAGTGAAAACGTTCGCGAGCCTGACTGGAGGACGCGCCTACTTCCCGCGCTTCCAAGGCGAACTGCCGGAGGACTTTCATGAAATCGCGGCCGACATCCGCAACCAGTACACCATCAGTTATCACCCTACCAATGCCAAACTCGACGGCACCTACCGCAAACTGAAAGTTGAACTCCAGGCGCCGGACGGTGGCCCCCTCAAGGTTCGCGACCAGAAGGGCAAGGACGTGAAGTACATCGTGTACGCGCGCGAAGGCTACACGGCAAAGCACACGGTGGAGTAGCTCGAATACGTGTAGAGACGGGGCTTGCCCCGTCTTCGACCGCGGGCAAACTCCGATTGCACGCGGGAGTCGCCTTCGGCGGTCGGATCGCCTCCATCCCCAGACGCGGCAAGCCGCGTCTCTACGGGAATTCAGCAAACTGATTTACAATCCCCAGTTCCCCTTCAGGAGAAAGCGCCGTGATTCCACGCTATACCCGGCCCGAGATGGCTCGCATCTGGAGCGACGAAAACCGCTTCCGCACCTGGCTCGCGGTCGAAGTTGCCGCGACCGAAACCTTGGCCGCCGCCGGGATTGTCCCGAAAGATGCAGCCAGGGCGATCCACGCGCGCGCTGACTTCAACGTTGACCGTATCTTCCAGATTGAAGCCGAGGTCAAACACGATGTCATCGCCTTTACCACGGCCGTTGCAGAAATCGTTGGCCCGCACGCGCGTTGGTTCCACTATGGGCTTACCTCGAACGATGTGGTCGATACGGCGCAGGCGTTGCTAATCCAACAGGCGTCGTCGTTGATCGCCGGAGACCTGGAGCGCCTCGCGGAGGTGCTCGAATGCCGGGCATGGGAGTTCAAAGACACGCCGATGATCGGCCGCACCCACGGAATCCACGCTGAACCCATCACTTTTGGTTTCAAGATCGCCAACTGGTACTCGGAGACCGGGCGCAACATCGCGCGCTTCCAGGCGGCCGCCGAAGATCTGAGAGTGGGGAAGTTCTCGGGCGCGGTCGGTACGTTTGCCCACCTCACGCCGGAACTCGAAGAAAAGATGTGCGCGCGCCTGGGATTGAAGGCTGCCGCGGTGTCGTCGCAGGTGATTCAGCGCGACCGCCATGCCCAATACCTGGCAACGCTGGCCACGATCGCTTCGACGCTCGACAAGATCGCAACCGAAATCCGCCATCTGCAACGCACTGAAGTTCGCGAGGCCGAAGAATTTTTCAGTGAAAAGCAGAAAGGCTCGTCGGCCATGCCGCACAAGCGCAATCCCGTCACCAGCGAACAGATCAGCGGATTATCGCGCGTGGTGCGAGCGAACGCGCAGGCTGGATTCGAGAACGTCGCGCTCTGGCACGAGCGCGATATTTCGCATTCCTCGGCCGAGCGCGTCATTATTCCGGACTCGACCACGCTTGCCGATTACCTGTTGAACAAGACGGCGAACCTGATCGAGACCATGTTTGTCTATCCCGAGCGCATGCTGGCGAATCTCGAAAGCACGCGCGGCTTGGTCTTCAGCGGACAGTTATTGCTCGACTTGGTCGAGAGCGGAGTCTCCCGCGAGGACGCTTATCGTCTGGCGCAAAGTCACGCCATGCGCGCGTGGAAAGAGAATCTCAATTTCCACGAGCTGATTTTGAACGATCCCGAAATTCGTGGACGCGTGCCAAAAGCGAAAATCGAACGCGCCTTCGACTTGCGGAGGCAGCTCAGGAATATCGACAAGATCTTTGCGCGCGTGTTTCCAAAAAAGACCGTCACCAAGAGGAATACTGGAACGTCAGGAAAGAAAGCTGTAAAGCGCAAGAGATAGCGTTCAGCCTTGGTGGCCCTCCAGCCGGTCTATGCGGTGTTCGTGGGCTGACGCGATTTTCGCAAGGTCGCCAATGAGATCGGCGTGCCCCCTGAGGATTCGGTCGTGCTCTTTCACCGACTGCGCCAGACTCTGCACGTCCGCCGTGAGCAGTTGCAGGCTCTCAGCCAAAGCTCCATGTTTTTTCGTCAAACCTTGCACGTCCGCGGTGAGCAGTTGCAGACTCTCAGCCAAAGCCCCCTGTCTTTCGGTCAGCCGATCCAGACGTTCGTCAGTGGTCATAGCGATATTTTACCCCCGTTTCCATTCAGATCTCGCTTCAAGTCTCCACGCTTGTAATGGTTTGTAAAAGTAATAGTTTGTAAAGGCACGCCGCAGCCGCATCTCCCCAGCTCGCTACCGCATCTATTTAACGAACCGGTTAACACTGTGGGAAACCGGAATTCCAGTAAGGATGGCAACCATGAAAAAGCAAATGTTTGCGGTGACTGTGGCGTTGCTCGTCCTGCTGAGTATGACTGCAATGGCCGCCAACGGCCGGTATGACGAGCAGATTCAGCAGGCGGTCAGCCAGAAGATTCATGACGCGAAGCAACTGCAGAGCGTGAGCGCGAGCGTCGAGGATGGCATCGTGACC
This sequence comes from Terriglobales bacterium, assembly GCA_035314185.1. Lineage (GTDB taxonomy): Bacteria > Acidobacteriota > Terriglobia > Terriglobales > Acidobacteriaceae > Acidiflorens. Next base: position 15,212 of record DATFZT010000100.1, read on the forward strand.
CTGACCGGCACGGTCGACCTTTATCAGGACAAACTCGACGCCGCCAAGAAAATTAAGAAGCTCGCGAACGTCGGTGGGGTTCGTAATGACATCGTGGTCGCGGGAGAAACCGTGCCCGACGGCCAGCTCCAGCAGAAACTGGCAAAGAAGCTGGCCTATGACCGCGTTGGATATTACGACAATGCGTTCAACTATCTGGCGCTTGACGTGAAAGACGGCATCGTCACCATCAATGGCGACACGGTAAACGATGTAGCGAAGGACTCGGCGCTCGCCATCGTGGCGCGCACGCCGGGCGTCAAGGACGTGGTGAACGACGTGACGGTGCTGCCGGTTTCGCGTTTTGACGATTCGATCCGGATACGCACGGCGCGCGCGATCTATCGCGACTCGGTGCTTGGACGCTACGCGACCGACCCGGTCGACCCGATTCGCATCGTGGTCGACAACGGTCACGTAACGCTCTACGGCACGGTCCAGAGCGCGATGGACAAAAATATTGCCGGAATACGAGCGAGTTCAGTGCCGGGCGCGTTCAGCGTCGAGAACAAGCTGGTGGTGGACTAACTGGCTTCAGTTCACTGGTGGACGACCAAGAAGTTGCGTTCTCTCCCCGGGCGCGGCGCGAGCCGTGCCCTTTTTTTGTGGTCGTCGCAGAGGCGCTGCCTCGCGCCTAGTTCACCTTGCGGGAGTGCACCAGCTTAAGGCTGTCGCCCTGCAAGATTCGCCGGATCTGATGTTTGGCGTGGACGGTCCAGGGGCCGGTGGTGTCGAGCTTCACGTAGGCGCGCCAGTGTTGCAGTGCCTTGCGCGGCTCGCGCATCTTCTCGTAGGCGAGGGCGATGTTGTAGTGGGCGTCGGCGTAGGTGGGGGCGAGTTGAATCGCGGTCTTATATGTGTTGATCGCTTCCTCGACACGTCCGGTTTCGTCGAGCACGTTGCCCAGGTCGAAATGGGCGAGCGCGTAGCGTGGATCGATCTGGATCGCCGAGCGGTAGTGCCTCTCGGCGAGCGCGTATTCCTGACGGTTGTAATAGAGCGTGCCTAGATTGATATGCGCGGCGGCGTGCATCGGATCCATATCGAGAACCTTTAAATACGCAGTGATCGCCTCGCTCTGCGTGGAGGGATTTTCTTCCAGCACGATCCCGCGCGCGAACAAGTCGGCAACGTCGGTAACCACCAGCTCCGGTCCATTCCGTGGCGGGCTGGTTACGACTCTACTTTCCTCGGACGAGAAATCGAACATGAACTGTCCGGCAATTGGCTCCAACAGCCGCCCCTGGTGCCGGAAGGCAACGCGGTGTCCGCTTTGATAGGTGCCGGCTTCCAGCAACGGATTCTCCATGCCGGCAACTTGTTTCTGCATGGCTTCGAGCGATTGCCGGATGACGGCCGGACGAACCCGCTTGGCGCACAGGTCGCGCACTTTCTTGATTTGCACCAGATCGAAGAAGGAATAATCTTCGCCCGCCGTCACCAGTCCTGCCTTCTCCCAGGTCTGAAGCTGGCGAGGAACTAGCCGGAGAATACGCAGCAAGTCTGCTCGGCTGTAGCGATACACAGTTGTGAAAAGCTCTCGTCCATGATTATCCGGAACTTATGTGCGGAAATGCAAGTAGCAACGTGGTGGAAGCCTGTGGAGAATCGGGGTGAAATGGCCGAGGGCCGCCGCAGGAGACGGACTGTGACCTTTCTTGCCTGCGCCTGCCGGCGAATCAGAGGTAACCTCGCTTTCGGGCGGCCGGTATAGATGCAACCCCCTGCCTGGCGGTAGAATCTGATTAGGTAGGAGCGCGCCGTCCTTGAGTGGTATGTAGGCTCCTCGTTCGCAGCTGCACTCCCACGTTCGAAGGCACGTTCGCAGGGAGGTATGGATTATGAGCAGATTTTGTCTTCGCGGGTCTCTCTTCGCATTTGCTGCTTTCATCGGTCTCACGCTCACGCTAAATCCAGCATTCGCCCAGCACGGCGGCGGCGGTCACGGAGGCGGTGGCGGCGGGTCCCACAGCAGTGGTGGCGGCGGGTTCCACAGCGGCGGAGGCGGCGGCTTCCATGGCGGTGGCGGATCTAATGGCAGCGCGCGGTCCTATGGCGGAGAGCGTGGCTACGAGGGCGGTGGCTATCGTGGTAGGTCTGCGGCGGGGCATTACGGAATGGGCAGCGGTTCATCCCGCGGGGCTGATGCTGGCCGCAATTCGTTCGACAGTCGTTCGTCGAATGTTCGGCCCGCAATCAACGATGGCCAGTGGCATTCGTTCGGCAACTCCAGCAGTTCCGCGCGTTCCACCTCCGGTTCCAGTTCCAGTTCGAACTCCAATGCCGCGCGCAATTCCGGACGTGAAGGAGCGGCGAACGCAAGCCTCTCCGCTCGCAACACCGGAATCTCCGATGGCGCATGGCACTCCTTTAGTTCGTCAAGAGCCGCGTCCGGGTTCGTCGGCGGGGCCTCCAGAGTTACGCCGGGCTTCGGTCGACCTGGCTACGGTTGGGGCGGTCGCTACGGTTGGGGGGGTGGTTACGGCTGGGGTCGCGGTTACGGTTGGGGCTGGGGTTTCGGCGTCGGATGGCCCTACTGGGGCTGGGGACTCGCTTGGAATCCTTGGTGGTACAACCCTTACTGGTACGCGCCGTGGCCGGCGTCTTACTACTCCTACCCGGATTACAGCTACGACTGGTCCGACAATCCGCCGCCCTACAGGCCGGATTCGTCACCGAATTCGTCGTATGGCCACGACTCGCCGACCAGCGACGTCAGCACGTCAAGCTCGATCTATAACTCGACCACTAATCATGGTGACAGCTTCGATCTCAACCTCGGCACGAGCCTGGACAACAGCGACTCAGTCCAGAAGGGCCAAGCGCCGCAACCCGAAGCTGCGCCGAATCGTCCGGCTCCGGCGGCTCCGCCGCAGCCGGGCTTGGTTTCGCCGTCGCAAACCTGAGTCCGTGCGGCCCTTGAGCGCGGCTCTTTAGGGATTCCGTGATCTGTCGCGGACGAGATTGTTACGGCAAAATTGCTATTGCCACAGACTGTTACGGACGCGCAGGCGATGACTCTTCAAGCAATTCCTTCAAATACTCTTGCCATACCGCCGCCCAGCTGTGGGTGCCGTGACCGTGCGTCTTCTCGGAAGCGGGTAGCAGTACGAACTTGCCGTTCTTCACTTTCTTGATCTCGCGTTCGGCAATCCCCAACTCCGGCGGATTGATGAAATCATCAGCGGTGTTAACAAACATCACCGGAGCTTTAATCGCGCTCAGTTGCGCAGACGGGTCATAGTCCCGCGAAGCGCTGACCGCATAGAGAAAGTCGGTGGCGTCCATCTCCGCCGTCATCTTCTTCAGGGCACCGTCGAGATACTTGTCGGCGTCGTCGCGCGTCGGCAGGTCGTGTTGCATGAGCAGCGGCGCGCTGCCAGCGATCAGCAGGAAATCCGCGGAGATCCGCAGCGCGGCACGAGGCTCGCTGGTGTACTCGCCGTTTTTCCAATCGGGATCCTGACGAATTCCATCGATAACCATTTTTCGCCAGATGCGGTTTCGCCCCGCGATTTGCACCGGCAAACATGCCAGCGGCATCAGCGCATCCATTTCATCGGGATACGCCTCACCCCACATAAAAGAATGCATGCAGCCCATCGACGTCCCCAGCACCAAACGGAGATGGTTCACACCCAGCCCCTTCTCCACCAGTTCGTGCTGCAGCGCGACCATGTCGGCATAGTCGTATGGCGGAAAGCGCGCATGCATGCCATCGCTCGGCTTGCTCGATTTTCCGTGGCCGACATTGTCCGGCAGAATGATGTAGAACTTGCTGGCGTCCAGCAACTGTCCGGGTCCAAACAGCACGCCGGCAAATATCGGACGGAGGAATTGCTGTCCCGAACCGCTCGTACCATGCAGGATCAGCACGGCATTCGTCGTTCGCCCGCTGGCATCCTTCATCGGAGTGCCGAACGTGGTGTAGTGCATCTTCACGTCCGCCATGGTTTCGCCCGATTGAAAGCGAAAATTGTGGATGACAAAGTCGCCCTCGTGAGGCGCAGGCCCGCTGGCCGCACTTTGGACCGCATTTCCTGCGGCCATCTGTGCTCCGGCTTGCGCTAGAGCCAGCGTCACGACTAATGACACCCACAGTCCCAGGTGTTTCATGTTGCTTGCCATCGTCCCCTCCACACGCGGTGCGGCTACGCGATTGGGATCCGGTCCGATCCCCCTACTTTGGCGATGTGGATTCCTCAAGGCCCCTGTACTTGAGCATCGCCTTCGTGTTCGGTGGCGCACCGCGCCAGGAATCGTACATCTTGCCTAGCTCTTCGGTGTTGCCGCGCGAGAGGACCATCTGGCGGAAGCGGTCGCCGTTGGCGCGCGTCAGGCCGCCGTGTTCGACGAACCACTGAAAGGCATCGTCGGCGAGCATTTCCGTCCAGAGGTAGGCGTAGTAGCCGGCGCTGTACTCGCCTCCCCAGATGTGGGCGAAGTAGGTAGAGCGATAGCGCGGTGGGACGTAGCTGACGTTCAGGCGAGTCTTATCGAGCGCCTGCTTCTCGAACTCATCGGGCTTCTGGAGCGGGGAGGTGGGCGGAAGCGAGTGCCACTGAATGTCAAGTTCGGCCGCGGCCAGGAGTTCCGTCATGTCGTAACCCTTGTTGAAAGTGGCAGATTTTCTGAGCCGCGCCACCAGTTCTTCCGGCATGGGCGCACCGGTCTTGTAGTGCTTCGCGTAGTGGGCAAAAACTCCGGGATCGCTGGCCCAATGCTCATTGAACTGCGAGGGAAATTCGACGAAGTCGCGGGCAGTTGCCGTGCCCGACAGGGTCGGATACTCGGTGTTGGCGAACATGCCGTGCAGCGCGTGTCCAAATTCGTGGAACATGGTAATCACGTCGGTGAAGCTGATCAGCGCGGGTTCGCCTGCGGCCGGTTTGGAGAAATTCGCAACGTTGTAGACGACCGGAAGAGTCTCCAGCAGGTGCGACTGGCCGACGAAGTTCGACATCCAGGCTCCGCCGTTCTTGTTGTCGCGCTTGAAGTAATCGCAGTAGAACAGGGCGAGGGGCTTGCCGTTGACGTCGGAGACCTCGAACACCCGCACATCTGCTTGGTAGACGGGGATGTCATGCCGCTCTTTGAAGGTGAGTCCGTAGAGCTGATTGGCGGCGTAGAAGACGCCATTCTGCAGCACGTTGTTGAGTTCGAAGTAGGGCTTCACCTGCGCATCGTCGAGGTCATAGCGAGCCTTGCGCACCTGCTCGGCGTAGAAGGTCCAGTCCCAGGGCTGGAGTTGGAATCCACCCTTTTGGGCATCGATGACAGCCTGGTTATCCTTGGCTTCGCTCGCCGCCTTTGCGGTTGCGGCGGGGACGATCGCATCCATAAACTGCAGAGCCGCTTGCGGTGTTTTGGCCATCTGATCTTCGAGCTTCCACGCGGCGAAGCTCGAACAACCGAGGAGCTTTGCCTTCTGAGCGCGGAGTTGAGCGAGACGAGCGATGGTGTCGCGGGTGTCATTGGCGTCGCCTCGTTCTGTGCGGTTCCAGGAGCGCCCGAAGATGGTCTGACGAGTGCCGCGGTTGCTTAGTGAGACCAGGTCGGGCTGCTGGGTGGTGTTCTGCAGCGGAATTACATAGGCATCGAACTGGCGGCTTTGGGCAGCCTGCGCAGCGGCCGCGATGCGCGCCTCGGAGAAACCGGCGAGCGCAGCTTTGTCGGTGGTGACGAAGGCTCCCTCCTTGGTGGCGTCGAGAAGTTTGTTGACGAAGGCGTCCTGAAGTGAAGACTCCTCTTCGTTGAGCTTCTTGAGTTCAGTTTTGTCGGTTTCCGAGAGGTTGGCACCGGCGTGTACGAACTTGTCGTAGTCATACTCAACCAAACGGAGAGACTCGGGATCAAGCTTGAGCGTGGCGCGTTGCTTGTAAATCGCGGCGACGCGCGCAAAAAGCTTCGTGTTGAGGTAGACGAAATCCTCTTGGGCGGCGAGCTTAGGAGCCTCGATGGTCCTAACCTTCTGCAGGGTGTCGTCGGTATTTGCGCCGGTGACTCCGTCGAAGGCTACCGTGGCACGCGCCAGTAACTGGCCGCTCTTCTCCAGGGCGACGATAGTGTTGTCGAAGGTAGGGGCGTCGGGATTGTTCGCGATGCTCTGGATTTCAGCCTGCTGCTGCGCCATGCCCGCCTCGATCGCGGGCTGGTAGTCTTCGTCCTTGACCTTGTCGAAGGGCGGAGCCTGGAAGGGCAGCGCGCTAGGCGCGAAGAACGGATTCGAAGGGCCAAAGTCGGCCGCTGCGGCGAGAGTGGGGTTGATGGAACCAGTTGCGATGGTTCCGGCTGCGATCAGGGTGCTCATAAATAACAGCATAACCTTTGAGGTGCGGATTCGAGTGGGGTTCATCAGGGCCATGGATTTTCCTCGTAGACAATAATTGTAGACGGGCGAGTGGGCTTTAAGGGAGCGGTCTGATTGTGGGACTGGTGAAATAGCCCCCTGCCGCCGGCCCGGGCCGAAGAATCACCTCCCCTTGGCATCACACGGGTCTGTTGCACCAGTCACCGACGACGGCACTTAAGCGGCATAGCGTATTAGCGAGTCTTATTCTGCCCAAGCGTTTCTCCGCCGGAGGCCTCCATGCAGCGACGAGTGCCGATGCTGGTTCGAGTTTTGCTGGTGTCTACGGCCATCTTTGCCACTGCACAAACTGGAAACCAAAGACAACCAGCCATCCATGCGGTGGACGGTGCCAGCATTTTTCGGGATCATTGTGCTGCCTGCCACGGACTCGATGGGCGAGGAAATGGACCAGCGTCCAAGGCGTTGAAACCGGCGCTTCCCGACCTGACGAGACTTTCGCAGCGAAATGGCGGGGCCTTCCCTGGCATTCACGTGCGAACCACCATCATGTTTGGAGCAGACGAACTCCTGCCCGCGCATGGCTCAAGGGAGATGCCGATTTGGGGACCGATTTTCCACGAGATCGAGTTCGATCAGGACTTAGGCAATGTGCGGCTGGAAAATGTAACCAGGTATTTAGAGTCGATTCAGCGGAAGTAGCTGGACTTCCCCACATCAGCTCATCCGCCGCCGTCGCAGTGCGGAATGGCTATAGGTAGTTGAAATTATGGAGCCGGCGATCAGACTTGCGTCATGGGAGATAAAGTCCACCGGCTAATTGAATTTCAACTCGAGACCTTTGGACAGCCCGGTCCGTGCCGCGCTTGATAGCTGGCGAACCAAATCCCTTGCCTTCTCCATTCCGTTTACATACTTTTGAAAACGAAGCTGATCTCCTTCGTCTGGTTTGCGCCAATCGTGATTGTTTGGGATGCCGTGCCCAGTTTCTCGTGCCAAACCTTGATGGTGTATGTCCCGGGCGGCAGATTGGGCAGATCAAAACTGCCATCTTGTTTGGTCACAGCAAAATAGGGGTTCTTAAGAACAGCAATATATCCTCGCATCCAGGAATGGACGTTGCACTTAACCGGAATCGCGATTTCTTCTCTTGCAAAAGCTTCTTCCACCGTCGCACCCGGAAGCTCAGCCTTATTCCACTCCCGGTTGTTGGCCGGTGTGGGGTGAATGTTGTGTGAAGTCGGATCGTCGTTCACCACTTCGAAAGGCTGGTTTTCCCGCACCGCCAGTAAATGAGGCTCATAGAGACAGCCCTTTTGAGAAATGACAACCGGTTGCGTGGGTGGATCAAAGGTTCGATCACCCAGCCCATTTGAGATAAAAACGATCGCAGATTGCAACCCGCCCGTGGAATCAACGACAACCTCCCGGGTAAGAACGGGTCGAGAATGCTGCTTAGAGCAACTTGGATCGGCCGACATGCTGATGGGCTTAGGCGCGGGTACAATCCCCGCAAACTTAACTACGCCTTTTATTACGGCCGCGCCGGCGCCAATTGTCGGCGAGTGGAGATCTGCCTTCACTACTTGCTGGCTGGAAATGTCAATAATCAATGTCAAAGCTGCTGCAAGAACAAAATATGTCGGTTTCATACTGTATCTCCGGGAAGGGCTGTTCCTTCAAGATTTTCTTCGTGAATGAAATCGTCGCAGGGCCTATTTGGCCTGGCGAACGTGGTTGTCGAGCGATGCTCGGCTGCCGAGAAACTCGCTGTATCCCCGGTGGTAGCCGTCCGTGAAAGACGACCGATCCTCCGCAGTTGCCCACCGACCGACTGCAACGTGAGGCTCACTGCCGCTCTGGGCTGCTAATCTTCCCAGATAGAATCCATCACGAAATGCTCCGTCTGTTATCTGGGCGACGTCGCTGGCGGCTGGGCGATTGTGATGACGATCGCTGTATAGCATGGACATTGGTACCATGCTGAGTGCGACCACCGATGCGTACAATGAAAGTATCTTCATTCCTTGTTCCTCCTGACCTTCTTCCTGAAGCCGAGTCACCTTGGTCGGAATCCTCTGTGTCGAAATGACAGCGTAAGGCAGCGGACGAGCAACGTTGTCATTGATCGGTCATTGGCCGGTAACTTTGTCGTCATTTTCTTGTCAGGAATTTGCAACCGCTGATTCGATCCGGATCATCGTGAGAACCCGGGAAAACAGCTGTTGTAGGCACAATGGAATTGCAGTGGTGCTCGAGGGAGATGCCAATTTGGGGGGCCGATTTTCCTCGAGATCGAGTTTGATCAGGACTTGGGCAATGTGCGGCTGGAAAATGTAACCAGAGATTTAGAGTCGATTCAGCGGAAGTAGCAATTGAAAGAATGGAGCCGACGATCAGACTTGAACTGATGACCTGCCGATTACGAATCGGCTGCTCTACCAACTGAGCTACGTCGGCCTGCTTTCGATTCTAAAACCGGTCTGCGATTCCTGCAATCAGGACGGCACTCGAACGTAACAACAACGAACGACGAACGATGAACAACGCCCAACGACCCACTCGCGTGGAAGCATTTCATTTCTTGCGCATATGGTTTCGTCGACTTGTGCGGGACGGCAGTTTGGGCTAGCACAACAGCGGAAGCGTCTTGCGCAGCTAAATGTGCGCCGCGCTACGCGGCCTGCGCCAACACTCTGTACTCGTCATCGGATTGCGCGGGTAGCAGGACCCACAGCGTGTAGACGCCGAGCGCAGTCCCAAGCGGGACATTCAGCAGCGCCACGAAACCCATAACCAGGGCGAACGTTCGTGCCCACTGCTCCCGCTGCAGCAAGCCCCAACCCGTGAAAAAGCCGGCCGCGGCTTTCGCCAGAATCAGCGATCCGATGAAGCTGAGAAGAGGCCGCAACCAGACGCTGGCCCCGGGCGGCGGACCGTTGGGTATATGGATCACGTGGCCGAAGATCACTTGCGCGACAACGATCAAGACCACTCCTCCAACCACGTGCAATGCTGAGTACGCCATCCAGAGAATGCCTACTAGCCGGACATGATCGCGAACCCGGCTGCGCCGAAGCTCGATGAGTCCAAGCACGGTTTTGCCGCAGCGTCCGCAGCGTGGCTCTCCCGCTTGCAACTGCGCACCACATTGATCGCAAAACATTGCCTCTCCCCCTCGAACTCACATCGCGTACACAGTGTTGTACGCGTGCAGCCGCGGAGTTGTTCCACCGCGAGTTCTCAGTTCCCAGTTCTCGGTTCTCAGTCGGCGAGCAAGGATTCAGAGGTGTTGATTGAGAACTGCTCTCCAAAATGAAAAGGCCACCCGGCAACTTGGGCGGCCTTTTCTTTCAAGGGAGAATAGTTCCAACGGAGGTTTAAGCCATCAGAACTTTCTGCGCAAATCTTATGAGTCTTAAAAGCACAGTGTCAAGCAAAATTTGTGACTTAAATAGTCTTATTTTCAACAACTTACACAATACGTCCACAAGTCGGCAAACGGGCTCGAAAACCAGCCAAATACCTTCTTCCTGGCGCTAATGGCATTCGATTGAGACACTTACCGCTCCCGAGGCACCCGCCGGGCGTCCTCATCCAGGTGCAGCGAGATGATTTCCATGGCTTCCCGCCGATCAAACACGGAGTCGGGAAAAAACCGTTTCACGACGATCCGCAAGCCACCAAACGCGATCCCCGCCACTAGCGCCAGGGCGACCACAATTCCGCAAAGAACAATCGCGTTGAATAGAAAATTTGCCAGATTGTCTTTCTTACTCACGTAGGTGTTTTCGTTCCAGGTGACATCGGCGTCGTAGCTGATGGACGACATCAGCGATCGCGCTTCGCTTCTGGAAAGCGGGCCAGCCGCGATCACGACGATCGGGCCGGTGCGTGCGTCGAAGAACGGGCCCACATCCACAATCGATGCAACCCCAGGCTGTTGTTGGGTGACCTGATGCGAGGCGTCAATCTGCCGCAGCCGTTCGGTGGCAATCTGCGAGTTGGGATATTCGATGAGCATCAGGGTGGCATCGCCCGCAGTCACCGCATACTTGCCAATGACGACTTCCGCGTCCGACTTGAAATCGACCATTGAAGCCGGCAGCGGCGATCCGATCCGACCAAGCGCGACCGGACCCATAATGTACTTCGTCGTATTCTTCTCGAGATTTTTCTCGGGATTCCCTGCTGGATTCCCCATGGACATCCGCTTCGGAAGATAGTTGGGCAGCGAAGGCGGGTTGTTCTTGTTGCCCTCCGCCTGCGGCAGCAGCCCGGCCAGTTCCCGCAGTTGCGCCGCCGACATCACGCTCATCCTGTCGAACACGGCATCCACCAGCACGTTCCCTTGATAGAAGAGCACGCGGTTATTCAGAAAAGCCGCCTGCCCGCCAATGGTTTCCTCCCCCATCTCATCAGAATAGTAGTAGGTGAAAGCGCCGTAGGCGCCGCTGGCGTCTTCAAACACAGCGGCTTTGATGGTCAGATTGCGGCCGTCGTCGCGAGTGTAAGCCGCTTTCTCCAAACGCTGGAAGCCATACTCCTTGAGCACGGGCGCGTTTGCGGCATCGGCGACGGCCGGATCATCGCTCTTTGCGACGGCGCCCTTCACCTGCCAGCCGGCAAACGCAGTGGGCAGTACCGGGGTTGCAGAGGCCGGGCTTGGAGAGACTGCGATGGGCGCTGGCAGCTCGGCAGCCATAGCCGTGGCGCAAGAAAACGCTACGTAAAAAAGAAAAGAGACAAAACCGGTGGAGAGCTGTCGCAAGACTTTCATTCGAAAAAGGGCACACCCAGACTACAGAATTAGACTACCGGCACCCCGAGAAAGTTTCCACACGAGCGGTCTAGCTCGTGGAGGGACGGCCGCCCTCGGAGCCTGCCCCTGAGCGCAGTCGAAGGGTCCAAGCCGAGCACAGCTCGGCGCCCCGCCGCGAACCCTCACGCGGAACATGCTACAGCGCAATTGCGTACCTTTGCATAGATGGCAAACAAGTTGTTCCAAAGACTCACCGTCATCGGCCTTCTGCTGTTTCTGTCACTCGCAGCGATAGCGGGAGTGTTCTTGGCCGAGGTGACACTGCATCGCGCACCATGGCACGTCACCATGAATCGGAACTGGCCGACGTCGCAATCCCTGGACGCGACGGAGCAATCCTGCGCGCCTGGAGCATTCGTCCGGTGAACAATAACGGGAACGCTGTCATTCTGCTGCACGGTCTCGCCGACAATCGCGTCGGAATGACCGGCTACGCGGAGTTGCTTCTGGGCCGCGGCTTCAGCGTCCTTATGCCGGACGCGCGGGCGCACGGAACCAGCGGCGGCAAACTGGCCACTTTTGGGCTGCTGGAATCAGAGGACATCCATCGGTGGTTGGACTGGCTGGAACAGAACGACCACCCCGAATGCATTTTCGGCTTGGGAGAGTCCATGGGCGCGGCGCTGTTGTTGCAGTCGTTACGATCTGAAACGCGCTTCTGCGCCGTTGCCGGTGAATCGCCTTTTGCCAGCTTCCGCGAGATTGGCTACGACCGCGTTGGCCAGTTCTTCCACACTGGCCCGTGGCTCGGACGCACGGTGCTGCGCCCGATTATCGAGTTTGCATTTGTCTATGCTAGATGGAAGTACAATCTGGACTTCGAACGGGTCTCTCCCGAAAACGCCGTGGCCGCGACGAAGACTCCCGTTTTTCTGATCCACGGACAAGCCGACAGCAACATCCCCGTGCGCCATTCCCGGTTGATCGCGGTCCGAAATCCTGCCGTGCCCTTGTGGGAAGTTCCCAACACCGATCACTGCGGCGCAATCGGCACAAATCCGGGCGAGTTTAGTGAAAAGCTGATTCGCTGGTTTGATAGTCATGCGAGCACACAGAATCGTCTTGCGATCCAAGCGGTTCACTGATTGTTGTTGGATTACCCCGGGAAGGAATGAAGCAGCAATCTTGAAAATTTACTTCTTCATCAGGCTGGTATGACTAGCCACGCACTGCCACTTGCCATCCTGGAAGATCCAGGTGTCGGTAAAGCGCCCGAAATGCTCATACGGCTTGGCGCCGTAGGTGCCTTTCGTATGATAAACACCCGTCACTATCGCCGTCGTGGAGTACATATCCACTTTCACGTCCTGGATGCTCATGATGCTAGGTTGGAACTTAGGGTCCGCGAAATCCGCCAGGAACTTCCCTCGATCGCTGACTTCTCCATCCCATTCGGTATTGACGAACTTGTCGCCGATCATGCTCGCGATGGCGGAGGAATCACGGACAACCTGCGCCTGGTTCCACATGCGCTCTAGCGCCACCAGTTTAGCGGCTTCCGTGGACGAGACTTCTTTGGAGCTTTGCGCGAACGCGCACAGTGTAACCAGAAGACAGCAGGCTGCTGCCTTCGTGATGGTGTTTCCGCTCCGCATCCCCAGGTTGTTGAACATAGACTGCGCCACAATAGCGCGGGCGGTTCGCTTCTGCCATCGAAAACACCGTCGGAACATTACCAATGTCACGCGGCAAAAACTGCCGCCCAGGTCCTTGCCTTTCCGATCACATTCTGTGTTCTAACTGACTCGCAAGAAGACTCGCCCATGGAAAAAGGGCCGGGGGAAACCGGCTCTTCTCTACAGGTTCAGATGGCTCGGAACATTAAGGCTCGCCGAACAGGTCGGAGATGGTGTTGGTGGTGGCATCGCAGGCATGGTTCAAGCAAGGCAGCCTGAATCCACCTTCGATGGTCCTGAGCAAGGAGAAGTGAGTGTAGAAGACGTTGCTCCGCAGGTTGTGGAAGCCATAGTTGGTGTCAACGATGGCTGCGACCCGGTTGACGGTCGGAGCGATGCTGTAGTCATCCTCGTCCCAGATGGTGATGATGGCGTTATGGCCCCTGCTCCAAGCCGGGGAGGCATGGATCGCGGCCACGATTCTCTGGAGTGCCTGGTCTCCGAGCGCCATCAATGCCGGATTCAAGCCAACCTGGGTGCCATTGTCATTAGGATCGTATTGGCAGAATTGGGTGCCATTGCCGCGACCGTGTTGGTCATTGCACTGGTTGGGAACGACAAAAGCGTAGTTCGGCACTTTGCCCGACGCCAGGTCGCCATAGAGACCGCCGGCTCCGTCAAACGGAACCGCATTGGCCAGACTGTTCTGTGGGTTGGTGCCTTCTTGGGTGGATTGGAAATAGGCGAACGGATTGTGCTTGACCGCGTAAAGCTGAACGATCTCCCCGGAGTTGAAGGTCGGAGGCTCCGCCGGCCAGAGAGAGTTGAACAAGGTGAAATCAGTGAGGTTGGTAAAGTTGCCGTCGCTGTAATCGATGTTGTCGGCACCCCCGAGCGGGAGGCTTTCCTGATAAGTCTTCCAGGTCTTTCCGGCGGCAACCAGTTGGTCCGCAATGCTGATACCCAGGATATTAGGATCAGCCGGATACGACTTAACGCCGTCGATGTTGTTGACGCCGGGAGGTCCGGAAGTCTCGTTGCTGTAGTCAATGGCCGGTGTGGCCGCGTCGATTCCGCTGCCGGAGATCGGGCAAATGGGATTGCCATCCGATTCCCAATTGGTTACGCCCGTGGCCAGGTTCGGCGAGCAGGATCCGTTGTGCCAGTCTGGCGAGTTGTCATCCAGCACGCCGAAGTTCGATCCCGCGTTCGTTTCCAGATAGTTGGTCAGGCTGGGATGGGCGACAGCGAAATAGTTCGTGGCGAGGTTTGCCGAATTAGCGTACTGGGTGGTAAACGGCGCGGCCGGGTTATGGAGGACTTGGGAAAAACCATGATTCTCCATCATGATGACCCAGACGTGGTTGAGGGCCGGGACGCCCTTGGGCACGGGGCCTTCCTGCGCAAATGCAGCGCTTGCGGCAAGCGCCAACACGCCCGCAAGAAACGCTTTTCTTTTCATGGAGTGATCTCCTGAGTGTTTAAGATTTTGTTTGAGAGTCACCGCACATTCCGGCGACAAATGGGGATTAACCTAGCAGGCGTTTGTTAACATCCGGTGAAAAGAACGTTAAGACCTTATGAATGGAAACCAGGCGTAACGGGAATTTAGAACCGGTTTGGTCTGCCAACCACCCCAACCCCGCCCTGCGTCATTGCCCCTCGGGTTTGTCGATCTTGCTCGCCACTTTCACCCCGCTCAAGCCGTTGACGTACTTGGAGACACCCCGATAGAGCGATTCGGCGATGCGCTGCCGGTGCTCGGAGGTTTCGAGCTTGCGCTCGTCGGTGGGATTCGACACAAACGAAATTTCGGCCAGAATTGAAGGCATATTTGCTCCGATCAGCACGATGAACGGCGCCTTCTTGGTGCCCCGATTGCGGATGCCGGCGCTGTTCAGCGCCAGCCCTCCGTAGAGCGATTCCTGCACATCGCCGGCAAACTCGCGCGATTCATCGATTTTGTCTTTCAGCGCAATTTTCTTCACCAGATCCTGTAGCTCATGGATCGACTTCTCCGACACCGCGTTTTCGCGCGCGGCAACCTCCAGCGCTTCGGGCGATGAGGTGAAATTCAGGTAGTAGGTTTCGACCCCGCGCGCATCGGAATCGCGACTCGAGTTGGCGTGGATCGAGATGAATAAATCCGCCCGCTCGCGGTTCGCAATCGCGGTGCGGGTTTCGAGTGGAATGAAGGTATCGTCCTGGCGCGTGTAAATCACTTCGGCGCCGAGGCGCGATTCCAGCAAGCGGCCCAGACGTTTGGCGACGTCGAGCACCACGTCCTTCTCGAGCAGGCCGTTGGGGCCAATGGTACCGGTATCATGGCCCCCATGACCGGCGTCAATGACGATCTTGCCAATCTTCAGGCCAAGTGCGCGCGTCAAAGATCGGTCGCCCGCTGCGGTAGGACGCGCTTCGCGGGTCGCGGCACGGGACTCACCGTGAAGATCCGCGGTGTCAGCGGCGGATGCGGCGGTGGCTGTCGCCGATCGCGCCTTTTTCCGGCGCGGCGAAGCAGCAGGTGATGATGATGACGAACGCGAATCCGATTTCCCCGGCTTCGTCTCGTCCGCACCCGAGGCGTCGGCGGCCGCCTCCCGCATTTCGGGTTGGATCTTCTCGTGATCCAAAGTGGCAACCGTCGACGGACCCCTGTCTTTCGGATTCTGGTTCGAACTGCCGTTCGAACTTTCGTCCGAATTTTCGTCCGCCGCGACAATCGTCTTCGGTATCCTGCGGTTCGACCCTTTGACCGCAACCGTGGTCTTGATCACTCCATTGCCGCTCGATGATTTCGCCGATCCGGACTTGGAATCCGCGTGGGCATCCTTGGCGGGCAAATCGGTCTCGACGGGTCCCGGCTTCGGAGAAACAATCGCGCCTTTGTGGGAATCCTGCCGCCGCCCTCTCTGCTCGTCAGATTTCGAGCCTCCGCTCGACGACGCTGCCGGGTCGCTGAAATCGTCGTCCGATTCCTGGGAAGCCGTCGCAGCCGTGTCCGTCTTGGCCATCACCGTCGTCCGGTTCTGCTTTCCGTGAATATCAATGATGAGCCGGTATGGATCTGGCAGCAGGAAAGCGTCGTAGCTCGCGAGGTCGTCTACTTCCAGCACAATCCGCGTGCGCCCCGGCTGAAATTCGGCAACGCGAATTTTCTTCAGAAAACCATCGTCGACGTCGAAGGTCTTCCCTACCAGGGTCGAAGCCAGCTTGGTATCGTGCAGGTCGAAGAAAATGCGGTCCGGATGCGAGATGCGCTGCGAAGCGAACGTCACTTCCTGCTCGACGTCAATGGCGACGCGAGTGTAGTCGGGCGTGGACCAGTGGCGAACCCCGGTAACGCGCGGCAATGCGCTGCGCCGGGCGCTGGCGTCATTGGCGGATGCGGCGGAGTCGCCGGAATCGGTGTTGGCGTTGGCGATGGAAGTGGCGCCACCGGTACTGACGCCTGCTGAAGATGAAGACGACCGCGGCTGGCGCGCCTCCTTCTGCGCCGCGTGTTCCATTGCGTCCGCCGCGGCATCGATTTCCTTCACTGCCGCGCGGGCATCGTCGGTCAGTCGGTTGCGCGGATAGCGATGCAGAAAAGTTTCGAAGGTGGTGCGCGCCTCTTCGGGATCGTTGAGATCGTCCTTGTAGATTTCACCGATCGTGAACAGGGCGTCGAAACGGTACTTGCTGCCGGGGTATTCCTTGCGCAGGAAGCGATATTGTTCTACGGCCCCGCGGAGGATCTTGTTGTCGTCAAAGCGCCGGCCCATCTCGACCATGAGTTCGGCAGTCGCCACCACGCTCGGGTCCGCTTTCGATGAGGCTGGAGAGCCAAAGTAGACGCGGCGGTACGAGTCGATCACACGCTGGTATTCGCGACGCGTGCGTTCTCCGGCCGGACGGCCATTGAGAGCCTCCCGCATGCGTTCTGCCTTGGCGAATTGCTGACGGGCCCAGGAGTCGGCGTAGTGGACGCGCGCCGAGGCGGAAACCAGCGGCAGCAGGACGAGCAACAACGCTGCGCCGAGGCGAAAGGCGCGGGCGCCTCGAGTTAGGGTCGTAGAAGCCTGGGTCTTCACTTACCGATTCCGTACTGCCAGTTACCTACACTGATGACACGTCCTGGTGATGACAACCCAGTCCGCATCGTGAAGTTGCGGAACACCAACTGTTTTAACACCAGCTGTTTTAACAATCACTGCTTCAACAACTTGAGACTCACCCCGCTGCCACACGCAGCTTATTCCGTGTTGCTGATATACAGTACGCCCCGTGCATCCCGCTCCACGTGGACCGGTTCGTGCGCCCGGTTGCCAAAGATCGTTTCGCTGCCGCCGTTGTACAAGTTCGTGATCCGGCGAACGTAGTTCTGCGTCTCTCTGAAATGGGGAACGCCCGCACTGCGCGACACCGCCCCCGCGCCAGCGTTATAGGCAGCCAGACTGAGCTGAACATTGCCGCGGTAGTTATCCAACAGATTCCTTAGATGCCGAACCCCGGCATCGACGTTCTGCACCGGGTCAAAGGGATTGGAAACATTGAGAGAACGGGCGGTCGAAGGCATCAATTGCATCAGTCCCATGGCGCCTTTGCGCGAAACCGCATTGGGATTGAAGTCCGATTCTACCTTGACGACCGAGCGCACCAGGCTCGGATCCACATTGTGCCGCGTGGCCGCCTGTTCAATTGCGGCGTCGATATCCTCCTGGGTGAAGGCACGGTTGAGGATCTGGTGGGTCTGCGCTTTGCCATCGAGGTAGGTGTTAACTTCCGAAGCCGCCGAACGCGCCGCACGCATCACCGCTCCGTTGGTCGGCACCGGCTTGAAGCGGTGTTCGGTCGAACTCCAGTAAACCAGCGGAGATCGTGCTGGCGCCGCCCCGGTCCTGGAAGCGGCGGAAGTCGTGTCCCCGTTAACTTTATCCTCGTTAACATAGATCTTGCGGCCGGATTCGTCGGTGGTCGGAGTAATCGCTCCCGCCCGCACGACCGGCTCGGCGCCTGGTTGCGCGTGCGCCGGCATCGCCGAGAAAAGCATGGAAAGAGAGAGAAAGGAGGTCGCCATTAGGCTGGCCATCAGCGCGATTTGCGGGCGTCTATGCATACGGGTTCAGGTCGACCAAATCGGTCGATCCAATGAGGATCGGCCAATAGGCACACTTACTTTAGGGCCCACCTACCCGAGCACCTGCCAGAGAATCCAGAACCAGAGTAACGCCAGTATAGGGTGTGCCGAGGACAGTAGCAATCTCTCCAAAGGGCGTAGAACCTCTGGAGTAATCTGCCTAAGTTACTGAAAGGGCATTACTTCATGGCTACGTCAACGTCCCGGAGCCCTGTTTCCCCCTGTGTCCCCTCTCTGTGACCCTCTGTGCCCCCTGTGGTTAAATCTCTCACCCAACCAAACCAGACCGCCGCCGTCTACAATGATTCCCAATCCATGAACGCCGAGACGTTAAAAAAACTGTTCGACCAGGTTCAGATGAAGCGCCTCTCCCCCGACGAAGCCGTCGAGCGCCTCCGGCATTTGCCGTTTGAGGACCTGGGTTTCGCCAAGCTCGACCATCACCGCGCCCTGCGCCAAGGCATGCCCGAGGTGATTTTCACCCAGGGCAAAGCGCCACGCCAGGTCGCCGATATATTCGCCCGCCTCGCCGCCCACGGCGGCAACGTGCTGGCGACGCGAGCGACCGAAGAACAGTACGCCGCAGTCGCCGCCGCCGTTCCGCGCGCAGAGTACCGTCCCCTGGCGCGCGCCATCGTGCTCAAGCGTGATCGGAAGAAGCGCGGGAAGGGCGTGATCGTGGTCGTGTCGGCGGGAACCAGCGACATCCCGGTCGCCGAAGAGGCAGTCGTCACCGCCGAACTGATGGGCAACGAAGTTCAGCACATCTACGACGTCGGGGTCGCCGGCATTCACCGCCTGCTGGCCCATCGCGGAGCGCTCGCTAAGGCGCGCGTGATCGTAGTCTGCGCCGGAATGGAAGGCGCTCTCCCCAGCGTAGTCGGTGGCCTGGTGGGAGTCCCGGTGATTGCCGTTCCGACCAGCGTAGGTTACGGCGCTGCCTTCGAAGGCCTCGCCGCTTTGCTCGGAATGATTAACTCCTGCGCCTCCAACGTCAGCGTGGTAAACATCGACAACGGATTCGGCGCAGGCTACGTAGCCTCGCTCATCAACCGCCGCTGATTCGCCAACTGCTCGCGTAGGGACGGCCGCCCTCGGCCGTCCAGCCACGGCACCGGCTCCCTTGGGATTTCGATTCTGTGGCAAAGTAATAAAGAATGCTCACGACGAAAGACCCCCGCCTGGCCGGGCGAGTCGCCTTCAACTATCCCAACTTTGTCTCCTATACGCTCGCGCGCTTCTTCATCGTCGTCGCGCTTGAAATGCAGTCCGTCGCCGTGGGATGGCAGGTATACGAAATCACCAAGCGGCCGCTCGATCTCGGATACGTCGGTCTGGCCCAGTTTCTGCCCGGCTTCGTGCTGTTTCTTTTCGCTGGACATGCCGCCGATCGTTTGGACCGCCGCAAGCTGTTGATGGCTTGCTACGCCGGCTACGGTCTGTGCTCGGCTCTCTTACTCGCCATCAGTTGGCGCGCCCCGCACTCGGTGCATGCAATCTATGTTGTCCTGGTGCTGGTTGGGACCTTCCGTTCCTTCAGCTTTCCCGTGAGCCGCGCCATCCTGCCGCACCTCGTTCCCGAAGAACACTTCGCGAACGCAGTTGCCTGGAATGCCAGCACCTTTCAAATCGCAACCATCGCCGGACCGGCCATCGGAGGCATCGCCTACGCCGCATTTCACGGCCCGGAGGCGGTCTATGCCATTGCCGTGACCGTGTCCGTCCTCTCCACCATCTTTACCTTGCGAATTCACCCGCTGCCCACGTCGCCAGAAAAAGAACTCGCAGAGAAAGAGCCCGTTAGCCTGCGCACTGTGCTCGCAGGTTTGCACTTTATGTGGGAGAAGAAGCTGATCTTGGGTTCGCTCTCGCTCGACATGTTCGCCGTCCTGCTAGGCGGGGCGGTATCGTTACTCCCCATCTACGCCAGAACCATCCTGCGCACTGGTCCCTGGGGACTCGGCGTGCTGCGCGCCGCTCCCGGAGTGGGCGCCGCCCTGATGGCGATCGTAGTAGCTCACCGCCCTATTCGCCGCCGCGCCGGCCTGACTATGCTCGTCGCAGTAGCCGCCTTCGGCGTGTTTACCATCGTCTTCGGAATCTCACACAACCTGGTCCTCTCGCTGGCCGCGTTATTCCTGACCGGCGCCGCCGACATGGTAAGCGTGATCATCCGCGCCACCCTGATCCAAGTCGCAACTCCGGACGAGATGCGCGGCCGCGTCAACGCCGTAGACATGCTCTTCATCGGAGTCTCCAACGAATTAGGCGAGTTCGAGTCCGGACTAACCGCGCAATGGTTCGGCACGGTCCCCGCCGTGGTCCTGGGAGGAGTAGGAACCTTGCTGGTGATCGCCACCTGGGCATGGCTGTTTCCAGAACTGCGAAAGGCCGATGAACTGACGGTGACCGAGCTGATGCCGAAATAGAAATGCTCGTGTGGTGGCGGGCGTCCCGCCCGCCCAGCGGAGCGAAACTCCGCCCAGTTCGCACCGCTGCCACGCCGAACCAACCGAGCGGTCGCTGGTCTGCCGTCTCCTGCTGCTACAATTTCCAGTTCGTCATCCTTCCCGGACGCGGCAGGCCGCGTCTCTACTACGAGGTGCCTTCATGCCGGAAACTTTGCAGCTTTCGAATCCCGCGCCGCTTACCACCCTTACCGAAGACGAGATTCTATTTCGCGACAACGTCCGCCAGTTCGCTGAGGATAAGATTCGGCCGCTCGCCAAAGAAATGGACGAAAAGGCAGTGTTCGATCACGGCCTGATCGACCAGTTCTTTCAGCTCGGACTGATGGGGATCGAGATTCCCGAGCAATACGGCGGCGCGGGCGGCAAGTTCTTTGAGGCGATCTTAGCCGTCGAGGAATGTTCGCGGGCCGACGCTTCCGCCGGCGTGATCGTGGACGTGCAGAACACGCTGGTGGCGAATGCGATTCTGCGCTGGGCCAGTGAAGAGCAGAAGAAGCGTTACCTGCCCAAACTGGCGGCGGACACGCTTGGCGCCTACGCGTTGAGCGAGGCGGGGTCGGGATCGGATGCATTCGCGCTGCAAACCAAAGCCGAACTCAAAGGCAATGATTTTATTCTCAACGGTCGCAAGCTCTGGATCACGAATAGCAAAGAGGCTGGACTGTTCATCCTGTTCGCCACCGTCGATGCGTCCAAGGGATACAAGGGAATCACGGCGTTTCTGATCGAGAAAGATTTTCCTGGATTCACCGTCGGCAAGAAAGAAGACAAGCTGGGGATTCGAGCATCATCAACCTGCGAACTGATTCTGGAAGATTGCCGCGTGCCCAAAGAGAACGTGCTCGGCGAAGTCGGCAAGGGATACAAGATCGCAATCGAAACGCTGAACGAAGGCCGCATCGGAATTGGCGCGCAAATGTTGGGCGTCGCACGAGGCGCTTGGGAATACGCCACGAAGTATGCGCAGGAGCGCACGCAATTCGGCAAGCCGATTTCAGAATTTCAGGGGATACAATTCCAGATCGCGCAGATGGCAACCGAAATCGAAGCGGCGCGGCTGATGGTGTATAACTCCGCCCGCATGAAAGACGCCGGCGTGAATTTTGTTAAAGAAGCCGCCATGACCAAGCTGTTCACGTCGCAGGTGGCCGAGCGCGTAACGTCGCTGGCTATCGAAATCTACGGTGGATACGGGTTTACAAAAGATTATCCCGTCGAAAAATATTGGCGCGACGCCAAGATCGGAAAAATCTACGAAGGCACGTCGAACATGCAGCTGGCAACCATCGCAAAGTTGGTGATGGGAAAGTAAAAGCTTTAACCACAGGGGGCACAGAGAAGCACACGGGACTGCTCCTCTTTTTCCTCCGTGTTCCTCTGTGTCCCCTGTGCTGATGTATTTGGTTCTATGGCGACCTTTCTCCCAGATGCGCGCGCCACGACAGCTGTCGAACTCGCGAACGCCGGCACGGAGCCGATCTCTCGTGAAGCGGCTTGCCGGCTGCTGCGAGCGGACAACGACCTGCTGCCTTCCCTACTTTCGGCGGCGCAGTCAGCACGTGCGAGATTCAAGCCAGGAGTCATCACCTATTCGCGCAAAGTGTTTCTTCCCCTGACGAATCTATGTCGCGACTACTGCGGCTACTGCACCTTCCGGCGCGATCCCGGCGAGCCCGGAGCGCACACCATGACGCCGGACCAGGTGATGGAAGTAGTGCGCGCGGGCGAGCGCATGGGATGTACCGAGGCATTGTTCAGCCTGGGAGATAAACCGGAACTGCTTTTTCCGCGGATGCGCGATACACTGCGGCACTTGGGATACAAATCCACGCTCCATTATCTGGAAGCGATGTGTGAGAAGGTGCTTCGCGAATCGAGCCTGCTGCCGCATCCGAATCCTGGATTGATGAGCGCGGAATGGCTGGAACGGCTGTCCAGCGTGGCGCCCAGCATGGGGCTCATGCTCGAAACAACCAGCACACGGCTGCTCGCGAAAGGCGCCGCGCACGACAATGCTCCCGACAAGGAACCGGCAAAGCGCCTGCGTGTAATTGCGGATGCGGGGCGGCGGAAGATTCCTTTTACGACTGGAATTCTGATTGGCATTGGCGAGACGCTGGAAGAGCGCGTGGATTCGTTGATCGCGATCCGCGACTTGCACGAGAGGTATGGGCACATTCAGGAAGTCATCGTGCAAAATTTCCGCGCCAAGAGTGGAACGCCGATGGCACAGTGGCCCGAACCGGGCCGCGACGAAATGCTGCGCACGCTGGCCGTGGCGCGTCTGCTGATGCCGAAGATGAATATTCAAGCGCCGCCGAATCTCTCTGACCCCCACTACGCCGATCTGCTCGATGGCGGCATCAATGACTGGGGCGGAGTTTCGCCGCTGACACCGGATTTCATCAATCCGGAAAAGCCCTGGCCGCATCTCGAAGAATTGCAACAGCGGACCGAGGCAAAAGGATTTAAGTTGCGACAGCGGCTACCCGTTTATCCTGAATTCGCAGAAACGTTCGTGAGACGATTCGCAGAACAGTTCTCAGAACGACCAGCGACCCCCAGCAATCTGCTGGCCGAGCGCCTAAGTTCCGCCGCTGATGCTGAGGGCTACGCTCAAAATCAAGGGAAGAGGGCGGCATGATCACCGTACTGACCGGCGGCACCGGTGGCGCCAAGTTTGTGGATGGACTCCGGCAGATCGTTCATCCGGAAGACCTCACCATCATCGTGAATACCGGCGACGACTTGCTCTGGTGGGGGTTGTACGCTTCGCCCGATCTGGATTCCATTACCTACATGCTGGCAGGGAAACTGAGCCAGGAACGTGGCTGGGGCGTGAAGGGCGACACTTTTTTCTGCCTCAATGCCATGGGGCAATTGGGACAGCCGATATGGTTTCACGCCGGCGATCGTGATTTGGCCACACACATTTTTCGTTCGAAGCTGCTGGCCGATGGCAAGACGCTCAGTGAAGCCACATCCGAGATTGCGACCAGGCTTGGAATCAAGACGCGGATCCTGCCCATGAGCAATTCGCGCGTGGAGACCCGGGTTCTGACTCCGGTCGGAGAATTGAGCTTTGAAGAATATTTCGTCGAACGCTGGTACCAGGATCCAGTGGAATCGGTTCGGTTTGCCGGCGCCACGGACGCAGAACCGGCTCCGGGAGTGATCGAGGCAATCCGCGCGGCAGATATTGTACTGCTCGCGCCGAGTAATCCCGTGACCAGCATCGCGCCGATTCTTGCCGTGCCGGGCATTCGCGAGGCGCTGCGCGAGAGCCGCTCCCGCATTGTGGCCGTGAGCCCGATTGTGGGGGGAGCAGCGGTCTCTGGGCCCGCCGGAATACTCATGGCGGCGGAAGGCTTCCCGGTTTCCATAGCCGGCGTTGCCGACGTCTATCACGACTTCCTTGACCTGCTGGTGGTCGATTCCGAGGACGCCGCGGCTGCAGAGGAGTTGCGCAAGACTGGCATGCGTGTGCATTGCACGCCCACCATCATGCGCAAGAATGAAGATAGAGTCGCGCTGGCCAGGAGCGTGCTGGAAGCGGCCAGGCAACATCCGTCCGCTCAGTCCGCTGTGGAGCGGCCATGATTCTCGTTCCCGTAAAGAATCTCGCTGACGCCAAACAGCGGCTGTCACCTATTCTGATTCCCGCCGAACGTTTCGCACTGGCGCAGGCTATGTGCGAGGACGTGCTCCAAGCGCTGGCGCACTGGCAAAGCCGGCCTCAAGTTGCCGTGGTGACCAGCGATTCGTTCGCGCGCGATTTGGCGTTACGTTTCAATTTCGAGGTCGTTGCCGACGACAACTCCGGAGAAACCAGCGCCATCGAAATGGCCACGGCGCTTAGCCGAGAGCGCGGAGCGCAGAGCACCCTGGTGGTTCCGGCAGATATTCCTTTGATCGACGGTTCGGAACTGCAGAAGATCGTGGATAGCGCTCCTCACTCTCAAGGTGGTGCGGTGCTGGTGCCCGATGCTGCGGGACGCGGCACCAATGCGGCCTGGCGTTCTCCGGGTAATTTGTTTCCGCTTCGCTTCGGGAACGACAGCTTCTTGCCGCACCTGGCCGCGGCGAAGGCAACGGGCCTGCCTTGCGTTGTGCTCAAACTGCCGGGGATTGCGCGGGATGTCGATCGCCCCGAAGATCTCCGCGAACTGGCCGCTGCCCGCGGAGAACGGCGGTCGCAGAAACTGGTGCGCAGCTGGAACCTTGGCAGCCGGAGTCAGGCCTGACATGCCCAGGTCCAGGATAGGGCCCAGCGTCGCCAGGCACGCGAGTAAGCGCGCGAGTGGCGAAGTTCGCATTCTGCCGGTCGCGGTCAGCGGAGAAATCCGCGCTGGAGAATCGCTGTGCGCGCGGTTGTTGGCAGCGATGCGAGGCTTGAGCCTACGCTTACAGGATGGCGACATTCTGGTGGTGAAGCACAAAGTGGTTTCGAAGGCGGAAGGTGCGCTGGTGGCACTTGAGAAGATCCGCCCCTCGGCGGCTTCACAGGCTTGGGCCCGACGCTACAATCTTGACGCACGAGTCACGGAATTGGCGGTGCGGGAGAGTCGTCGGATTGTGCGGCGAAAGCGCGGTGTGTTGATCACTGAGACCAGGCATGGGTTCGTTTGCGCGAACAGCGGCGTGGATGTATCGAACGTGGATGGTGGGCGGCACGCGGTGTTGTTGCCGGCGGATCCGGATCGTTCCGCGACGAAGTTGCGGCGGGAGTTGAAAAAGCGGCTCGGGATCGGGATCGCGGTCATCGTCAGCGATAGTTTCGGGCGTCCGTGGCGGGAAGGTTTGACGGAAGTGGCGATTGGCGTCTCCGGCATGCGGCCTTTGGTCGACTACCGCGGACAGCGCGATGCGCACGGCTATTCGCTGCATGCAACGGTGGACGCGGTGGCGGACGAACTGGCTTGCGCGGCGGGGCTGGTTTGCGGCAAGCTTGCAAGCACTCCCGCGTGCATCATTCGCGGTTATTCTTATTCCCGATCCAACCGCCGCGAAAACGGTGGGGCGCGAGAATTGATCCGGCCCGCGAAGAATGATCTTTTTAGGTAGGAGCTTTTTATGAATTGTCATCCCGAGCGAAGCGAGGGATCTGTAGTCCGCCGAAAGATGCAGATCCCTCGCTTCGCTCGGGATGAAACAATCTTGTGCAGTTCCAGGGGCGCCGCGTCTTGTCTGCGAGCTGATAGGAGAATGTTATGACCCTGCAATCTTCGGAACTCGAGCAATTCCCCGCGCTGACCTGGGACCAGATCGCACCACGGGCCTCCGTGACGATTCGCGTCGCTCTGGAGCGCGTGCTGGAAAAGCAAGACGGAGCATGTCTAACGGACGAGGAGCGCTATGCCTTGGCGAACTGCGATGGGGCAAACTGCAATGGCGCCGATTTGCTCGCGCTGCTGGTGGCTGCGGACACGCTTCGGCGCGATCTGGTCGGCAACATCATCAGCTACGTGGTGAACCGCAATATTAATTTTACGAACATCTGTTTCGTGGGCTGCAAGTTCTGCGCGTTCAGCCGCGGGCCGCGCGAAGTCGACTCCTATTTTCATTCGCTCGAAGACATGGGGCGCAAAAGTAAAGAGGCGTGGGAACTGGGCGCTACCGAAGTCTGCATCCAAGGCGGCCTGCCACATGGTCTTCCGCCCGATTATTACCGCGACATTCTGCGCGCCGTGAAGAATGCCGTGCCTGGTATGCATATCCACGCGTTTTCTCCGATGGAAATTGTGTATGGAGTGGAACTGACCGGCATGACTCTGCGCGACTATCTGATGATGTTGCGCGATAACGGACTGGACACGCTGCCGGGCACGGCGGCCGAAATTTTGGATGATGAAGTGCGTCACGTATTGTCGCGCAACAAACTTTCGTCGGCGCAATGGCAAGAGGTGATCCGCACCGCGCACGCATGCGGCATCCCGAGCACTTCGACGCTGATGTACGGGCATATGGAAACGCCCGACCATTGGGTGAGGCAGCTGTCATTGTTACGGCAGATTCAGGCTGAAACCGGCGGCTTCACCGAGTTCGTGCCGCTGGGTTTTGTCCACCAGAACACGCTTTTATTCCAGCAGGGACTAGCGCGCTCGGGACCAACGCTCGCCGAGCATCTGAAGCTTCACGCGCTCGCCAGACTCTTGCTCGCCGGTTCGATTCATAATATCCAGGTCTCATGGGTGAAGCTGAACCGTAAGCTCTCGCAGCTTTGCCTGCACGCCGGCGCCAACGACTACGGCGGAACGCTGATGGAAGAAAATATTTCGCGCGAAGCGGGAGCGACCGCTGGCCAGTACACCAGTCCGGAGGATTTCCAGGCGCTGATTCTGGAGATCGGGCGCATTCCGGCAGAGCGCAACACAAAATATTCACGGATGAAGATCAAGCTGCCCGCCGAATCTGTTTGTTCCGAAGTTTCTTGTGAACACGCGCTGGTTGCGGAGTTCGCATGAACGCCGGCGTGAGCCGCGCCATCGCCGTCATTGGCGGCACCGGCCCGGCGGGCACCGGCCTCGCGTTGCGCTGGGCGCGTGCGGGAGAAACCGTCATCATCGGCTCGCGCGATCCCGCCCGGGCGCAGCAAACGGCTCAGACAATCTGTAAGCGCGTGGGCGCGAATGCTCAAGTTTCCGGCATGGAAAATTCCGCAGCCTGCGCGGCCAGCGATCTGCTGGTGCTGACCGTGCCCTTCGAGGGACAGGCAGCGCTGCTCAAGCAGTTGAAGACCGCAATCCGTCCGGGCAGCGTTGTGATCGATGCCACCGTTCCGCTGGCTGCGAGCGTGGGCGGACGCGCCAGCCGCACGATTGGCGTGTGGCAGGGCTCGGCCGCACAACAGACGGCGGAGCTTATTCCCAAGGGCGTTTCCGTCGCGGCGGCGTTCCACAACGTTTCGGCCGACGTACTCAACGGCGACAGTAATGATGACGTGGATTGCGACGTCATTGTGTGCAGCGACGATCCGAATGCCACGCAGATCGCGATGGAACTCGCCGCAAAAATCGCGGGCGTGCGAGCGATCGATGGCGGCAAGCTGGAGAACGCGCGCATTGTCGAGCAAATCACCGCGCTGCTGATCGGGCTCAACATCCGCTACAAAGGCCACGGCGGAATACGGATTACAGGGTTACCAGACGCCGCGTACACGACGAGGCGGGCTGCGCGGTAGCTGGACACACATCATTTCGCATTTCACTTCATGACGAGGGGCTTCATGCGCAAAAGACTATTCTCGTTCTTATTCTGCTTTTTGCTGCTGGCCATCTCCGGCGCTGCCGCTAAACACGCCTTCACCATCGAAGATCTTTACCGTCTTCGCGGAATCGAAGACTTGCACGTATCTCCCGACGGCAAAACCGTCCTGTTCACCGTGCAAACAAGCGACCTGGCAAAGGCTAAGCACACCGGGCACGTCTGGCTGATGGATGCCGACGGCAAGAACGCACGCCAATTTACGTTTGGCGAAAAGGGCGAATCGTCGCCCATCTTCTCACCCGACGGCAAATGGATCGCCTTCATCAGCTCGCGCGACGGTGACGAGAACCTCTACGTCATGTCCGCCAGCGGTGGCGAAGCCCGGCGACTCACCAACATTTCCACGGGAGTTTCCGATCCGCTCTGGTCTCCAGACGGCAAATGGATCGCGTTTTCGAGCGACGTCTACCCGGAATGCGCCGACGACGATGCTTGCAACAAGAAAATCGAACAACGCTGGAGTAAGGGCCCGCTCCATGCCCACATGGCCGATGCGCTGCTCTATCGCCACTGGACGAAATGGAAAGACGGCAAGCGCACGCACATCCTGCTGGCCGATGTTTCCAGCGGCGCCGTGCGCGACCTAACGCCCGGTGAATTCGATTCTCCTCCCTTCCAGCTGGGCGGAGCCTTACGCTACGATTTTTCTCCGGATAGCGCGGAACTCGCCTTCGACTCGAATCATGACCGCAACCTCGCGTCGTCAACCAATAGCGACGTGTGGATCGTCCCGCTCTCCGGCACTCAGCCGCCGCGTAACATCACGGCTTCGAATCCGGCCTTCGATGGCCATCCTAAATATTCGCCCGACGGAAAATACATCGCCTATCAATTGCAGAAGCAAGCCGGCTATGAATCCGACCTCTTTCGCCTGGCCGTTTTTGATCGCTCCGCCGGCACTTCACGCGTGCTCACCGAGTCCTTCCGCAACTGGGTAGACGACTTTAAATGGGCCTCAGACTCGAAGTCTCTCTATTTCACCGCTCCGGTTGATGGCGACAATCCAATCTTCCGTGTCACCCTCGACTCTGACGCCATTCAGCAAGTGTTGGTCGACCGCGCCATCGATGATTTCGAACTCTCCCCGGACAACCGCCGCATCGTCTACATCCGGCGTTCCGTCAGCGACCCGGCTGAAATTTTTGCGGTTGATTTGGCTGACGGAAAATCCTCGCCGCCGCAACGCCTGTCTCAATTCAACGACGCAGTCGCCAACGAAGTGGACCTCCGTCCGGCCGAGCGCATCTGGGTGAAGGGAGCGGACGGTGCGAAGATCGAAGTTTTCATCGTCAAGCCCCACAACTTCGATCCGTCGAAGAAATATCCGCTCATCCTCAACGTGCACGGTGGGCCGCAACAGCAGTGGCAGGATTCGTTTCGCGGCGACTGGCAGGTTTATCCCGGCGCCGGCTACGTCGTCGCTTTCGCCAATCCGCACGGGTCCACCGGCTATGGCCAGGATTTCACGGCTGAAATTTCCGGAGACTTTGGAGGCAAGGTTTTTGAGGACCTGATGAAGGTCACCGACGAACTGATCAAGCTTCCTTACGTCGATCCCGACCGCACCGGCGCCATGGGCTGGTCCTACGGCGGCTACATGATGGATTGGTTCGAGGGCCACACCACTCGATTCAAGGCCATCGCGTCCATGATGGGTCTCTTCGACCTGCGTTCTTTTTACGGTGCAACCGAAGAGTTGTGGTTTCCCGAGTGGGACCTCAAAGGGCAGCCCTGGAGTTCCGATCAGTACGAAAAGTTCTCACCCTCCTACTTCGTGAAAAATTTCAAGACGCCCTGCCTGGTGATCTCCGGCGAGCGTGATTATCGCGTTCCCTACACTCAGTCACTGCAGATGTTCACCTCGCTGCAGAAAATGAATGTCCCTTCACGGCTGATCATCTATTCCGAGGCCGGCCACTGGCCCAGTTGGTATGAAATGGCGCTGTACTACACCGCGCACCTCGAATGGTTCCATCAGTATCTCGGAGGAGACGCACCGCCGTGGACCTCGGAACAGTTTTTGCGCAACGCGGTGTTCGACAAGGAGACGGGGCAACGGATCAAGTAATGCGAGGCTAGCTCTCAGTTCTCAGTCCTTATCGGGGTCCTGTGGCGAGGACCGACCCGGAGACACGCGAACCCTGCCAAACACAGCAAAGTGATAACCTGGGCAGCGGTCACCGCTGCTTACGACGAATGGCATCTTTTTATCGAGCCAGTGTCGAGGAATTTCTTGCGCAAAATGAGGAGCACATACTCGCTCGGATGGGGGTCGCATATGCCAACCGAGGCTACACGAGCCAGTATGCAGACCAAACACTAACTTGGGAGCGGGACGTTAGTTTGCTTCGCCGAGCGTTGGAGCAATGTGTCAGCAGGTCGGATACTGCGAGGTCGTGGGGTCTGCTTATCGAGTTTTCCATTCCACGGAAGGAAATGCGAATCGATATCGTCTTATTGATCAGGGATGTGATTGTTGTTCTGGAGGCAAAGACTGGGCGTGTCGCTTCGCAGGCTAAACGCCAGGTAGAAGAATACGCGCTTCTCTTGCATTACTTCCACAAGGGGTCGATGGAACGTCGGATTGTGCCCATCGTCGTTTCGTCGGGCCCAGATAAATCTGATCTAACCGCATTGGACCAGGATGAGGTTTTTCCGCAATTGGCTTCATGTTGGATAGGACAGGTAAACCGAATTTCGTGGCAAGAGCTGCCAACTCTGCTGGTCGCGATAGAAAAGCCTTCCGCGGAGCAGGTGCTTGCGGAGGTGTGGGACAAGAGCCCTTACTTTCCAGTTCCAAGCATTCTTGAGGCGGCGATGGCACTCAGGAGCGGTCTTTCGATTCGAGAGATTGCGCATTCCGAAGCGTCGGAGCACGAAATAGAGAATGTACAACAGGCTGTCCAGGGATGCGTGGAACAAGCTCGCGCTGAGTATCATCATGCGATCTGCTTTTTGACCGGGGTGCCGGGTTCGGGAAAGACACTCGTGCGTTTGAGCCTTGCCCATTCAGCTGAAAACAAAGCCCATGCGATTCATTTTATGAGCGGCAATGGCCCGCTGGTGAAGGTACTGCAGCATCTTTTTACACAAGAGAGTATGCGAGGGGGCGCGAAGGCTGTACAGGCCCGCGCGGAGGCGAAGACGCTCATCGAAAACGTTCACGTCTTTGCTCGATACCACATGGACGATAATCCGGGGCCGCCGTCGAATCATGCGATCGTCTTTGATGAGGCGCAACGTGCTTGGAACCGTGCTCAGAACATGAAGAAATTTCAGCGAGACTACTCGGAGCCGGAGATGCTGTTACGAATTATGGAACGGCATCTGGATTGGGCCGTAGTTGTCGCTTTGGTAGGCGGAGGGCAGGAGATCAATGACGGCGAGGCTGGTCTGGAGGAATGGGGTAGAGCGCTAACCAGCAGCACGAAGGATTGGGTGGTCTATGCGTCACCCGAGGTATTAGACGGTGGCGCATCTACGGCGGGGCATCGATTGTTCGACGACCTGGCTGGTCAGCGGAAGATACGGACGAGTTCGGCGTTGCATTTGAGGACCTCGCATCGGAGTCTGCGAGCGGATCAATTGGCGACATGGGTGAATCTCGTACTGGACGGAGATGCTGACCGGGCAGCATCCCTGCGAATTACGGAAAGGTTCCCCATCTTCCTTTCGCGGAGGTTAGACGAAACGCGATTGAAGTTGCGAGAGCAAGGGATTGGTGCAAATCGGTACGGGTTGGTCGGTTCCTCGGGAGCTGCGCGTTTGCGAGCGGAAGGGCTGGAGCCAAGCTCAACCTTTCATGCGGAATATCCGTGGGAGCATTGGTATCTAGCGGAGGAGACAGATGTGCGTTCGAGCTATCGGTGTGAAGTATTTGCGACGGAGTTTGAGATTCAGGGATTAGAGTTGGATTGGATCGGGCTTTGCTGGGGCGGCGATTTTGTTTGGAATGACGCGCAGGGATGGCTTCTGCGAGCGTTGCGACACGGCCAACAAAGTAAATGGAGCGCGATCAAAAGTGATGAGAAAAGAATCTATCGGAGAAATGCGTATCGTGTGTTGCTGACCCGGGCGAGGCAAGGAATGATTGTTTTTGTTCCAAAAGGGAACGACAATGATCCGTCCAATCGGCCAGATGAGTTTGAGGCGACGGCGCAATATCTGGTTCGGTGCGGCGTGACTCCGTTTGGCCAGAGCGGAACTCCGTTGTCCATAGCCGGTTCATGAAACACGCTATACCTCACTCTTCCACTGGCTGCGCGTTCAGTTCCTGAGCGGGTTCGCCTCCGGCCAGGCCCTGGGCGATGATCAGGCGCCGGGCTTCGATGCGCAGTTCGGGCAGGGCGCGTCCGAACAGGATCGCGCCGACGACGCAGGCCACTCCTCCGGCGGCGACCGTGATGGGCGCGCCGATTCGGTGGGCCAAGGCTCCTCCGAAGAAAGCTCCGAAGGGAGCCATGCCCATGAACATCATCGAGTAAACGGACATGACGCGGCCGCGCAGTTGGTCGGGGACCATGGTCTGGACCAGCGTGTTCGAGCAAGCCATCTGCAGCATCATCGAATAACCGGCGGGCAACAGAAGCGCAACTGACAACCAGAAGGAACGCGAGAACGAAAAAAGAAACAGGCTGATCCCGAAGCTTCCGCAGGCGAGTGCTACCCATCGCCCGAGCCCTTTCACTCCGGTTTTAGCGGCCAGGGTCAAGGCGCCGAACAGAGCGCCTACGCCGGTCGCGCCCATCAGGATGCCGAGACCGCGCGCGCCGCCGTGCAGAACTTTGTCGGCGAAAACCGGCATCAGCACGGTGTAGGGCATCCCGACCAGGCTCACCAGTCCTAGCAGCAACAGCAGCGCGCGAATGACCTTCGTGTGGTTGACCCAGCGAAAACCTTCGATGATGTCTTCAATCGGCGATTGCTTGCTGGCACGCGGGGCGCAGTGCACGTGCATCAGCAGCAGGCCGACGATCACGGCGATGTAGCTGATGGAATTGGCGGCAAAGCACCAGCCTTCGCCGATTTTCGCCACCAGGATTCCGGCTATGGCTGGGCCGATCACGCGCGCGCCATTGAACATCGACGAGTTCAGCGCGATGGCGTTCATCAAGTCTTCCTTGCCGACCATGTCGATGAGGAAAGACTGGCGGCCGGGAATATCGAACGCGTTCACCACTCCG
>DATFZT010000101.1:0-9512 GCA_035314185.1 Terriglobales bacterium
CGTCCTTGTAGAACGTCTCGATCGCCGCAATATAGTCGCGTTCGCGCTGTGTCTTGGCACCAGCTAACTTTGCTTTTTCTACCGCGGCAATTCCTGCTTCTAGATCAGCCGGGCCGGGCGCTTGCCAGACCTGATGGTAGTGGGTCATGGCGATTCCCCAGTAGGCCATGCCGCACGACGGGTCTTTCTGTGCGATGACAGCGAATGTGTCGTTCGCCTTCTCGTACCAAAAAGAATGGAGCATCGCTACGGCGCTGCTGAATTGCGGCTGAACCGATGGTTCGCAGGAAACGGGGAAACTCACCTTGCCGAGTTTGCTCGGGTCGCCTGCGGGATGCTCATGTTGGGCAACCGCTGGTGGCACGAATGCGGCGCACACGCCCACAAGCAGCACCATGCAAATGAATGTGATTCGCTTCATGCTGGTCTCCTTGGTTGTTAAATAGGCCCTCTGGAATGAATACGCCGAATAGTTAAAAATCCGTGCGACCTATTTTGGGTCGCGACCCCAATGAAGTCAAGTAAGGCATCAAAACAGTTGCGCACCTGGCGTTCGCAGCGTGCATCGGATGGTCATTCGCCTATCCGTAGAAGTGACCTAGTTCGCAACGGATCATAGCGTGTTCTCGGGATTCCGCCCGAGTCACAAGCAACCCGGAAGTTAGGAACATGGCGTAGCGCACCCGGCTTCGTCTAACAGTAGGGCGCGCAAGGGGCTAAGAGCTTGCCCTTTACGGTTTCCACACACCCACGTGCTCCAGCATTTCGTCCAATTTCGCTTTCTTCAGGATTTCGCTTACCGCTGCGTGATCGATATGCGGCGCGATCGGCGTTTCGCTTTGTGCGATCGCGTAGGCGGTCACCGCTACAATCACCTCCCCGCCCTTGAAGTCCAGCGCATCGACTTTATCGAGCGTGTCGCTTGATTTGTGATGGATCTCCATATAGTGCGTCATGTCCACCCACAGATCGAGCGCCGGAATTCCCTGCAACATGAACGGACCGTGGTCGGTGTCGTACGATGTTTCCAACGAAAGATCGCCACCGTTCAAATTCTTCAAGAGGCCATCGCTCCAGGGCTGCATCGCCTTTCTCAGATCTTCGCGGCCTTCCACTTTCCATCCCTTTGGATGCCCCGCGCCATTGTCGGTATTCAGGACGGCCACACACTTGTCCAACTCGCTCTTGTGCGAGTGCGTGTAAGCGTACGATCCGAGCACTCCCTCTTCTTCTCCACCCCAAAGAGCGAGACGAACGCTGCGCCGCGGCGCTTTGCCGAGCGACATCAGCGCGCGGCCGATTTCGAGGACGCTGACCGCGCCCGTGCCGTTGTCCTGCGCGCCCGTGCCGAAGTCCCACGAGTCCAGGTGCGCGCCGATCAGGATCCACTCGTCAGGCCGCTCGCTGCCTCGAATCTCGGCCACCACGTTGTTGACGGTTATCGCTCCCGAAGTTTTGTTCTCGATCGCCAATTGGATGGTGACCGGCCCGCGCTCCAACTCTCGCTGAATGAGCTTCGCGTCTTCCATGCCGATTTCGACTCCCGGAAGCGGCAGCAGCGTTGCGGTCCAGCCCACGCCGTGCGCATTGATGACGTTGTTTCTGTCGCGATCGGGAGTCAGCACCGCCAGCGCGCCGGACTTCTGAAACGCGATCCACGCCGCTTCCAGTTTCGGCATGGCCTTCGCGTAGCCCTCCGCGTAGATCTTGGCGGTGTCGAGCAGAACAATCTTCCCCCGCAGTTCACCTTCGCGGGATTTCAACGCTTCTGGCGAGACGTCCGCGACCAGCACGACCGAGCCCTGCACGCCGCCCGCGGGCGTAGACGGTCCCCAGCCCAACGACGCGACGTTCAGCGGGCGCGACAACGGCGACAGCATCGCGCCAGTCGCCGTCCCGCGCTGCCAGCCGGCTGGAATGGTGAACGGATCCAGCTTCACATTCTCGATCCCGTAGCTCCGGAACTTCGCCACCGCCCATTCCGTGGAACGAACGTAAGCGGGAGAGCCCGTCAATCGCCCGCCGATACCGTCCGCGAGTTCTGCCAACGTTGTCATTGACGGCCCGTTGTAAATCGACGCCGATAGCTGGTCGGTAACCGTTTTCATTTCCGACGGCCGCTGCGACCACGCCAGCACCGGGATGGCCCACCACACCGACAATGCAATTACACGACGCAGATTCATCTTTCCTCCGGTCAAAAAATTCGCAGTCCCGTCTCGCGAGGCGAATGGGCATTCTCTATGAACAGCAGCCGCATTGCAAATCTAGTGCCGCGCCCACTCTCATGCTAGACTCGCAATTGAGTCAACAACTTTGCGGATGCGCATCCTCACCCGCTACATTCTGGGCGAAGTCGTCTCTCACGCCTTGATCGGCGCGGCGGTTTTCACTTTTGTTCTTTTCACCCGCGCTCTCGACCTCATCCTCGAACTGGTGGTTCGCAACAGCGCTCCACTGCCGAGCGTAGCGGAGGTGTTCTTTTTCACCGTCCCCGGCGCTCTCACCTACACCATTCCCATGGGCGTGCTGGTTGGCATCCTAATCGGACTTAGCCGTCTGGCCGCGGACAGCGAAATCACCGCCATGCGGGCCAGCGGCCTGGGCGTCTGGTACTTCCTGCGCGTGATCTCAATTTTCGTGGTGGTGGCCTGGCTGCTCGCGCTCGCGAACAGCGTCTATCTCGCGCCCCGCTCGCTCGCCGCCCTCGGACAGCTTCAGGACCGTCTCAAGTCTTCCCAGGCTTCTTTCGAAGTCCAGCCCCGCGTGTTCTACGAGGAATTCCCAAAGAAGGTCCTCTATGTGCAGGACGTCAAAGCCATGTCCGGCGGGGCCCTGTGGAAAGGCGTGTTCCTCGCCGATTTGAGCGACGCATCCGCGCCCAGCATCAGCCTGGCGCGCGAAGGCCTGCTGTTCAGCCAAGGGCCCGATACCCTGGACCTGCATCTCACCAACGGTTCCACTCACGAAAGCGATCCCAAGAATGCGGACCAATACACGATTGACACCTTTCAGACCACTGACATTCCAATCCAGATCCCAGCGACACAAAACAGTCAGGAACACGAAGTCGCATCGCTGCATGCGATGAAAGTTGCAGACCTTCTTCGCAATGCGCGCACTGCCGATCCTGCCACCCGCCGCCTGTACCTGATCGAATACCATGGCCGATTCGCTCTGCCGACCGCCTGCATCGTGCTTGCCCTGGTCGGCATTCCGCTTGGCCTCTCGTCGAAAAAAGGCGGCAAGTCCAGCGGACTTGTCCTGACCATTCTGCTGGTCTTTCTCTACTATTCGATTTCTTTGATCGGAGTGTCTTTCGCGAAACAGGGACACCTTTCACCGGCCGCCGGCGTTTGGCTCGCCGACCTCGTGTTCTTTGTGGGAGGAGCTTTTCTGTTGTGGCGATCGGAACGCCGACCGATCGAGTTAGCTGGGTTCCGCGCCTGGTATAAAGCGGCAAAGTTTAATACACGAAACTTTGGAAGTACCGGCTCCGAAGCAGCGGTGGGTGAGTCTTCGCCGCCAGGCGTGGCGGCGCTGCCAGAGAACGGCGAGGCGTCTCGGCCCGGGCTTACTGGCGGCGCCAACCACGGCGCCAACCACAATCACAGTCTGCCCGCTCGCCGGCGCCTATTCAATCTCCGCTTCCCGACCATTCTCGACGAGTATGTGCTGCGAGACTTTGCCCTCTACTTTGCCATGATCGTCGCCGCTTTCGTGATGCTGCTGCTGGTCTTCACCCTGTTTGAATTGCTCGGCGACATCCTGCGCAATCAGGTCTCGCCGATCACCGTAGGCGAATACTTGCTCAACGTCACGCCCTACTTCCTTTATTATCCGATTGCGCCGCTCAGCATGCTGCTGGCGGTGCTGGTCACATTCGGTCTGCTGCAACGGACCAACGAAATCACGGCGATCAAGGCCACCGGCATCAGTCTTTACCGCGTCGTCGTTCCTGTCCTGATCGCTTCCAGCCTGGTCGCCGGTGTGCTTTTTCTTTCCGACCAGCTCTATCTTCCCTACACCAACAAGCGGCAGGACGCCCTGCGAAACCAAATCAAGGGCAAGCCCGCCCAGACCTACCTTCGCCCCGACCGCAAGTGGATTTTCGGGCAGCACTCCGATATCTACTATTATCAATTCTTCGACCCGGACCGCGATGTTTTCGGCGGCATCTCCGTTTTCCAGTTCGATCCCCACACCTTCCAGATCACGCACCGTATTACCGCCGACCGCGCACATTGGTCGAGCTCCATGGGCCGTTGGGTTTACGAGCAAGGATGGGAGCGCAGCCTGAGCGGCTCCGCCATCGAGAGCTATCGCAAGTTCGATGCCACTACCTTCCCCGAACTCGCCGAAGCGCCCGCCTACTTCAAGAAGGAAATCAAACAATCTTCGGAAATGAGCTACGACGAACTGCGCCGCTACATCTACGATCTGGAGCAAAGCGGCTTCGACGTGGTGCGGCTGCGCGTGCAACTGCAAAAGAAGATTGCCTATCCGCTGATCACATTCGTGATGGCCGTCCTCGCCATCCCGTTCGCGCTTTCTGCCGCCAAGCGGTCTGCTCTGACAGGGGTTGCGACCGCCATCGGTATCGGCCTGGTCTATTGGATGATCTCTGGTCTGTTCGAGGCGATGGGCAATTTCAGCCAGCTCCCGCCCACGGTCGCGGCCTGGTCTCCAGACCTGGTCTTCGGCTTTATTGGAGGCTATCTGATTCTTCGGATGCCCACGTGAAGGAATCGGGCGATCGGGCCATCAGGTGATCGGGTGATCGAAGGTCAAAAGCTCTTGACTTTAGATGGCCCGATGACCCGATTGTTCTAGTGCGCCGCCATCCCGCTCGGCGTTGACGGCGTAATCACCGTAGTCGGACTGCTCATGGATCCGGTCGTCGTACTCAGCGTAAAGCCCCCAACGCTTTGTGAGTTACTGTTCGACACATAGAGATACTGACCGCTGTTGTTTACGCTCGGGTGCATGGCCAACGACACCGGCTGCGCTCCTTGGCTGTTCTGGGGCGACCCACCTACTGCCGTCAACGTGCCCGCCGTCGCGGCGATGTTAAATCCAAAAACCTGGTTCGATCCTTCGCTTACCACGTAGAGAAAACTGTTGGTAGGATCCACTAGCATGCCCACCGGCTCCTGCCCCACCGAAGTTGGCGGCACCTGGCAAGCTAGCGAGGGACAGGTTGCCAACGGAGTCATCAGACTAACGGCCACATCCGCCGACGTGCAGACCGCATTGACCACCGTGCACACCTGGAACGGATACAAATGACCGCCGTTCGTGTCCTGATTGCCCACATAGACAAACAGGCCGCCGGTATTCTGCGTCGGGGGGTTCGTGTTGACCGCGATCACCGAGATTGGACTGATCGCGGCAACGGCGTAAGGAGAATTCTGTTGCTCGGTCAGAATGCCCGAAGAACTCACCGCATACACGCTGACCGCATTGTCATTGGGCTGATGCGCGGGAACGCACCCGACTGTACAAAGATCATAATTGTCGGTTACGAAGAGAAGTTCCTGTGCCGCTCCGCCGGGCGGAGTAAACGCGATGGCCGAGAGCCCGCTCGGAAGCTTGCTTAGGAAGAGCGGACTTTGGTAGGTCGTACTCTGACTCACGAATGTGATTGAGCCCGCCTGCATGGTAAATACCGAAATCGACGGGCAGCCCAAAAAATCAGTGGCCTGCGCAGCAATCGTAACCGCCGAAGCAATCGAGGGGCAGGTTGTCGGCAGGGGAAACACACCCCGGTTGATTACGAACAAGAACTGTCCGGCTGCATCCCGCGACATGGCCACCGCAGTGTCGGTGTAAGCGTTGGCTTGGGTACAGGGAGTCGCGGACGGGCTAACGCAGGTCCAAATTACCGGCGTGCCTGGGTTTGACAGGCTTCCATCCGAGTTCACGGTGTAAGCGGAGATCGAAGCTGAAACGGGATTATTGGAGCCACACACGTCGTTCACGCACGGTATTCCCTGGTTCAGAACGAAAGCCGATCCGCCTGTCGGGTCGAGCAAAATGTCCAGGGGAAGTCCGCACGGTTCGGGATTGGCGTTACTCGCCGCTGTAAGGCAAGTACTGGCGTTCGAATTGATCAGCGACAGGGTGCCGTTATCAAAATCGATGGAGAAGGAACTCACGTTGTACCCTATGCTGGGAATGCCCTGGGCGTTAGTCCCCTGGGTCAGCACATACAGGAGTCCCGAGGGCCGGGACGAGGAACTGCCGCAATTGAGCAGAAACAAACTCAGGGCGCACAGGCCCGCGAGCGCAACGACTCCGCCTATTTTCTTCGACATCTATTCTCCAAGGGATTCTCAATCGGCACGCTTTTCGCCGATTGGGGTAGTCAGCCGCTTCCCATCCGCAGGCGTTCCTGCCCGCAGTCACGGCGATTGCGGCCTGTGGCTGAAACAATTTGTTTATCAGGAACGAGCGGGAAGAGCAAACCCCTAAACAGGCGCACCAGCCGGAATCCGGATTTCCATCTCTAACCCACCCTCTTTGCGATTGGATGCACGAAGTTGCCCACCGTGCAGCCTGATGGCCCGATCCGCAATCGACAGGCCCAGACCCGCTCCCCCGGTCTGCCGGTTGCGGGCATCGTCCAGTCGATAAAAGGGCTCAAATATCTTTGGTAGTGCCTCGTCAGGAACGCCGGGGCCGGAATCCAGCACGCGAACCACAATCTCCTCGCCATTGCCGTTCGCAGACTGCTGCCGCTCCAGTCGCACCTCCACCGTCGTGCCTTCAGCAGTATACCGCGTGGCGTTCCGCACCGCATTCTCGATCGCGCTGCGCAGCAGGTCGGGATCGCCATCGACCAGAAATTCATCCGCGTCGTTGGCCGGCACATCCGTCGGAGAGGTCACGCGGCAGCCGCGCCCCGGCGTTTCGTACTCGGCGTCGTGCGCCACCTGCTCGACCAACTCCCGCAGTGAGAAACGCGTCTTGTGCAGGCCGTCGGTCCCCGACTCCAGCCGCGAGATGGTCAGCAGCCGCTGGATCAGCTGATTCAGGCGGTCGGCTTCGATTTCGATCCGGTTCAGCGCAATTTCGAGTTCCGGCGCCACCCCCGGGTCGACTCCGGAAGCAGCCCGTTGCCGCGCCAGCCCCAGCGCCACACTCAGCCTGGCCAGCGGAGACCTAAGTTCGTGCGAGACATCCTTCAGCAGCCGCGATTGCGACTCCATCAGCCCTTCGATCCGTTCGGCCATGCGATCAAAATCGCGCATCAACTCCGTCAGTTCATCGCGGCGACCACCGACGGGCGCTCCGGTTCGCGCGCTCAAGTCCCCCGCCCCTAGACCCTGCACCGCCTTGCGCAAACGAATTACCGGACTGGTCACCGACCATGACAGCAGGTAACAGACGAGTCCCGACAAAATTACAGCGATGGCCAGCAAAGGAATGTCAAAGGGTCCGAAGAAGCCGCGCGGTCCCGGCGGCAATTCCAGGATCAGCGTGTACCGTTTTCCGTCCAGTGTCAGTGCCTGCCGCCTGATGCGGTCGGGCAGAAGATTATCTATGAAGCTACGGTGATATGCCGGACCGCCGCGGGAGTCTCCGCTCGGCCGCGTCGCACCCGGCGCAGCGCCTTCTCGTGAAGCCTCTATCCACGGTGGGACATGCCGGCCCGAGAGTTCGTTTCCGGCAGGATCAAAAACGTAGGCCCGGATGTGTTGCGCGCGCCAGATTTCTTCCAGATAGTCGTGGGTGGCGCGTTGTCCGCCGGTTTGGTAAGCGTTCACCGCCTCCGCCAAAGTCTGCGGCGCCTGACTCTCGATGCCACGCCGCTCCGGACGCAAGGCAATGGTCACCACGATCGCCAACACCAGTGACAACGCCAGGACCGCCCAGAATGACACGAAAATCTTGAGGAAGAGGCTCTTCATCGTTATTTCTGCGTTACTTCTTAAGTTTCTGTGTCGGGGACGGGGCATTCCCCGGTCGAAGCGGGGCTTAGCCCCGCCACCACACGGGCTTATTTTTTCGGCTTTGCCGGCGGCCGCGCAAACATGTACCCTACTCCGCGAATCGTCTTGATGTGGTCGCCGTCTTCTTCCGAGTCGCCCAACTTCCGCCGCACCTTGCTGACGTGCATGTCAATGCTCCGATCAAACGGCATGAACTTGCGGCTGAGCACGGCGTTCACCAGCCGCTCCCGCGTCACCACTCTCCCAGCCTCGCGCAGCAGAACTTCGAGAAGATTGAATTCGACGGACGTGAGGTCGACTGGCTGCCCCGCCCGCAGCACACTGCGGGTCGCCGGATCCAGTTCCACGTCGCCCACCGTCAACACTTCCGGCACTGCGTCCGCGGCTCTGACCGGTTTGGTGCGGCGCAGGATCGCGCGGATCCGCGCTACCAACTCCCGCGGGTTAAACGGCTTCGGAAGATAATCGTCCGCTCCGATTTCCAAACCCACGATGCGATCGACATCCTCGCCGCGCGCCGTCAACAACAGC
Organism: Terriglobales bacterium; assembly: GCA_035314185.1. Lineage (GTDB taxonomy): Bacteria > Acidobacteriota > Terriglobia > Terriglobales > Acidobacteriaceae > Acidiflorens. The sequence goes on from DATFZT010000101.1 coordinate 8,487, forward strand.
ACCGGAATCTTCGATACGCTGCGAATCCGCCGCAGCACTTCGAAGCCATTGATCCCCGGCAGCATCACGTCGAGCACCACCAGCGCATACTCGTTGGTCAGCGCCTGTTGCAGCCCCTGTTCCCCGTCATGGACAGCTTTCAGGCTGAACCCTTCGGCGGTCAGGTACTCCTGCACCAAGCCACACAATTCGACGTCGTCATCCACCACCAGTACGTGTTCCATTCTTTTATTCATCTAACACCTTCGCCAGCACTCACGCGGTAAAGATTTGTGATTGCTGAAACGGCTGCTGGCTTCTAGCTATTGGCTTCTGGCGAAACCAAACTAGCTAACAGCCAGTGGCTAGAAGCCAAGCAGCTTCTTTACAAAACTTTACCCTGATTGACCGACTCTTTACCTCATATTTTCTAGAACGGTGTTCTTATCACCATAGACGACCGGGCTGCCTCCCGGACCCTATGAGATCTAATGAGATTTGAAGTAACCCAATATAAAGGAGTTCCCATGAAATTAACTCGGATTCGCATTCTCACCATCGGGGCGGCTGTGCTGTTGGCAGCGGCGGCCGCGATTGCCCAGGGCAGGCACGGCTATGGCGGCCCTGGCGGTGACTTCCACCACATGCTCAAGCAGCTCGATCTGACCGCCGATCAACACAGCCAGGTCAAGGCGATCTTTGAAAAGGAGAAGCCGACCCTGCAGCCGCTGATGCAGCAGATGCGCCAGAACCACAGCGCCATGAGCACGCTTGAGGCCAGTGGTCAATTCGACGAAGCCAAGACGCGCACCCTGGCCACGCAGAATGCGCAGACCATGATCGAACTTCAGGTCGAACACGCCCGCATGAAGTCCGAAATCATGCAACTTCTGACCCCCGATCAGAAAGCCAAACTGGCTCAGATCGAGGCCGGCCGCGAGGCACATATGAATAAGCACATGGCGCCTCCGCCCGCGGAATAACTCAATCTCTCTCCTTCCCGGGTGAGGAACGGAACCTCCAACCTCCGTCCTTGCCCGGCTTTTT
>DATFZT010000102.1:0-89811 GCA_035314185.1 Terriglobales bacterium
GACGGGCGCTACAGAGATGCAGCGCGGAATTTACAGATTTTCAGAGCCTCGGCCAGCGCCGGGGCTTTCGCTTTTTATGATAAATCATGGCTGTCAAGTGGAGGCCACCGAAAATGAACTTTCTGAGAACCTGCCTTGCCGTGCTGCTAGGATTCATACTTGGGGCTTTGCTGTACCATCCACAAGTGAAGGCATCAACCAGCATTACGGTTACAGCAGTAAAAGCGGGCTACAGTCCTTACGTTCCGGGCGATACGGTCGTTGGCTTCGCGTGCACCGCTGACACTTGCTACATTGCGACACGCTAGCGCGGGAGAAGGCAATTTACCTGCCATTCTTGAGTGTACAGGTGCTAGTAGCTGTGCCAAATTAAGCCACTACCCGGCCTGTTGCCAGAGACGGCATCCTCCACAAAGCGGATTGACAAGGAGCTTATCCTGAAAGCACTCGGAGACAGGCGAGTTAAATGAGGGCACTCAGCATCGTCTGGTATGTGGCAGTCAGCCTGTTCTTGGGCTATTGCGGCTGGCTCTTGACCTTTAGAACAAACACAGTGGTCAGGCGGGCACATAGCCAATACCATTGCAACTTCTTCCTGAAGCCTTGGTATTCAATATTCATGCGCTGCATAGGAATCTTCATTTGGCTGTTGACAGCCTTAACCGACTACGCGCTGCTAACGCGGAGATGATTGCATCACCTGTGGAAATCAAACTGACCCACTACCCTGTCCGGTACCACGCAAGAAACGCGCGGAACGCGGCCCCCCGATGGCTGTAGCGGGACTTTTCTTCCGCGTCTAATTGGGCGAACGTCTTCTGAATCGCGGGAAAGAAAAACAGCGGGTCGTATCCGAATCCGTTATTGCCCCGGGGCGCGTCCAGGATGACACCTTCGGCGGTGCCGCGGAAGGTGTGCAGCGTGTGGCCGTTACGGGCGACAGCTAGGACGCACACGAATCGCGCCGTGCGTTTTTCTTCCGGAATTCCTTCCAGTTCGTGCAGCACCCGTGCGTTGTTGGCCTCGTCGTCGGTGTTGCACTCTGCCTTATCCGGCTGGTCGGCCGCGTAGCGCGCGGAATGGACGCCGGGCGCTCCACCGAGTGCATCAATCTCCAGGCCGGAGTCGTCGGCCAGAACCATCTCGCCGGGAACGGCCAGACTGTAGGACTCTGCTTTCTTACGCGCATTCTCTTCGAAGGTAGCTCCGTCTTCGACAACCTCCGGTAGAGAAGAAAAGTTTGGGATGTTTGCGATTGCGATGCCCAAGGGCGCGGCAGCTCCAGCGAAGTCGCGGAGTTTGCCCGAGTTCGAGGTTGCCAGGAGGATTCTTCGTTGCATCTTGCGCGCTCTCCATGCCTTTCTCTGTGGCCCACTGTGTCTCCTGTGGTTGAAGAAAAAGCTTTTAACCACAGGGGACACGGGGGAACACAGGGGATTACACTCGCCCGAGTGGGACCTTCGACCGCGTCTTCATCCAAATGGCAACCAGCACGGCCAGGCTGATCAGCGAGACGATGTTGCCGACTACACGATCGGTTGTCCGCCGAAAGTGGATGCGTACATCGTTCTCCCCGGCGGCAATGGGAATGACGAGGAGGCCGGTGACATCGGTTGTCCGCGTGTGGGTGGGCTTGCCGTTTACGACGACATCCCACGCCGGATAGTTGAAAAGGCGCACGGTAATATCTTGCGGCACTGCAGCGTGGACGGTGAAGTGCTTTTCCGTCTGTCCCCACGCCATCATCGCGCTCTGAACCGGCGTTCCCGCGTCGTCGCTGACGCGGGGCAGATTCTTATTCAACTCGTAAGGGTCGGCTCCAGCGGGGACGTATTCGTCGGTGCCATCGTAACCGGTGCCATCGGCGACGGCGTCGCTCCTCTCGCGAATATCGCTGCTCTTCTCCCACCAAGGGGGCTGGAAACGATAGCCCGCGAGGAAAAGCGTGGCCAGCAGCACGGCGAACACCAGTACGCGCGATGTCCAGCGTTTAGCGGCCATGGTCAAGAGCATTGTCAAGGCGGCATTCATGCACAGCAGCCAGCGAAAGGGAAGTTGCACGAAGCGGAGCTTCGGCAGGTGCTGCCAGAGCAGATTGCTCGCCGAAAGCATCAGGAGCGCGCTGCCCGCACCCCAGGTGGAAAGCAGCATCCAGGGGGTCTCCAATGCGGTCGCGCTGTGCGCTACTGGACAGCCGGGGGCGGCTGTCCCTACGCGTTGCTTCTGCCGGGAGCGCCAGATCGCGAGAGCGAGGACGCCGATTTCGGCAATCGCTACGGTCGAAACCAAAAGATTGAAGCGGTTGTGGTCGGGATCGGCGATGGTGGTGAAAAGAAAATTGTCCTGCGGTCGGACTCCCGGCGAGAGCACCTCGCTGAGATTGACCCATCCCTGTTCGTAGATTGCGGGGAGGAGATAGAACGAGGCCAGGCCAGCTCCGAGGAACATCGCCAGCGATATCCGCGCGAGAGGCCGCCAGATCTGCGGACTCCAAATTCGGCGGCCCTGCCCTCGTTCACGCACAACCCCCATCGCCGCCAAGACCAATGCCAGCCCAGCGGTAGAGTAGTGGATCATCACGGCCGCGGGCGCGTTCGTCAGCCACGCTGCGGCCAGCGTGAGACTCAAGCAGAGCGCCGATCGAAAGCCAGCGTCGGACTCCGGCAAAAATAGCCTCAGCAGACAAAGCAACAGAAGCGGCAGCAGCGCCGCAGCCAGCAGTTCAGCGTAGGCGCTCCGCCAGTAAATGATCAGCAGATGGTAGGGATTCAGCGCATAGAACACAGATGCGAACAACGCGTCCGAGGTTGGGAGCCACTCGCGGGCGAGCCGATACATGGCCGCTCCGGCGAGGGAGAGCGCGATCCAGCAATATGCGCCCGGAACGATTTTCCAGGGCAGCACAGCTCCCAGCGCGGTGCCCAGAGCCCACGAGGCGGGCGGGTAAAACAGGAAGCGAGCCTCGCCATATCCCCAGTGCGCCAGAGCTGCCCAGCGCGGATATACGATGCCATCCTTCCATTGGCCGAGCACTTCCATCCACGAGAATATGTGGAACTCGAAATCATGCCCGGACGGACTGCCCCACCAGAAAAACGGTGCGATGGCCGCGAGACAGGCGCCAGCTAGCAACAGCGCACGCGAGATCGGACTTTTGAGCAAGGAACCTCTGACTTTCGTGTAGAGACGCGGCTTGCCGCGTCTCCCGAGTCCACGGAGAAGGGGCAAGCCCCGTCTCTACAAGGCAAAGGCAATTCTATTGCATCAGAAAATTTTCTCGGAAAATTAACCGAACTGAAATCATTCAGGAGAGGGTGTTGAGGTAATCTGCGGTCACCTAGGTGAAACAGACCGCCGGGGGCTGGGGCGACACCAGAGACGGGGTGCCGATCTGGCTCCCGGTTTATTCTTGGGGGGGGGTAGTGGCGTTATTGGTCGAGGTTACTGGCTGACGCTTTCGGGATTGCGCTGGCGGTGCAATTCAGCGAGGAATGCCTCTTCGTCAAGAGCATCGCCGGTCCGCAACAAATCGAGAAGTGAATCCTCCGCGTCGGTCGCGCCGCCGCTGGCAGGGCTCAGATCGATCGCGTTGGCGACCAGCGCACGTGGCGAAGTTTCCAGTTGCGGAGTCGTGCCCGGCTGGCCGGTGAGGAACTCGATAAACTCGCCCACGCTTTTGCGCTGCTCTTCGGTGCGGGCAGGGAACTCAATGCCCATGCCATGTCCAGGATGCATGACCCGGACCAAACCCTCGGTGTGAATCTCCAACCCGGCGGCGCGCAGACACAGGTCGACGGCTGAAGACTGCGGGAAGGGAGATTCGGTCTCCACATAGCAACCACCCAGACTAAGATCGGTCAGTTTACATTGGCTGGCCGCGTCCGGTTCTTCGGGTAAAGCATCATGCGCGCGGGCAGCCAGCCACTCGCCCAGCTCTTCGCGCATTTTGGGATCGATGTCGAGAAAGCGCAGGCCGGTTTGACCGTTGGCGGTACTCCAGGCAACTTCCGCGTCACCTTCGATGCCAGCACCTCCGTCGGGAAGCTCGAAAGAGACGCGAACCATGGCGGTGGCCGGAAGCGGCTTGGCCGCCAGCACGTCCATGCCGCCGGTGCTGAGGTCGAGCAGGATGCCCTCGATCGTATTGCCGTCGTCGGTCCGAATCGAAGCCGCTGCCTGCACGGCAACCCGCAAGGATTGCCGCCTTTCGCGCTTCAGCAGGGCCGTGGCGGCGCGCAAAGTGGTTTGCGCCTGCTCGGGGGTGATGGGCTTGGTAAGGATGAAATGAGCTCCCGCGCCCAGGATCGCGCGGATCTGCGAAGGGTCGTGCAGCAAGGCAACGGTGACAGGCGGATTACGGTCGGCTCCAGCGAGGCGACGGCATGCTTCAAGAACCAAAGTGGCCGCTCCGGGATCGTCGAAGTCGACGATGACCTGATCGAAACGCTCCTCTGCCAGACGCGTCACCGCGACATCGGCCGCGTTCGATCGATCAACCGCGACGCCAAACTGCGCCAGGACCTGAATCAGCGTCTCCGCAGTCGGGTCATCCGTTGACACCAGTAATGCCTGCAATATCATGCGACCGAGCCTCCCACCTCGCGCTCTGCCTGTACAGCCGGGCTTCTACGGCCAGCGCGGAGTTGTGCTGCGCGCTGGCTTGGCCGCGGCCGGCGCGGATTGAGCGCTGGCCTTGGCAGCCATCGCATTGGCGTTTTCGTCGTCGACTTCCGCCAGCACGGCGCTATCGTCCTCGACGTCAGTTTCAGCAAGCAAGGGCGCGACTTCGCGCAGTTTTTCGGCAGCCTGCTGCAGCATCTCGATCTGCTTACCCAGCTGTGTGTACTGCGCCTGCTTGCGGCGCAAAACCTCATGGATATCCTTCATACATCCCCCTGCGCCTGACTGTAGGTTTGGACGAAGGTAAGGTCAACGCCAAAGGCATCGCAGGCCGTTACGGCAGTAACCGGCGACCGAATATGATGAGGACTTTACAGGGGAGTGTCGTCGTTAATCGCTAGTCGCTGGTCGTTCGGGATTCGGTGCGGATTGCGAGAGTTTGCTAACGACTAACGACCGACGACCGTTCCTAAATCAAAAGCCCCGCCTTGCGGCGGGGCCATGAGTTGAGTGTCTCGGCGAACCAACAGATCCAGGTTATGCCCCAATCCGCTTGCGACGGAACATTCCAGCGATGCCCACCAGCCCTGCTCCCAAAAGACCCAAAGTTCCCGGTTCCGGGACAGTAAGGGAGGTGGTCCCTGCGCGAATGTGCGCGACACCCTCCTGGGTGAGCTGGCCGTTCGTGGTGAAGATGGTCTGGCTGGTCGTTCCAGTCACGGTGCGACCGTTCCACAACGTGCCCTCAATCTCGCCACTGAGTGTAAAGACATCGCTGCCGCCCTTACCCGCGCTGTCCAGAGTCCAAAGAATCGGACCAACGAAGCTGCCGGCGAAGAGCGATACCGGGTTTGTGCAGCTTGGACATCCCGTTAATGCTTTCGCCCATTTGCCGATGCCCAGAATGTCAAATGTCGAGCCCGTGGCTGAAAACGTGCCGCCGCCCAGCAGCGTCCCGCTGATCAGAGCGCCGGTCGTGTAGCTGACCGAACCCAACGTACCTCCCGGTGCGAAGCTGCCCCAACTCCTCAGTGCTGAGTTCGTCGAGACAATGCCCGCACTCGATATGGCCAAAGATCCAAACTGATTAGTGATATCAATTCCGTCTGCCCAAGCGGCCAACGGCAACGCCAATGCCAATAACGCCAAAACTACCACTCGCCTCATGTTAGTCCCTCCCAGTTTTCTTTGTTTTTCCCAGATTCACCTTGAAAAGTTGTCTTCAAGGTATAGGTCGCCTGTTGTCAGCCGAGCATTTGTCGTTCCAAATCTACGGAAGGCTGGTTGCTATTACTTATCAACGACTTACCAGCCTCCACCGTACCTTCTCAAAATCCTGGAATGCAATCCGCTGCACACTAGCAACAGTTTGCTCGCCTGGATCGCCCAGAGGACCAATTCCGCAGACCAAGGCCACGGACCGCGAAACGGAATCACCGGGAGGCTCGGAATCGGTAGGAATCTCGCTGCGCAAGAAACCTTAACCTTGGGGGACCGCTTCCAGAGCCGGGTGCGACGGATAGTAACCAATCGCAAGGTGACTCATGTTACCCCGCCCCACGCGTTCAGCAATGGCTCTTTGGTGCCATCCAGTCGCTCAGGAGTGGAATTCCGCCTCCGGGTCACTTACCACATAATCCGGGGTGAGCAGTTCTGGGGGAGGGCTGTTCGGGCGCCCCGGATCCTTTGGATCCGGGGCGCTTCTTATTTGTGGCGCAGCGCAGTGCATCTGCAGTGAATTGCGGCCGTGATCCCGGACTTCCACACCCTTGCCGTGGTCTCCAAGGGTCACGAGCCCAGAACGGGTGAGAACGTCGCCACCTTTTCCCTTTTTCCCGAGGACAGGCTGCGATAGGCAGCGTCCAGAATCAGCTGGTTCCGCCAACCTTCCAGTCCAGGTACTGGAAACACCTCCCGACCCTCGACCGCGGCGGCGAAGGCGTCCACCTGCCGCGCGTAGGCAAGTTGGTTGGAGACGGTGTCCTCGGCGAGGCGCTGTCCATCGCGCCTCAGTTCCAGCTTGACCGGACGTTCAACATTCAGCGCGTCATCGGCCCGAAGGGTACCAGCATCGCCGACAATCTCCAGCGGCGTACGATATTGGGCCCGAGTTGAAACCACTACCGTGGCCAGCGTGCCGCGCTGGAACTCCAGCGTCAGCACGGCCGCTGCTTCCACGTCCCCCGATTTCTCATCGGAACGTCCGATCGCGGTCACTCCCTGCGGCTCATCCTGCAGGATATAACGCAGAGCATCAATGCAATGGACACCCACGTCGGCAATAGGGCCGCCGCCCGCGACCGAGCGGTTGTAGAGCCAGGTGCGGGCATGGTCTATGCCGGGATACGAGAACTCTGCCCGCGCAAAAATGGGGCGCCCGATGTCACCGGCGGCGATGCGGGCGCGAAATCTCGCCGTGCTTTCTTCAAAGCGAAAGACCTGGGCGACGCCGAGCAGAACTCCGGCTTTACGCGCCGCTTCGACCATCTGGAGGCATTCGTCGGCATTCATGCCCATCGGTTTCTCGCACAGCACCGGCTTGCCGGCGGCAACCGCGGTGAGAACATCCTGCAGGTGGCAGTTGTTGGGAGTCGTCACCAGCACGGCGTCAACTTCGGGGCAGCGGCTGAGTTCCTCGGTGGAGAAAAAGACATGCGGGAAGCCATATTTCGCGGCGGCTTCGCGCGCTTTGTTGGCATCTCGACGCGATAGGGCGACCACTTTACAATTCTCGGCCAGAGCGAAACCCGGCATCAGCCGCCGCACGGCGTGGAATCCGAAACCTGCGATACCAAAGCGAATCATGTTAGTTTCACTCGATTCTCTGCTTCCTAGGTGTAAGGGTAAAAGACGAAAAACAGCAGCGACAGCGCGGTCAACGCCCAGAGCGCCGGGCGAACATCTCGTACGCGCCCCGAAACCAGCTTGCAAAAAGGATACAAGAGAAAGCCCGCCGTCATGCCAATGCCTACGTTGTAGGTGAAAGCCATGAGGACGATGACGCCGAAGGCTGGGACCAGTTCAGTGAGGTCGTCGAAGGGAATCCGGGTAATCGGAGTCAGCATCAGCAATCCCACGAAGATGAGCGCCGGTCCGTATGCCTGTGGCGGGATGGCGGAGATGAAGGGGGCGAAGAACAGAGTCCCGACAAAGCAAAGCGCAGTGACGATCGCCGTCAGGCCGGTTCGGCCGCCCGCCTCTACTCCGGTGGCGGATTCGATATAGGCGCCGGACGTGGTAGTTCCAATCACGGCGGCGAAGGTGGTGGCCAGCGCGTCGGCCATCATCGGGCGCTCGATCCGCGGAAGGTTGCCGTCTTTATCGAGGAAGCCCGCGCGCGCCGACACTCCGATGAGCGTGCCCATGGTGTCCACGAATGCCATGACAAAAATCGTCAGCACAACCGGAAAGAAACCCCAGCTGAACAGACTGTGTAAATCGAACTGGAAAAAGACGGGCTGCAAGCTGGGCGGACGGCTGACCCAACCTGCGGGCGCCGGAGCGACCCGGGTCACAAAACTTAGAAGAGCGGTTACGAGAACTCCGCTAAGAATCGCGGCCGGGAAACGGCGAATGGTCAGCACCGTGATCAGCAGGAACCCGAAGATGGAAAGCAGCACCGAAAGCGAGGTCAGATGGCCCGGCCGGACCGGCGCCCCGGGGAATCCCATGGTAACGATGCCGGTCTGATTCAGTCCGATGAAGGTAAGGAACAATCCGATGCCAACGGCGTAGCTATAACGGAGAGTGGGGGGAATGGCGTCGACCATCCACTGGCGGAGGCGGAACAGCGTCATCAGAATAAAAAGAATACCGGCCAGGAATACCGCGCCCAGGGCGCTCTGCCAGGTATAGCCGAGTACGTGAACAACCGTGAACGCGACGAAAGCATTTTCGCCCATGTAAGGGGCGATGGCGAAAGGACGGTTGGCATAGAAGCCCATCAACAGCGTTCCGAAAACCGCGGCGAGAATCGTGGCCGTAAGCGAGGCGCCCGCCGGCATGCCGGCGGCTTTCAGGATGGCAGGATTTACGGCCACGATGTAGGCCATGGTGAAGAAAGTGGTAAGTCCGGCGACAATTTCGCGGCGGATGGTCGTTTGGTGGTGAGCGAGTTCGAAGAACTGATCGAGCCAGCGATTCAAATTGTCCTCGAGTGCAAACTCAGGATTGTACATTCGCAGCGGTCGAAGGACGAATCGAGCGGGAGATCTTCCGGTGTGGCCCTGTGTTCCTCTGTGTCCTCTGTGTTCCCTGTGGTTGCCGTTTGTTAGCAGCGTCAAGAGCGCAACCACAGGGAACACAGAGTGGCACAGAGGAAAACTTCGAGTGCATCCTAAGTGATCAGTGGTTACCCAACTCGGCAAGCAGTTTGGGATCGATGTTGCCGCCGCTGATCACGGCGACGTTGATCTTTGTGTCCGGCAACTCGGCCGCGTGGAAAAGAAATGCGGCTACGGTAACAGCGCCGCTCGGCTCGGCCAGCGTTTTCGTGTTCGCACTCAGAGCGCGCATGGCCTCGCGAATCTCGTCTTCGGTCACGCTGACGATGTCGTCCACATAGGCGCGGATGTGTTCGAAATTGATTGCGCCGATACTCTGGGTGCGAAGGCCGTCAGCCAGTGTCTGCGAGACTTGCTCCGCCGGGAAAGAGACGATGCGACCGGCACGCAGGCTGGCTTGCGCATCGGCGGCAAGTTGGGGCTCGACGCCAATCACTCTGACTTGGGGATTGCTGAGCTTGATGGCGGCCGAGACGCCGCTGATCAATCCACCTCCACCGACAGGGACCAGCACGGTTTCAACATTCGGGAGGTCTTCAAGGATTTCAAGCCCGACGGTTCCCTGGCCGGCGATGATCTTTTCGTCGTTGTAGGGAGGCACGATAACGTAGCTGTGTGCAGCGGCCAATTCTTCGGCGCGCAAGCGGCGCTGTTCGCTGCCAGGACCAACGGTGACGATCTCGGCTCCGAGGGCGGCCGTGGCTTCGAGCTTGTTCTTCGGCGCATTGCCGGGCATGACAATGATGGCTTTCACTCCCAGCGTCCGCGCCGCGTAGGCTACGCCTTGCGCGTGATTGCCGCTGGAATACGAGATAACCCCGCGACGACGTTCGTCGTCGCTAAGGGAAGCGACCTTGTTGTACGCGCCGCGTAGTTTGAAAGCGCCAATGGGCTGCAGGTTTTCGAGCTTCAGGAAGAGCTTGCGCTGATCGGCCCCGCCCGTCCACTCGAACAGGGGTGTGTGGACAGCGATGCCGTCGAGAATAGTTTGAGCCGCCCGAATGTCGTCGAGGGAAACCATCGTGTTTGAGCGTGCCTTGTCCGGACGTTTTTTGCAAGGGCGGCCACCGCAGTACATCATGATGTTATAGAGATTGACATCATGATGCATACTGGTATAGCATCAAAACATGAGAACAACCCTTTCGCTCGATGACGACGTGGCCCAGTTGCTGAAGAAGGAAGTTCGGCGAACTGGCTCTTCTTTCAAAGAGGCGGTGAATCGATTTCTGCGGATGGGGTTGACGGCTTCGAAGCAGCCCGTCCGGAAGCCGTTCCGGGTGAAGCCGTGGAATCTGGGTCTGCCTCCGTTTGAGAAAGTAGAAGAGCTATTGGAATACCTCGAAGGGCCGGATCATCGGTGATCGTCATTGATGCCAATCTCCTGATCTATTCCTACGATCTCGATTCGGCCTACCACAAGAAGAGCCATTCCTGGCTGGAGGAAGCGCTTTCGGGAGTAGAAGCCGTGGGACTGCCCTGGCAAAGCGTATCTGCGTTCCTACGGGTTATCACGAATCGGCGACTATCGGGAATGCGTGTCAGCCTGCAGCAAGCCGTGCAAGTCGTAGATGAGTGGTTACAACAACCGAATGTACAAATACTTGTGCCGGCGGATCAGCACTGGTCGGTGTTGAGGCAAATGATCCTGGAGGGACAGGCCTCAGGCCCGTTGGTAAGTGATGCGGAGATCGCGGCGATCACGATTGAGCATGGAGCTGTGCTGCACACGGCGGACCGGGATTTTGCCCGCTTTCCGGGGCTGCGCTGGAAAAACCCGCTTAGCTAGAGGGCGCCTCCTCAGATCTCCAGTATCACCGGCATAATCAGCGGCCGCCGCTGCGTCTGCCGCGAGATGTAGCGCTTCAAGTCGGTGCGGATTTTCTCTTTGATCACGCCATAATCGGCTTTCTCTTCGGCGCTGGAGGCGTCGAGCGTCTCCATGACGATCTCGCGCGCGCGTTCGATCACGCCATTTTCGCCGGGAGCGAATCCGCGCGTCACAATCTCGGGCGCAGTCTCGACGAGGCCGGTGAGCTTGTTGATGGCGATGATCGGCATCACGAAGCCGTCTTCGCTGAGGTGGCGGCGGTCTTTGATGACTAGGTCTTCGACCACGTCGGTGCGCGAGCCGGAATCGATGCAGACGCGGCCTACGTTGACCCGTCCAGCCTTGCGGGCGCCGAGTTCATCGATTTCGAGGACGTCTCCGCTTTCGATCAGCATCACGTTGCCAACCGCCCCAGTCATTGACCCTGCCAGCTCAGCATGTAACTTGAGCTGACGGTATTCACCGTGGATCGGAATGAAATACTTCGGCCGCACCAGGTTGATGATGAGCTTCAACTCTTCCTGGCTGGCGTGTCCGCTGACGTGAATCGGCGGGTAGGAGCCGTCGTCATAGATGACGAACGCCTCGCGGCGGAATAGGTGGTCGATCATCCGGTAGATAGCTTTTTCGTTGCCGGGAATGATGCGCGACGAGAGCACGACCGTATCGCCTCTTTCGATTTTGGCGTGCTTATGGTTATCCACCGCCGCGCGCGACAGCGCCGACATAGGTTCGCCCTGCGTGCCGCTGATGAGGACACATACTTTTTCAGGGGCGAAATTCTTCATTTCGCCGGGATGGATCAGCATGCCCTCGGGGATCTGGACATAACCCAAGTCTTCGGCAATCTCGGAAGAATTCTCCATGGAGCGGCCGAGGAAGCAGATTTTGCGGCCGTGCTCGCGCGCCATGTCGACGGTCAGCTTGATGCGGTGAATCGAGGACGAGAAGCAGGAGATGAACAGACGGCGCTTGGTGCGGGCAAACACCTCCTCGAACTTACGGCGAACCGCGCGCTCGCTCGGCGTGTAGCCCTTGCGCTCGACGTTGGTAGAATCCTGCAACAGCGCCAGTACTCCTTCTTTGCCGTACTCGGCGAACCCGTGCAGGTCGAAGAGGCGGTTGTCGGTGGGGGTTGGGTCGACCTTGAAGTCGCCGGTGTGCAGCACGACCCCAAGCGGCGTGTGTATGGCGAGCGCAACGCAATCGACCAGGCTGTGCGTTACTTGCAGCGGATGAATAGTGAACGGTCCAACCTTGAAGCGTTCTCCGGGACGAATCTCGCGCAGGTCGGAGTCGTCGAGAAGCTGGTGTTCATCGAGCTTGTCTTCGACGTAGGCCAGCGTGAACTCTGTGCCCCAGACGGGAACATTCAGTTCGCTGAGGATCCAGGGCAGGGCTCCGATATGGTCTTCATGGCCGTGCGTAAGCACGATGCCGCGCACATGCTTGCGATTCTCCAGCAGGTAAGAAATGTCGGGGACGACGATGTCAACGCCCAGCAACTCGGCTTCGGGAAACATGAGGCCGGCATCAACCACGACGATGTCATCACCATAGCGGATGGCCATGCAGTTCATACCGAACTCGCCCATCCCGCCTAGCGGAACTATATGCAGTTTTCCTTTTGCCATCAGTAAAGTCGATGCTAGCACACGGGTGAGCTGTCGTTTGTGCTTGGCTGATAAACTCATAGTCGAAAATGGCTGACGAAAGAAAGTCCTGGATGCGGCGGCGCGTCGAAGGCGCGATCCGTGGAGGCCTGACCCACGCCTACGAGACGATCAGGGTTGATCCGGGGCGCTTCCTGATGCAGCTGCGCGTGGCCCACGGGCTGCCGCTGGCCAGCTTCCAGGGTGTATTCACTCTGGAGATGGAGCGCATCGACGATGCGGCGGAGTCGGTGATCCGCAGCGGCATGAAGATGGCGGCGGTTGAGGGCGCCGGATTTGGCTTGGGCGGCTTCCTCACCATCGTGCCGGATCTTGGCATTCTTTCCGCCATCACCATGCGTATGATTCAGAAGCTCAGCCTGATTTATGGTTTCGAGTTGAATACCGACGACGAAATCGCTGAGTTATGGATCGCCGCGGCCAGCGCCGCGGGTGTCGACATCAGCCGCGATTTGTTGGAAAAAGAAGTGGTCAATCGCTTTGTGCCGCGCGTGATTCAGCGAATTGCGGCCAAGGCTGGCGCCGAGGTGGCGGAGAAGTGGGCCGGGCGCTTGGTCCCGCTGACCAGTTCGGCCATCGGATGCGCGCTGAACTATTATTTCGTGCGAGCATGGGGCGAACGGGCGCGGGCGCATTTCCGCGAAAAACATCTCGAAGCACGGCGTAGGTTTGCGGCCGAACAAGCGCGGCTTCCGGGTATCGTGTCGCCGACACTGCCGTCGTGATCCATGAGCGCCGCGCGCGGCCAGCAAAGTCGACAGTCACAGAAGTCGATCCAGAACCAGTGTTTGAAAGCCTTCCACCCGTTCAAAGACAGCATCGTTCGTAATCAAAGCGGTAGCCTGCGAATGCGTGGCGGTCGCGGCTTGTAGAGCGTCGGGAGTTTGCAGGCGATGCAGAGCGCGAATCCGGGCCGCGAGCTCCGCGATCTCCAGGTTCGGCGCAATCCAATCGAGGTTGGGGTAGGTGGAAAGCAAGCCACAGAAATCATTTGCCCGCTGTTCGTCGCCTTTGCGATAGGGCAGTACCAGCAGTTCCGTCATCGTTATTGTGGATGTGAGGGCTTTGCATTCCGCCCGCTCAATCCAAGAAAAAATGAGGTCGGTGCATGCGAGATACTTTGAGTTGGCTTCTAAGTGATAAATGAAGATACTCGTGTCCAGAGCGATTCGCCGGTGACGCCGGAGAAAGGCGCGGAGCCGCTCTACTCCCAACTCTGGCGTTCCTTTCGCAGATAATCCTTTGGATATTTACCACGAGCTAACCCGCGGATCGCGGCACGATAAGACTCCGGTTTTTGCAGGACCAGGACTTTCCCGCCCCGAACGACCACAAGAATCTTATCGCCGGGTTTCAGTCCCAGCGCTTCGCGAGCCTCCCGCGGGATCACGATCTGATTCTTCGCCGAAAGAGTCGCTTCCGTCATGCTTTACATTATATCATAAGGTAAAGCATGAGCAGTAATAACTTTGGATCGGCGGCGAAAGCAAAGGCTGCGCTCATGGCAAAATTCTGGGGTTGGTTTCGCATCGCGTTCTAACCGAGCGATCGCGACGCCATCCCGTAACTGCCGCGCCGAGCAGGCTTGCGGGCACGCAGAACAGTCCCGCGAGAACTGCCGTAACCGTAGAATGAAACAGCCATGCTGCTATCCCTACTGTGGCGACTGCGAGCAAGACGATGGCAATTAGCGCCAGCAGCATGTTCTTGAATGTCTCCCACTTTGCTATGCTCATGGACAGCACAAGGATGCACCCGATGAACGACGCGACCGAAAGCAAGACGGCGATCAATGGCAGAAAGACCATCGGAGATGTCCCTACTGGCGTGCGGAACGGCTTTTGCGACCACCTTACTCCAAACGAGCGGCAGAACGCGCGAGTGGGTCAGGAGTCGAGTCTAAAGAACTGTTCCTCGAGTGGGCGGACCCACTCTACCGCAGCCAGTCTTCCAGCTCAATCCCGCGCTCGGTCTTTTCGTCGCGATACTTCACGATGACCGGCGTGTAGAGCGAGAGGTTCCAGTCGTCGGATTTGCCCTTGCCCTTTTTCACGCCGCGTGAGCCCGGAACGACCACGGCATTCTCCGGCACCTGCAGCGGCTGCTCCGCTGTCGCGCGGTAGATCTCGCCGTGCACCAGATCATAGAGTGGCGTGGACCGGGTCAGGATCGTTCCCGCTCCCAGCACCGCGCGCGCGCCGACCAGCGTGCCTTCGTACACTCCGCAATTGCCGCCGACGAGCACATCGTCTTCGATGACCACCGGGGCGGCGTTGATGGGTTCGAGCACGCCTCCAATCTGCGCGGCGGCACTCAGATGCACGCGCTTGCCGATCTGCGCGCAGGAACCGACCAAGGCGTGCGAATCGATCATCGAGCCTTCGCCCACGTAGGCGCCGACGTTGATGAACATGGGAGGCATGCAGACGACCGATGGCGCAACGTAGGCCCCTTCGCGAATGGACGATCCTCCCGGCACCAGGCGAACGCGATCGGCGAGGGTCAGACGGCGGGCAGGGAACGTGTCCTTGTCAACAAAGGAAAGTACGTCTCCGTCTGACATTTTTTGTAATTCGCCAAGACGGAAGCCCAACAGGATGCCTTGCTTCACCCAGGCATTGACGACCCAGCGTCCGCCGACCTTGTCAGCGGCGCGAACCTCGCCGCGAGTCAGAGCGGCGCGAAAGTCGAAAAAAGTGGGCCGGGCTTCGTCAGGGTTGACGATCGTTTCGAGCGCCGATAGTCGTTCAATAGTCGATTTCAGGGTGGATAGCGAATCTGGCATAGGAGAGCAAGAGAAACCAAAAAGAAAGCTAAGATCTGTCCTTTACGCTACGCATTTGCATTCGCTGCGGATGAGCACACCGGGCATCTGATGCGTCGCTCCGCGCGCTTCGGCGAGATTGCCATATGGTCCGTGCCAGCGCGAATGATTGGGATCGTGCCCGGTGGGGCGTCCTTTGCCGGAACTGCATTGTCCACAGGATGCGCGGTGCAGAATGGCTTTATGCGGGCCCGCCGCCCAATTTTCGTAAACATAGAATTCGGCAGCAGCGGCCGGCGGAGCCGCAGGGCGCGTAATCAGTCCCGCGTCGGTCGCGATCTTCTGCAGCTTCGATCGCGTGTCGCGGCGCATGGGAAGCAAGGGCAGGCGATAGACCTCTTCAATCTTGCCCATCATCGCGAGCACGGCCTTCACGGGCAGCGGACTCGACTCGATGAAGTTGGCCAGCATCAGCGGAAGATACTTGCGGTGGAGGTTGCGCGCCGTGTGCCAGTCGTTGTTCAGAGCCGCGCGAGTCATCTCCGCCATTTCGCGCGGAATTTCGTTGGATGCTACCGAGATCACGCCCACGCCGCCGAGAGCGATCACCGGCAAAGTGACGGCGTCGTCGCCCGAGAGCACCAGAAATCGTTCCGGCACGGAGTTCAGCACCTCGGCAATCTGCGTCATGTTGCCGCTGGCTTCCTTCACACCCGCAATATTTGGAACTTCGCACAGACGTGTCAGCGTCGCGGGCTCAAGGTTGGCGGAGGTGCGTCCGGGCACGTTATAGAGGATGACCGGCTTCTCAACCGCTTCTGCGATCGCGCGGAAATGCCGGTATTGGCCCTCTTGCGTCGGCTTGTTGTAGTACGGCGAAGCGGTGAGGATGGCGTTGACGCCCGGGCGTGCCGCCACTTCTTTCGCCTTCGCGACAGCCTCCTGCGTCGAGTTGGAGGTGGCGCCGGCGACGATCGGGACGCGTCCGGCGACGACTTCGATGGTCACGTCGATGACGCGCAGCCACTCATCGTGGGTGAGCGTGGGAGTTTCTCCCGTAGTGCCGCAGGGAATCAGGAAATCGATACCCGACTCGACCTGCCAGGCAACCAGATTTCGCAATGCGTTTTCGTCGACAGCGCCGTCCTGAGAGAACGGTGTGACCAGAGCGGTACCACAGCCTCGCAGTTGCATGCCTCAAGGATAACTCTTCCCGAGAGCGCGTGCATGAGCAGCTCTTACTCGTGTGGTGACGGGGCTTGCCCCGTTCCGGCGGAGCGAAGCGCGGCCGCGGTAATAGTGGTTCTGGAGGCTTCCCTAAAGCTCTCGCCAGACGTTACGGAACTCGAAGAAGCCCGTTTTCCCCGCCAGCCACTCGGCTGCCCGCACCGCGCCTTCTGCATATCCCTGGCGCGACTTGGCGTCGTGGCACAAATAGATGCGATCGCCGGCCGAATTGAAGACCAGTTCATGCATCCCGACCGCGTCCCCTTCGCGAAAGGAGACGATCTCGACTTCTTTTTCCTTGCCTCCGGACTCGCGCACAATTTTTTGGATCGTCATCGCCGTTCCCGAAGGAGCGTCTTTTTTTTGCGCATGATGACGTTCGAAAATCTGACCCGAGTAATCGTATTTCAGCGCTGCTCCGGCGGTCGCAGCAATCTCGAAGAACAGGTTGACGCCTATGGAAAAATTCGAGCCATAGAGGAAGCCTGTTTTTGCCGAGAGCACCATTTCGCGCAAGCGCGGCAATTGGTCATACCAGCCAGTGGTTCCGATCACGATATTTTTCTTGGCGCGGATACAGGCTTCAGCATTGGCGACGCTCGCTGCGGGCGTGGTGAAGTCAATCACGGCGTCGGTGGCCGCGAGCGACTCGGGCGTAAGAGCGCTTGCTCCAGCATTTTCAGCGGCGGAAAGAACTCGCACATGATGCCGGCGGACGCGCGCGACCTCTGCGACCAGCGATCCGGTTTTGCCTCGGCCTAGGATCAGAAGATTCATGAGGAAACCTTAGAGCCAACCACGGGGAGCACGGAGGGCCACAGGGAAAACCGGCACAGGGAAAATCCTTTCGCGTTTAGCTTTCCCCGTTCCCCCCTGTGCTCGCTGTGGTGAAGATTTCTTCGCGGCCGAAGATTCATTACGCGAACACTTCCGGATCCGCCTCCGCGAAAAATGCGTGGTGCAATCGTCGAACCACCTCGGCCGCGTCGTCCTCTTCAATCACGAAAGTCAAATTAATTTCGGACGCGCCTTGCGAGATCATGCGAATCTTCACATCCTCAAGGATGCCGAAGACCTTGGCGGCGATTCCTGGCGTCTCACGCAAATTCTCGCCCACTAAACAAACGATCGCTTTGCGACCCTCGTACTTCACGTCGGCAAGCTTCGCCAGATCGGCCGCGAGTGCGGGGATAGCTTCGTTGGTCTCGGCTGTCACCGAGACGCTGACTTCGGAGGTGGAAACCACGTCCACCGCTACCTCGTGCTTGTCAAAGGCCTCAAAGATGGACTTCAAATATCCCCGCACCAGCAGACGGCGCGGCGCGGCGACCTCTACCAGAGTGATTTTTTTCTTGAGCGCGATGGCCTTGAAAATGTTGGAGCACCGCGGGGCGCGGGCCGTAACCTTTGTCCCTTCGCAGGTCGGGTTCAGCGAGTTCAGAACATAGACGGGAATGTTTTGTTGAATCGCAGGCAGCACGGTTGCCGGATGCAGAACCTTGGCGCCGAAGTAGGCAAGTTCGGCGGCCTCGTCAAAGCTGATGACCTTGATGCGCCGCGCCTCGGGAGTAAGGCGGGGGTCGGTTGTCATCATGCCGTCGACGTCGGTCCAGATTTCGATGCGCTCGGCGCCGAGAGCGGCACCAAAGATCGCCGCGGAAAAATCCGATCCTCCGCGGCCGATGGTGGTGGTGATGCCGGCGCGATTGGAACCGATGAATCCGCCCATCACCGGAACCTTGCCGGCCTCGACCAGAGGCTGCACCCGTTTGCGGAGGCGCTCGTTGGTTTCATCCATCTGAGGAACGGCGCGGGTGTAGGCGCTGTCGGTCAACAGACATTGGCGCGAATCCACGTGCGCACCCGGCAATCCGCGGGCGGTGAAAGCAGCCGCCACGATCTTGCTCGAGAGCACTTCGCCGAACGAGGCAACGTAATCGTAGGTGCGCGGAGTGATCTCACCGACCGCGCCGATGCCGCGCAGCAATTCGTCCAAATCTTCGAAGTCGGCGCCCAGGTCGCCGTGAAATTCTGTGAACAGGGCCGTGCCCAGCAGTTCTCCGGCAGTGTCGTAATGGCGTTCGCGCAAGGCACGCGCCATTTTGAGCGCGGTCTTGCGATCGCCGCCACCGGCAGCCTTTCCCATGGCGAGGAGGGAATCGGTGACCTTGGCCATGGCGCTGACCACCACCACGGGACGGTCCGCCAACCGGCCCTGGACAATGTGGGCGACGCGATCGATCGCCTTCGCATCTTGTACGGAAGTCCCGCCGAACTTCATGACGATCATGGGCGGGGGTGCTCCTTGCAGCCAGCAAAACATCCACCACGGAGACACGGAGACACGGAGGAAAGCCGAATCATGTCTGCGAAGTTCCGCGTTTTGAGAGCGAGCCGTGGGAACGGTTGAGACCGTGGGTGCTTCCGTCCGTCAGCGACCGTCACGAACGAAATTCCTTGGTTCAGGTTTTCTCCGTGTCTCCGTGCCTCCGTGGTAGGTATTCGCATCACCCGAGATATCCCTTCGCCTTGAGGAGTTCAGCGTTGAGCAGGGCAGCGCCGGCCGCGCCACGAATGGTGTTATGCGATAGGACGGTAAACTTCCAGTCGAGCACATTGCACTTGCGCAAGCGTCCGACCGCCGTGGTCATGCCCGCTCCGAGGTCAACGTCGAAGCGCGGTTGCGGACGATCCGGAGCAGTCATGTACACCACCGGTTGTTCGGGTGCGCTCGGCAGGTGTAACGTCTGCGGCTCGGCGCGAAAATCGTTCCAGGCGGCAATGATTTCCTCCGGCGAGGCCTTCTTCTTTAATCTCACGGCTACCGACTCCGTATGACCATCTTCCACCGCGACGCGATTGCATTGCGCGCTCATGGCAAACGGAGCAGGATCGACGTGCGAACCGTTCAGCGTGCCCAGCAACTTTTGCGTCTCCTCTTCCATCTTCTCTTCTTCATTGGCGATGTAGGGGATGACGTTGCCGAGAATATCGAGGGAGGCGACTCCGGGATATCCGGCGCCGCTGACCGCCTGCATGGTGACCGCCATCACCGTCTCCAGCGTGAAACGGCGATGTAACGGAGCGAGCGCGAGCACCAGTCCAATGGCCGAGCAGTTGGGGTTGGTGACGGCAAAGCCGCCGGACTTCCGCCGCCAGGGTTGGGTCTCGATAAGCCGGATGTGATCGCCGTTAACTTCGGGAATCACCAGCGGAACGTCGGCCTGCATGCGCAACGCGCTCGAATTCGAGACGACCGCACAGCCGGCGGCTGCGAATTGGGGTTCCAGCTCGCGGGCGATGCCGGCATCCAACGCCGCGAAAATAATTTTGGGAGCGCCTTCGGGCTTGGCCGGCGCAACCGTCATCCTGGCGACGTTAGCGGGAATGGCAGTCTTCAAACGCCAGCGCGCAGCTTCGGCATAGGACCGCCCTTCCGAACGATCGGAAGCGGCCAGCCACGACACTTCAAACCAGGGGTGATGTTCGAGCATTTGGATAAATCTCTGCCCGACGATGCCCGTGGCACCGAGAATTCCAACAGGAAGTTTATTCGACATATTTTGATCAACAGCTTTTGATAAACAAGGTAAGTTGTGATTTTATACCAGCGAAATTTCTTAGGGGAATGCCGCCGCTGATCCGCGGGCGAATTCGGTGGAAGGGGCCGCGCGCTTTCTCGCTTCTTTACCTTCCCAGTTCGTGCGGAAATGAGTACTCGTTGAGCGGGCCGAACTTGCGTTTTTCGACGTAGATGCGCCAGCGCCGCCAGACAATACGCAGACTGGCCATCACTGGGATGGAGAGATAGACGCCGAGTATCCCGGCGATTTCGCCGCCCGCGAGAATGCCGAATAATGCCGCCAGCGGATGCAACTCCACACTGACTCCCATGACGCGGGGAGAGATTACGTAATCCAGCACTATTCGCCAGACGAACAAAAACAACAGGATGAAGGGCCAGTGCTGGTATCCCTCCAGGACCGCGACGCTCATCATCGCTGCCCCCGCCAGCAATGGGCCCGCCAGGGGGACGAACTCCAGCGCGCCTCCGACGGTACCAAGCATCAGCGCGTACGGAACTCGCATCGCCCCCAGGAATGAGGTGTACGCCACCAGCGATAGCGCCGCCAAAGTCAACTGGGCGCGAATGAATTGCGCGAGCATCTGGTTCAGATCCTGGAACACATCCTGCAGAAACTCGCGCTGCGTGCGCGACTGCACCAGAGTCAGAAGGACTTCATGGAAGCTGCCACCATCGCGCAGAAAGAAAATGGCAAGGATAGGCACCAGAAACAGCAGCCACACTTCTTGCGCCGCTTCCGCCGCGCGAACACCGATGCGCTGCGCCAGGCGAGACAAGTCGTCCCGGTGACTTATCAAGTAATCTCGAATGCGCTTCTGGGTGTCCTGGCTCCAGCCGTGCTCGCTCCCGATCTGTGCGGCAAGCTGGCCGATCTGACCGGAGAATTGGCTGCTGCCTGCCTTGTCCATAAGTCCCGGCAGCGACTGTCCCAGGCGGGCGCTTTGCCGGGCAATCCTCGGCCCGACAAGTAAACCAAACAGCCCCAGAGCAACCAGCAGCAGCAGGTAAATGACCGCGATCGCCCAGGCGCGGCTGCGGAGGAGTTTCTCCAGTCGCACGACTGCCGGATTAATGAGGTAAGCGAAAAAAATGGCAAAAAGAAAGAGGATCAGCGTTCGCCGCGCCGCATAGAGAAAGCCCAGCCCCACGGCGAATAAGAAAGCCGTCAGCAGCACGCGCGACGTGCGTGAATCAAGAAACGTCAAGAGTTATCCCAACCGGTCCCGGTCCCCACCGCTATCGTATCGCCTGCAGGCGGGAGCGAACCACTACCGAAGGGGGCTGACCTTCAGCGAGCTGCATTTTCCCGCAACCCCGCTAATCGCGGATCACTTCGGTATTCTCTCCCACCACCAACATCTTCATAACTTTGAATTGATCGTCGAGCCAGAGCTGCCACGTTCCCGCTTCGCTTTTCAGTTCCAGTTTGAGCAAGTCCCGCGGTCCGCTCTTCAGGTTCACTTTCTCGCGGCCGATGAACTCCCCGGTGACCAACGCGGAAGAATGCTGGTGCGGGTTCAGGGTTCCGAACTGAGTGTGCTGCTTGGGCAGGCATTGCAGCCCTTTGTCTTGTTTGCAGACCATCCCTAGAATCTTCCAGGCCAGTAGTTCGCGGTGGATGAAGAAGTAGTCGTCCAGGATGCTGGTCGATAGCGGCATCAGGTAGGGCTGCTGCTGTTCTTTTGCGTCGGGTGAAGCACTCCATTTCTGATTCAGAAAGTCATCATTCGGGACCACCACGGATTGAGCCATGCCAGGGGTCACTTCCTTCCACTCGTAGCGCTTGATTTCCCCCTTCGCCGTGAGTTGCATCACGGAATCTTGCACAGCCTGGGTGGGAGCATTGTCCGTCTTGAATTCGGAGTCGATGACGCTGCCGCTGCCCGTCTGATAGATCGAAAACGTCTCGGTGCCTACCCGGTGGCCATTCTGAAACACGCCAAACGAACCGGCGTCGACCTTCTGCCCCTCGTGCTCCTTCTCCTTGGACATGGGAGCTGCCCATGCCGCAATGCACCAAACCAGCGCCATCATGAAAGCCAGCCGATAAGACAACTTCACTGTAAATTCTCCTCTTTGGACCTAGAAATCATCGGGGAGATCTGAGATGAACCCGCAGCCGAAGATCCTCCCCGAAACTGCAACGTACGCTCGATCTCCGCGCAAAGGGAGGCCAGATCCTTACCCGAAGTTACAACAGTCACGGTTGCCTGACGATAGAACGGCAGTCGACATTCATACAGACGCGCGAACTCGGTGCGATCTTTTCGCAAAGGCCGTTTCGCAGCGTCTTCCAAACTGCGCTCCCAAAGTTCGTCCAGCGGAGAATCCAAGAACACGGTGGACCAGGGCCGCAATAACTCCCGGTTCGTTGGGTGCGCGAACGTTCCGCCCCCGAGCGCAACCACGGTGTCACTCTTAAGCGATTCCGTCAGATCGCGAAGCGCGGCGGTCTCTAAAATCCGAAATTCATGCTCCCCCCGGTCCCGAAAAACCTCGGCAATGGTTTGCCGCTCGCGAGCCTCGATATGGGCATCCAGATCCACAAAATCCCAGTTAAGCCTCCGGGCAAGCTCCTGTCCCAGCGTGGTCTTGCCGGAAGCCATGAATCCCACCAGAAACACCGCGCGCACTCCCATGACACTCCACGGCGCGTGTGGGGACGGGCTTTGCCTCATCCCGGCGGGACAAAGTTCCGCCGCCACACAAGCCCTCTAATTCTTGGTGTTTTCAGCGTTGCTTGAGGCGGATTCTACCACTGAAAGAGCGCAGCACGACTGCCGATGATGCCTTACCGGAGGTACCAATGAAGGAACGTCCCGCCTCGACCGGAAACCGGGAGTGTTTGGCTTGGAGAGGAAAATCGGCGTGCACCCGGCCCAGCACCGAGTGCGCTCTAAAGTCGGCCGAGACATCCGCCGGCACCACCGCCTCGATGTCACCCGTGTGGGTGGTGAACTTATAGTCGCCGCCGGAGCCGAAATCTCCGTTGTAGAAAATCCTTCCTCTGCCGGAACTCGCCTGCACCAGCGGCCCCGTGACCGATTTCAAATGGATGTCGCCGCTGATGGAAGCAATCTCAACGTGGCCATTGCGAACATCAGAAAGCGTAATCGGTCCGCGCATCGTCCTTACGTGTACATGACCATTCTCGACGTTGTGAACATTCACCACCGCATCCGTGCCTTCCAGCGTCAGGTCTCCATGCAGGCCCTCCGCCGACAAGGGACCCGTCGAAGAGTGAAGGTTGAGGGTAGCGTCAGGCGGAATCAACACTTCGTAGTCAACCCGGCCGGTTTGCTCGTTCGCGCCCTGCAACAGATGCGACGCGATTTCAATCCGGTTGCCATTTTGCTGCTGGTCGACTTCCACGTTGTCCGACTGGAGAGTAGCCGTCACCAGGACTTGGTCTCCGCTGCCAGGCTTTACCGAAATCGATCCGTACTGCGTATCCACGGAAATAATCGCGTTGGGGCCGACCGTAAAACGGTATTCCTTCTTGCTTTCGGCGAAGGCCGACGACAGACAGGTTGCCAGAACCAGCGTTACGACCGCGGTGTGCGGAATACTTGTGCGTTGAAGACTCGCCCTCGGATGCCTCGCCATAAAACGCCGCCCCTGCGGCCGGGAACGCCGGTCCGCCCTTCCCCTATTGAATACGATCCAACGCAATCTGGTAAAGAAGTGCTTTCTGTTGATACGCATCCATCAGATGCTGCCGGGCATCCAGGTCCTGCGGATTCCGATTGACGTATGCCTGTGTTTCCCGGATGTCGGCATTCACTGCTTTCAGTTGATTTTCATACGTGGCCCGCGTCGAAGGGCCAAGCGTGGAAACCACACTCAAGAACTGTTGATCTTCCGCGCTCGGTTCGGGTTCCACGGCGGCTTCTACCGCAGGACCTATGCCGTTTCCATTTCCGTTTCCAGTTCCATTTACATTGCCACCCTCTGGCTTAGCGGACTTCTTCGCCACCTGTTGGGGAGCCGCGGGCGCGGGAGCGGCCTGAATCGCGGGAACCACTGGAGCCGGGGACGTTACTGGGGGTGGGGGAGTTTGTTGCTTCGCAACTTGCGGGGCCGGCTTATGACTTATCACGTAAGCGCCTGCCGCGAGCACCGCAGCCGTGACTGGCGCCAGCCACAACGCGCTCCATCGCCGTCGCAGAGAAACGGGGACTGCGACCGGAACAATGACGGGCCGGGTGGGCGCGGGTTCACGGGTCGCCGAATCGGAGACCAGTCCTTCGGCCCTCAATTCCGCCGCAATTCGCACCCACACCCTGGGCGCCGGTTCTTCGGTTGCCGCCAGTTGTCGCGCTTCGCTCGCAATCAGTTTCAGGTCCGAGGCCAGATCCGAGCAATCTGGACAGGATTTCACATGCGCATCAATGTCAGTTGGAAAAGTACCGTCAGAAGCGCCGTCGACGAACTCCGACAGAACCCTCTCTACATCGGAACACTTCATAGCCACTCTCTCCCCAATACCGCAACTTCCGCTACCCAGTCTTGGCCTTTTCGGCTCTCATGAACTTCAGATAATCTCGCAGCTTCAATCGTGCCTTGTGGAGCTGCGACTTGCTATTGCCAATCGAGCAGCCCACCATTTGGGCAATTTCGTTATGCTCGAATCCTTCTACATCATGTAACACAAAAACCGTTCTATAGCCCGGCGGCAACCGGTCAATCGCCCGCTGCAATTGCAGGCGATCGATGGAACCCGTCAGCTTCAAGTCTTTGGTCCCGAATTCCTTCCTGGGAGCCTCGTCCTCGGCTTCCAGAGTCTCTTCGAGCGAAACCACCGGCAGGCCCTTCTTGCGTAGTTGCATCAGCACCACGTTGACCGTCATGCGGTGCAGCCATGTGGAGAAAGCGGACTCGCCGCGAAAGGTGCTGATCTTGCGAAAGAGCTGAAGAAATGCTTCCTGGGCCAGATCTTCGGCCTGCGCGGGATTGGAGACCATGCGCAAACATAGCGAGTACACGCGGCGTTTGTGCAGGTGATACAAAACCTCGAACGCAGCTTCGTGGCCTTGCTTTGCCTGCTCAATAGCCTCTGCTTCGGTGCTGCCTTGCTTCGGGTCGGTCAAGTCGCCTTTTCCGGCCGCCACTCGTTCAGATGCGGCTTCGAACTCTTTTCGTTGTACAAATTTGCCGAGAGAGTCGCCGAAGCGCTCTCGACCGTTCCTAAGTCGTCAGAATACCAAAAACCGTAGCTTACAGAATGATCTACGCGGCCAAAGTACGCTACTAACTTAGCCCAAATGTCACTTTCGTAACCTCCGGGCCTTGGGTAGAGACGGGGCTTGTCTTGCCCGCACCATCTCATCCTCGTCCGCAGCAGGAGACGCGGCAAGCCGCGTCTCTACGGGAAATCATATGTCCTTTAGAGGCGAGGTGCTGCCAGCAAGTTACCCCTTCGCCGTGATCGTCTCCAGCCCATGCCCGTGCGGACCAGTTTCGCGAATCCGTAACAAAATGGCAAAGGTCAGCCCGACGAACCCGAGGACGGAGAAGATCCACATGCCGAGCCCGTATCCTCCCGGATTATCTAGACCCGCATGGGAGTAGTCGTTCGCTCGGCCAATCATCAAGTTTAGGATGAAGAAGCCGACCTGCTGGATCAGGGTCATCAAGGCGTAGGCAGTGCCCAGCCGGTTTTGTTCGACGATGTACGCGACCGACGGCCACATGACTGCCGGAATCAGCGAAAAGGCCACCCCCATCATGCAGACGGGCACGAAGAGCGAAACATTGGTGTAGCCCATCAGCAAATAAACCGGCATCAGCAGGATGGAGCCGAACATCATCAAAAATGCGCGCTTCCCGATCTTGTCGGAGAGCAGTCCGAAAAGAGGGGTAGCGATCATGGCTGAAAAGGGAAGCAGGCTGTTGAAGAACCCGGCCCGTTCGTGCGCCAGGACACGCATTGCTTCCGAAGCGCTTATACCGCCGTGGGTTGCCAGAATCTTATTGGTGAAGAAGTCGATGGCAAATGTCCGGAAGGGAAAGATCGCGGAGTAAAAAGTGAAGCACAACCCGACGACCAGCCAATACGATGCATTGAATCGGAAAATCTGCCCGAACTCGAGTTTGTCGATTTCGCCCGCCTTGCCCAGTTCGTACCGTACCTCTGCCCGGCTTTCGAGTAGCCAGTAGACGCCCGAGCAAACGACCGCCAGGACACCCGCACCGACGGCCAGCAAAAGCGGCCCCTGCCAGCTCGGCTCGCCGGCCGGTCCGTGGGGATAAAACACCTTGTTCGCCCACGTCGGCGAGTTATCAGCCGCCACCGATGCCAGGCGAGCGATGGTGAGGTTGATCCCGACGGCGAAACTCAGCTCTTTGCCCTTAAACCACTTGGCGAGCACGGTGATGACTGCGACGATCATGGATTCGGCGCCAAGACCCAGCACGGTGCGCCCCGCGATCATCACGCCAGGCTGCCCGCGCGCGGCGGTCAGCGCGGCGCCCAGCAGGCAAAGTGCGGCAAAGTACGTCATCGCCTTCTTGGTGCCAATGCGATCAATGATGATGCCGCCGATAAGCAGGGTCAAAACTGCAGCCACGCTATAAGACGAGTTCAACCATCCGAACGCCGTGGCGGAAAAACCGAGCTTGTCGATGAAAATACGTTCCAGCGGGTTGATGCTGTCGTAGATGTAGTAGTTGGCGCCCATCGCCACGCTGACAAACAACAACACAGTCCAGCGATAAAGACGAGATGGTTCCGGTCGTGCAAGTTCAGGCATGAAGGCAATCATCCTCGGCGCCGACCGGCGCCTGCATGGTTTGGGTGGAGAGAATCAACCGACGAAGATAGCAGATTGGATTCGAGAATGCCCGTCTTCAGCGCGACGGACAGTGACCCCCAGAAAAACAACGGCTCTCGATCGCAGCGAGCCGCCGCGACCGAGAGCCAAAAACTGAAAGCTGACAACTGAGAGCTGACAGCCGTCCTTAGATCTTCTCCGTCTTGCCGTCGTATTTCACCGCGCCGTTCTTCTCATTCTGGCGCTTGACGTCTTCGTTGTTATAGGTGCGTGCAGCTTTCTTGAGGCTCGTCCCTGCCGCGGATGGCCCGGTGATGAACGTCCAGTCACCGCGCGCTTCTTCGGATGGGCGTGCGCCATGCTCTTCACGGGCGCGGCCTTCGCGCGGCCGCTCTTCACGCGGACCCATTTCACCAGGACGCCCCTCGTGCATCGGGCCGCCCATCGCCTCGTGCATAACGCGACCTTCGCGTCCAATCCGCTCCGGCCACAAGTGGATGTTCGGCGTCGTCAGCGGAGCGTCGCCGCCCTGATACCACACGGCCACGGTCCAGACCGAGCTGGTATTTCCCTGAACCTGCGAGAGGGTCGAGTTAGTCGCGCCGGCGATCAGTCCCGTGGTCGCGTTGCTCGCTCCCACCGGATTCGGCGAATACTGTTGCAGTGAAATCTCGGGCGTGGTCAGACGCGGAACATACGGGCCGCATCCATAAACAACGCAAGCGCCGGGGTAAGGAACGGGCTGTTGCGCAAGGGCGAATCCTGCCATCAAAACTACTGCCATCAGAACCAAATAGGGTCGCATACTGCCTCCACTGGGGCTAACACATCAAGGCATCAAGTGCAGTTTGCTGGCCAGTTGCGGCGGGGCCGAATACAGGCAGGATGTTCGGCGATTCGCGGTACTCTCGGCCAAATAACTGAAATTCAGGCAAAGTCCGGCCATAAGACGGGTGAAAACTGATGCGCACAACCTGCAATCGATTGGCTCTGCTTCTAGTGGAGCGCCGGGCGTCCCCGCCCGGCATCCGCACCCAATGGACGGGCGAGGACGCCCGTCGCTCCATCAACCTAACTGCCCACGTACCGCGCATACAGACTGCGCGCAATGGCCGTGTCCGTTGTTCCCTTGATGATCGCGCGGCCGTCGGGAAACAGCGTCATTTCGTACGGCTCGCGCCAGAACTTCAGCACAAACTCGTTGTGGCGAACGTTGCCCAGCGGCTGAAGCCGCGTGCTCAGCTCGGCAAAGTCAACCGGGCGCTGTCGCTCGTGGATCTGTACCGAATTCCTGCCGCACAGCGTAATGTGAGGACGCCCTTCACCCGCCAAATGAACAAAGTCTCGCAGGCAGGCTCGGCAGCCCGTCCTGGGACGAATCGCCGCCAACTCCGCCCGTTCGTTCGTCCAGACATCCCAGGAAAGCAGCGTCCGCCGCATTTTCGAACGCGCACCCACCAGGAACTTCAGCGCCTCGGTCGCCGCGATCGACGCCACCAGGTTCACGGCGGAATTCAAAATGCCGGCGGTCTCGCACGTCTCCACCGTCCCACGCGGAGATTCAGGAAACACGCAGGCCAGACAAGCCGTTTCGCCGGGCAGGACATTCAAGGTCACGGCATAGCTGGCGACTGCTGCCGAGTAAATCCAGGCCACGGAGTTTTTTACCGCATAGTCGTTGATCAGATAGCGAGTTTCGAAATTATCGGTGCCGTCCAGAATCAGGTCGCAGCCGCCGAGCAGAGAATCGACGTTCACCGGGATCAGATCGGCAACCTGGGGCTCGACCACGATCTGCGAGTTGAAGCGCGCGATTTGCCGCGCCGCCGCGATTGCCTTGGGCACGGATTCGCGGGCGTCATTTTCGTCAAATAACGACTGCCGCTGCAAGTTGCTGGTCTCGACGTAGTCACGGTCGAGAATGCGCAGCATCCCGACGCCCGAACGTGCCAGCAACAAGGCCAGCGCAGAACCGGTGGCGCCGCATCCCACAATAACCACGCGAGCCTGCGCCAGCTTTTTCTGCCCCTCGGCTCCGATCTCCTTAAACAGCACCTGCCGCGAGTACCGGTCGTCTATCTCCAAACCATGGATCTCCAAAGCGCCCTTTTCCAAAGCAATAACCTTAGCGATTACCTTCCCGGAGCTTTCCAACCAGTATTATAGGTGCCGGTTGTCAAACTTTGTCCGTGCGAGCAACGTGTGCCGTTTCGCAATTCATCGAACCCGAAGGGCTTCATGGTTGACGAGCCTGAATTTCGGCATCACTTGCCCGTGTGGGGGCGGGGCTTTGCCCCGTCCGAGCGGGGCGAAGCCCCGCTTCCACACAATCTTTTAGTCTTCGCCGTTCGATTTGCGCTGGTAGTTTCGTTGGCCATGACGCACGGAGCAAGTTGGGCACAGGGTCCGCCACCTGCCGCCCAGCAAGCGCCGGAATCACCCGCCCAGTCCGGAGCAAAGTCCGAAGCACAATTCGGAAGCATCACACCCTATCTTGGTTTAGCCATCGACCAGATCGAGTTGCCGGGCGTACCGCCGGAAGAAGCGGCTTCGCTGCTGGCCGCCACGCCACTCAAGATTGGCGAGCCGCTCGCGCGCGAAGCCCTGCACGACGCGATGCAGGCTCTTTTTGCCACCGGCCGGTTTTCCGACATTCAAGCCGAAGCGGACCGCACCGAAACCACGGGCGTCAGGCTCCGTTTTATTACGGTCCCTAATTTTTTTGTGGGCATAGTGGCGATCGAAGGGGTTTCCAACAATCCATCCGCGAACCAACTGGCCAGCGCCACCCGCTTGCAGCTCGGCGAACTCTATTCCCGAGAAAAAGTCGACCGCGCACTGGAAGGCATCAAGCGAGTGCTGGAAGAAAATGGGTTTCACAGATCGAAAGTGACATTCTCTGAGAAGCACGACGAGCAGCAACACCAGGTCAACATGACCTTCCATGTCGCTCCCGGGGCTCGCGCCATAGTTGGAGAGATAACGGTGGGAGGCGACGCCGGCTATTCCGAAGCAGAGATCAGGCAGATTGCCAAACTGCATTCCGGCGATCCGGTCGTCTCGAACCGCATTACGCGTGCTCTGCAACGAATTCGCGCTCGCTATCAAAAGCAAGACCGTCTGCTCGCGCAGGTCGAGGTGGCCAGCCGCACCTATCGTCCCGAGCACAACACGGTGGACTACGTCTTCAAAGTGGACCGCGGCCCGGTGGTCGAGATTGCCGCGGAAAATTTTAGACTCAGCCAGCGCGTGCTGCACAGGCTGGTGCCCATCTACGAAGAAGGCGCGGTCGACGATGATCTGCTCAACGAAGGCCGGCGCAATATCCAGAACCATCTTCAGGCTCTGGGCTACTTCGAGGCTACCGTCAGCGTCAGCCAGCACACCGCGCCCGAGGGCAAGAAGGTGCAGGTGGTTTATGCCGTCAATCCCGGGGACCGCCACAAACTCACGGCCATTCGTATTTCCGGCAATCGATTTTTTTCCGACGACCTGATTCGCTCCCACATGCAGGATCAGGCTGCCGGACGGCTGTTCAGTCACGGGCGCTACAACGAAGCGCTGCTCGAAGAGGATGTGCAACGGATCGAGAGTCTTTATCGTGCCAGCGGATACCGGCAAGCGGAGGTCAGCAGCAAACTGGTTACCGGATATCAGGGGGATGCGTCGCAGCTCGCCATTGACATCGTCGTCAAAGAAGGCCCGCAGACGCGCGTGGCGTGGGTCCGCATCGAGGGCAGTTACACGCTGCCGCAGGAACAACTACCGGAAATTTCCACCGAAGAAGGGCAAGGCTTCGATGAGTCGAGTCTGGCGGATGACCGCGACCGGATTCTGGGTAAGTATTTCGACAACGGTTTTCCCAATGCGACCGTCGATGTCGCGTATGTTTCCGCTCCGTCCCCTGACAACTTGCCGCGCGTCGGTGTGACCTTCTCGATTCACGAAGGCGAACAATTTTTTGTCAATCAACTTTTTGTCGACGGGCTGCACCACACTCGCGCGGGAGTCGCTCGCCGGGAACTGCGGGTGCAGCCGGGCGCGCCCCTCAGCCAGCAGGACATGCTGGAAAGTCAGCGCCGGCTCTATGACCTCGGCCTTTTCAAGCAAGTCGATACGGCCATCCAGAACCCCGACGGCACCGAGTCGCGCAAGAACGTGCTCGTCACCACCAGCGAAGCGGATCGCTACACCTTTGATTACGGCGTCGGTTTCGAATTCCAGACCGGACAACCCTCGTTCGGCACCAACCAACCACTCGGACAAACCGGCGTCAGCCCCATGGTCTCTCTTGGCGTCAGCCGCATCAACGTGGACGGCCGCCATCAGACCCTTACCATGAAGGGCGACCTCGGCCGCCTGCAGCAGAGAGCGCTCATCAGTTACGACATCCCTAAACTGCTCAACCTGGACAAACTTCGCTTCACCGCCACTGCGCTCTACGACAACACCGTCGACGTCTCCACCTTCACCTCGAAACGTTCGGAGGGCACTGTGCAAGTCTTGCAAGTGCTGTACAAAAGACAAGACCGCGAACTGACAACTTTCGCCTACCGTTTCAGTTACCGCCGCGTGGAGGCCAGCAATATTCAGGTCACCAGCAACCTCATTCCGCTTCTGTCACAGCCAACCAAGGTAGGAACGCCGAATTTTGTCTTCACTCGCAGCCGGCGCGATAACGATTTGGAAAGCACGCGCGGCAGCTACACCACCGTCGAGGGCGGCGTCGCCGCCAGCTATTTTGGTTCGGAGGCCAACTTCAGCCGTTTCTTGGCTAAGAACTCCACCTATCACACGTTTTTTCGAAATCGCAGCACCGGCCAGGGATTCGTTTTTGCGCGCTCCACCACCGTCGGGATCGAGAACCCTTTCGGAAGCACGGTCGTGCTGGATCCGGCGCAAACCGTGCCGGCCGGCCAAACCCTAATTCCGCTGCCGGAGCGTTTCTACAGCGGCGGGGGCAACTCTAATCGCGGGTTTGGGTTAAATCAGGCGGGACCGCGCGACCCGTTCACCGGATTTCCCGTCGGCGGCAGCGCCGTGTTCCTCAACAGTCTGGAGATGCGTTTTCCAAATGTCATGGTGCCTTACCTCAATGACAACATCGGCTTTACGATTTTTCACGATATGGGCAATGTGTTTGCCCGGCCCCAGGAAATGCTCCCCAGCCTGGGCCGCTTTCATCAGCCCGACGAACAGTTCTGTTTCCAGGCGTACACACACCTGAAGTGCAATTACAACTATGCTTCGCACGCGATTGGCCTGGGGGTGCGCTATCAGACGCCCATTGGACCATTGCGCTTCGACTTCGGATACAATTTAAACCCGCCCTACTTTCCCAGCTACACTAACATCACGACCAACACGGTGACTGGGCAGCAGAACGGACAGTTTGGTTACCAACGCGCCGGGCATTTCAACTTTTCGTTCAGCGTTGGGCAGTCTTTCTGATGAAATTCCGAATGGTCAACCTGAAATGATCGACCTGGCATGGTCAAGCTGAAATGATCAAACTCGGAAAACTTGCGGTTGCGCTGGCGGTGCACACCACGATGTGCATGGCGGTGTGCATGGCGTTGACGGCCTCATCCATGGGCAGTCAGATCGTCGATCGCGTGGTCACCACGGTCAACGGCCACGTGGTTTTGCAGAGCGACTGGGAGCAGGAAGTGGCTTTCGAAGCTCTTTCCAATGGCCGCGATCCGGAATCATTTACTTCCGAGGAGCGCAATGCAGCCCTCGATCGCCTGATCGATCAGGAACTGCTGCGGGAGCAGGTTCGGCCCTCGCTGCCGGCGCCCCCCGACCAGGTCGCTGCCCGTGTTGCCGAAGTACGGAGTGAAGTTCGCAAAGTTTATCCCGATTGCGCCACCGAAGCGGGCTGGCATGGCACCCTCCAGCGTTATGGACTGACCCAAAGCGCGCTTGAGAAGCGTCTGGGTGACGAGATCCAGGTCATGAAGCTGGTTGAAGACCGTCTGCGCCCCGCGATCCAGATTGACCAGCGGGCGGTCGAGACATACTACCACGATCAGTTGCTGCCGGAATTGAAGCGGGCCGGTGGTAGTACAACTCCATTGAACGAAGTCTTTGGCCGAATCAAGAATCTGCTGACCGAGAAAAAAATGAACGAACTGCTCTCGGGATGGCTGGCCAGTCTGCGCTCGGAGAGCCATGTCCTCACTCATACATCCAAGTCTGGAGAGCAGAACCGGTGACCGAGCCGCCGCCCGAACCTGTTCCGTCGACCGAACAATCCACCGAGCCTGTTCCTCCCGAGCGTCGGCGCATCCTGTGGAAGCTCTTTCTGTCCTTCTGCGTCTTCACCCTGATCGGATTCAGCCTGCTCGCCTGGTACGTCACCACGGATTCCTTTCAGCAGAGGGTCCGCCGCCGCGTGATTGCGTCGGCGGAGAAGCTCACGGGCGGCCGCGTCGAACTCGGGGAACTGCACACCACTCCCTTCCGCCTGCGCATCGACGCTCGCAACCTGACCATCCATGGTCACGAGGCCCCGGGTCAGGCGCCATTCTTACACGTCGACCGCCTGCAGGCGGAATTGAAGATCATTTCACTCCTCAGCACCACCGTCGGATTGCATTCCATGGTGCTCGAGCATCCCGTGGTGCACATCATCGCTTACCCCGACGGCACCACCAACGCTCCAGTGCCGCAGGCCAGCCTTTCCTCCAATCAGGGTCCGGTCGAGCAACTCATCTCGCTGTCGGTTTCGCACATCGCAGTGCAGCAGGGTGAGTTGCTATGGGAAGACAAGAAAGTGCCCTTCGACTTTGCCGCGCGCGACCTGGCGCTGCTTTTGAACTACTCGTTGCTGCGGCGGCAATATGAAGCTCATGTAGTCGCGGGCAGCGTCGCCACCAGGGTTGAGCCGTACCCCTCGTTTGTGTGGCGGGCGGACGCTGCGCTGGTTCTGGCCCGCGGACGGGCTGACATCAGCAGTTTGACACTGACATCCGGAAAATCTGAAATTCATTTCGCCGGCCGCCTGCAGGACTTTCACAACCCCAAGGTAAGCGCTGATTATCACGGCCTCGCGGATCTCGGCGAACTCTCCCCGCTTCTACGGCAGCTGAAGGTTCGCAAAGGTACAGCGCAGTTCGAGGGCAAAGTTTCCTGGAGCCTGCAGGATTTCTCCACCCAGGGAACCGTGCAAGCAAAAGACATCGAATGGTCGAACGAAAAACTGTCAATGCGGAATGGCCGCTTCAACGCAGGGTTCTCCGTGACCCCGGAACGCTTCCACCTTTTCTCGATCAAGGCGAGCCTGTTCGGCGGCAACCTGACGGGCGATGCCGATGTGACCAACTGGCAAAGTTCACTCCAGAGTTCGCTCCCAAGCTCGCTGGAAGGTCCGCTCGGACCGTCGGCCACTAAGCGGCCTCATGTGATCGGTCGAGTCCCGCCGGGAAGTCTTCAGCGCGGTTCGGTGCGCTTGCAATTGGTAAGCTTTCCGCTGCTCCCGGCGTTGGCAACGCTGAGCTCCAGCAACCTTCCCCTGGATCGCCTTAACCTTTCCGGAAATGCGAGCGGCAATATAGAGATGCTTTGGGTGGGCTCCGTCCGCGACGCCGAGACTCGTCTTAGCCTCAACATTGAGCCAGCCCTAAAGCAGACGCCAGAAGAGATCCCTGTGCGCGGCCAGATGAATGGCATCTATCGCGCATCCAACGATGAATTGGACGTCAGTCATCTTCACCTGACAACCACCGGCTCCGAAATCACTGCGACCGGCAATCTCTCCGCATCCTCCGCGCTGCGGTTCTCGTTCACCAGCCACAACCTGAGAGAGTGGACACCGTTACTCGAAGCGACCTTCGGATCGTCGAACTATGCATCGTCGAACCATGGGTCGTCGAACCATGGGTCGTCGAACCATGGATCGTTGAACAATGGACCGTCGAACTATGGATCCCGGAATTTGCCCTTTGTCATTCACGGCTGGGCGAGCCTTGCCGGTTACGCCAGTGGCGGACTCTCTGCGCTTTCCGTGAACGGAAATCTGGAGGTCTATGACTTTGACACGATCCTGCCGGCGACCAACCGAGTTTCCTCTCGAGTGATTCACTGGGACGCGCTCTCCACCGCCATCCAGTTCTCCAGCAATCACTTCGCCGCGCACAACGGGTCCGTCATTCATGGCCACACCACGGCGCACGTCGATGCCAGTACCGCACTGACGGCTTGGGAGCTGCCGGAGAACTCTCCTTTTACTCTGCACCTCGACTTTCGCAACGCTGACGTGGTGGAACTTGTTCACATGGCCGGACTTTCTCAGCCATTCGCTGGCAACATCGATGTGTCCGCCACGGTCTCGGGTACGCGCGCCGATCCCCACGGGGATGGACATCTCGAACTGCACAACGGAATGGCCTACGGAGTGGGCGTTCCTTCACTGCGGAGCGATTTCCGCCTCGGCAATGGCGAACTTCAGTTCAATAACATCGCAGCCAGTGTCTACGATGCTCCGTTTTCAGGAAGCGCCGCCATTAGCACCTCGATCCTCGATTTGCCGAAGAACGGGTCATCCAACAACGAGTTTCGCCTGAATCTTTCCGGACATAACCTCGATCTCGCACATTTGCCGCGCTTCCAGAGCAACCGGTTCACTGCGGATGGCATCGCCGATTTTACGGTGCGAGCCAACGGCACCCCCGAGCAGCCTTCGATTGAGGCGCACGCTCATCTCAAGGACCTCGCCCTGGACAAGGAACGCGTCGGAGATTTCTACGTCGATGCTGTCACCCACGGACGGCAACTCGATCTCAACGCCCACTCCGACTTTGACGTTGATAGAGATAAAGATAAAAGAGATAGAGCGGATTTGACCATTTCGGGCAGTGTGGGATTAGATTACGATTTTCCCGCCGATCTGAACCTGTCCTTCCACCATCTGGATGCCGATTCGCTGCTGCGCATTTACTTGCCGGGAAACATCACGGGACATTCCTCTCTGGGTGGTACCCTCCAGGTTCGCGGTCCCCTGCGCACCCCACACGATTTGAAGGTGATCGCGGAACTCGATTCTTTCAGCGCCGAGATCGCACACGTATCTATACAGAACGCCGATCCCATTCGCCTTGAGATCGCGGATCAAGTCCTGCGGGTCGAAAACCTTCACCTGGCCGGAAGCGGAACCGATTTTACCGCGCACGGCCAGGCGCATTTGACCGGTGCGCAGGAGCTCGACCTCCGCCTGGACGGCTCGGTCAATATGGCGCTGTGGCAGTCCCTCAACCCCAAAATCCTGGCGCGTGGCACTTTGGGCGTGAACCTCGACGCCGGCGGCACGCTCTCGCAGCCCATACTGCAAGGGCGTCTGGAAGTAAAGAACACCTTCGTCAGCCACAACGACTTTCCCAGCGGCCTGAGCGACCTGAACGGCGTCTTGCTGTTCGATCGCAATCGCATTCAGATCGAACATCTCAGCGGCACGACCGGCGGCGGCACCGTGGCGTTGACCGGCTCCGCGACCTACCAGAGTGGCGGGTTTCTTCTCGACTTCGGCGCGACCGCGCAGGGAGTTCGCCTGCGTTATCCTCCGGGGGTAAGTTCCACCGCGAACGCGGATCTCCGGCTGATCGGCAGCACGAATTCCGCTGTGCTGAGTGGCGATGTGGTCGTCACTAAGCTGGCCGTCACTCCCGGATTTGACTTCAGCGCCTATATCGAGAAGACCAAGCAGGGGACCGTCCTGACGCAGAGCGATACTCTGCAGAGCCGTCTTAAGCTTGACGTTCACGTGACCACCACTCCCGAACTGCAGATGCAAACCGCCGTCGCCAGGCTCTCTGGCAATGCCGACCTCAGGCTCCGAGGCAGTGCCGAGCGTCCGGTCGTTCTGGGAAGGGTGGAAGTCCTGGAAGGACAAATTTCTTTCAATGGGAACACTTACAACCTCGAGCGTGGCGATGTCACCTTCGCGAATCCGGCCAAAACTCAGCCCATCATCGACCTGCAGGCGACCACGCGAGTGCGCGATTACGACATCACCGTGCAATTCCGTGGTGACGCCAGCGTCAGCAATGGTTTGAAAGTTACCTGGCAATCCGAGCCGCAGCTTCCCGAAGCCGACGTCATCGCCCTGTTGGCTCTCGGCCGTACTCGGGAAGAATCGGCGGCCGCACAATCGAGCTCATCCTTTGGATTTGGCGGCGATGCCTCCAATCTGCTGATCAATCAGGCGCTCAACACCACCGTCAACAGCCGCTTGCAGCGCTTGTTCGGAGTGAGTCGCGTCAAGATCGATCCCCAGGGCTTGGCCAATGAGACCAACGTGGTGCGAGGTCCCCAAGTCACCATCGAGCAGCAAGTGGCGAGCAACCTCACGCTCACCTATAGCACCAACGTCTCCGTTTCCAACCAGCAGATCATCCAGTTGGAGTACAACGTAACGCGAACCATTTCGATCGTGGCCCTGCGCGACCAGAACGGAGTCGTCAGTTTCCGCTTCAAAATACGACGCCGGAGAAAGTGACCGTTGGCAGCTTTTAAAGTGTTCAAGGCATTGCCTCCTTGAAACCCTGAGATTTTGCCTTTCCCCTTTATCCTTGCTCCGGTTGACTCACTCCCATAAATATGGGAACATATTTCCAATGAAGACTACCTTGGAAATTCCCGACGCTATCTTTCGTCGCGCCAAGACAGCGGCGGCCCAGCGCGGAATTCCTTTTCGCGCGCTGGTCTCGGAGGCTCTGGCGGACAAACTACGGACCCAAAACAATAGAGACAGCAGGCCCTGGATGAAGACGTTTGGCAAACTCCGTCATCTGCACAAGGAAACGGCGAGAATCAACCGGATTATTGAAGAAGAGT
This sequence comes from Terriglobales bacterium, assembly GCA_035314185.1. Classification (GTDB taxonomy): domain Bacteria; phylum Acidobacteriota; class Terriglobia; order Terriglobales; family Acidobacteriaceae; genus Acidiflorens. The sequence continues at coordinate 37,591 of DATFZT010000102.1, forward strand.
TCGACCAGATCCAGACCGAGGATCGAGATTGAGGTCAACCGTGATCCTGGACACCAACGGGCTCTCGGCTGTCGCCGACGGTGATGCGGCACTCGAGCCGATTCTGCGCAAAGCAGCTGAGATCGCCGTTCCTGTAGTCGTGTTGGGAGAATACCGATATGGAATTCAGCAATCGCGTGACCGGCAGCGCTACGAACAATGGCTGACCCAATCGCTTCCCAATTACCGGGTGCTCGATGTGGATGAAGCGACGGCCATCTCCTACGCGGCTGTCCGATCCGAACTCAAGAGAGCCGGAACTCCAATTCCTTCCAACGATGTTTGGATTGCCGCGCTTTGCCGGCAGCACGCTTTCTCCCTCTTAAGCCGGGACCGCCACTTCGATCTGGTTCGCGGAATCGAGCGGATCGATTGGTAAATGACCGCGAAACTGGCCAAATAAGAACGGTGGAAATCAGTCTGACCTACAACCACCAAGTTCCGTGCTTGACATAAGTCTCCAAACCAGCAACTCTATTTGTTTTTCACTCCACGCCCGGGAAAGCAACGACAGACGGGAAGGGAAGCCAACATTGCGAGTGCGGGTCTTTTATCACGACAAGTGTTTTGACGGGGCTTCGTCGGCCGCCCTGTTCTCCCGTTTCTACCGGGAACGAATCCGCAGCGATGTGGACTTCGTCTACTCCGGCCTGCTGCATCGCGCCGGCGCCCTTTTCGACGAGCACCAGTTCGACGGTGACGAAAACGCTATCGTCGATTTCAAGTATTCCAGTTCGCCCAGAATTACATGGTGGTTCGATCACCACGAAAGCGCCTTTCTTTCCACCGCCGACGCGGCCCACTTCGAGCAGGATCAGAGCAACCGCAAGTTCTACGATCCGGCCTTCAAGTCTTGCACGAGTTTCATCGCCATGGTGGCGGAAGAACGCTTCGGCTTCGATCCACATCCGGTGTCGGAGCTGGTCCACTGGACCGACATCGTCGACGGCGCTATGTACGAAAATGCCAAATCGGCGGTGGAAATGAAAGCTCCAGCCATGAAACTCACCATGGCCATAGAAGCCTCGAGCGACCGTGATTTCGTCAAGACCATGATTCCGCTGCTAGCGTACCGTCCTCTAGCCAGTATCTTGGAGGAACCATTCGTCGCCACCGTCCTGCCGCCACTGCTCGAACGCCACCAGCGCTCCGTCGAGATTCTGCGCCAGCGCACGGTGGAAAAGGACGGCACGATTTTTTTCGACATCACCGATCTCGACCAGGAAGGCTACAACAAGTTCATTCCGTATTATCTGCATCCCGATTCGATTTACAGCGTCGGCTTGAGCAAGAGTTCGTTCCGGGTAAAGGTTTCGGTCGGATCGAACCCCTGGTCGAAACGCGAGCCCTCCGTCAATCTAGCCCGGGTCTGCGAGCGCTACGGCGGCGGAGGCCACGCCCGCGTAGGCGCGATCTCATTCGAGGTTACGCAGAGTGACGCTGCCCATAAAGCCGCTTTGGAGATCGTCGAGGAATTGCGCGCCAGCGTCCGCCGGCAAACGTGAGAATCAGAAGCTTCGCATCAGAAGGGTCGTATCAGGGTATCGCTTTAGCGATACCGCAAGATCTTCGAAATCAAACGCCCCTTTAGGGGCTGCGCATTAGAATCAAACCCGCGATCAGGCGCTCGATCCCGGAATCAATTTTCACCCAATGAACCCCATAATCCCGCAGCTCAAAATCGACGACCCCGAACACATCAAAGGCGTACGCACCGTCGCCACCGTTGAGTTTGCGAAAGGGTTCGTGGTCGTTCTCGCCGGCCTGGGCGTGTTCTCCATGCGCCACAAAGATATCTGGGGTGTGGCCGAGAGCTTCCTGGAGTTTGTTCACGCTAACCCGCATCACCACTTCGCGGGCGTCTTCATCGACCTGGTATACCGGATTAGCGACGTTCGCCTGTGGAAGATCGTCGTGGTGGCGGTCGTCTACGCGATCCTTCGCTTCGTCGAGGCCTACGGATTGTGGTACATCCGAGCGTGGGCGGAATGGATGACGATTCTCTCGGGTTCCATCTACATCCCGTTTGAGGTAGCCGATCTGTTGCGCCGTCCCGACTGGATTCGCCTTCTGATCGTCGCCATCAACGTCGGGATCGTCCTCTACATCCTCATGCTGCGCCTGGAAGCCGCCAAGAAGTGCCGCGCAGAACGGGCTCAAACGTAGGATTTACGTAAGCTTGTCCCTAGCGTTCGCCTGAATTGACGAGCGTATCTCGCTCAACCGGAGGATGGACGGGCCACCTTTAAATCTAAGATCATTACGCCAGGCAAAGTTACCCGCTGTTAATCGCGAACCGCAAGACCTACTTGTTCAGCTATTCATTCACAGCTATTCATTCAGCGAGCAACTGCAATCTGCGGGCGGAACGTGCGCTTTCAGAAAATCAGCCACTCGTTTGTAAGCATCAATCTGGTTTTCGACTTTCGCGAAGCCGTGGCCTTCGTTCTCGTACACTTTGTATTCGACCACGCCGCCGCGCTTCTTGACCGAATCTACCACCTGCTGCGCTTCTTCCTTGGGGCAGCGCGGATCGTTTCCGCCCGCCAGCAAATAGAGCGGCGCTTTGATCTGGTCCACAAAGTTGATGGGCGAACGATCTTCGTACAGTGCCTTGTTCTTCTCGAGATCGCCCATGGTCGCCAGATCGCTCTGCTGCAGTACCGGATCTTCGTTCTGGATCTCGGTGAACCAGTTCACGAAGGGCACGATGGGAACGCCCGCTGCCCACACTTCCGGAGCCTTGGTGACGCCCATCATGGTCAAGTATCCCCCGTAGCTGCCGCCCATCAGAATGAGTCTTTTCGGGTCGACGTACCCCGTCTGTTTGATCCAGTCGGCAGCCGCGAGCACATCCTGCAAATCACCACCGCCCATATCGAAAAGATTCGCCTGCTGAAATTCTTTTCCGTAGCCGGTCGATCCGCGATAGTTGGGCGCAATCGCGATGTAACCCTGATTGGCCATGTATTGGACGAAGCGATTAAAGGTATTCATCGTCTGCGCCGTAGGACCACCGTGAACGAAGACGATCGCAGGATGTTCAGGGTTATGCGGCAGGTTGTAGGGCACATAGACGAATGCGGAAATCGTCCACTTACCGTCCTTGCTTGGATAGTGAACAAGGTGAGGTTCGACCATGTCCTCAGCTCGCACGCCGCCCAGCAATGAATGTGTAAGCTGATGCGACTTGCCGTCAGCCAGATTGTAGACCCACAAATCACCGGGAGCCGTCGGCCCCGTGTGGTTGTAAAGCAGACGCAGGCGGTCGCGGGTGAAGGGCGAACTCCTGCCCGCAGTACGATTCACACCTTTGGGCAAGGGCAGGGCGCGCGCTTTTCCGGATGCGAAGTCATACAGGTAAATGTCGCTGTTGCCATCCACGTTGCCGGTGTAGGTCAGAACCTTGCCGTCGGGAGAGAAGCTTCCACCAGAACTTTCCCACTTTTCCCGCGTGAGCCAGCGGATTTTCTTGCTTGGTATGTCGAGCAAACCGACGTTGTCGTGGCCGTCGCCGGCATTGGAGGTGATCAGAACGTGTTTGCCATCGGGCGAAACATCATTCGCTGAGTAGGTGTATTCGCCATCATGCGGCGTGAGCAGCGTGCTCTGGCTGGTTGCGACATCGACGACGAAGATATTCGAGTCTGTCCCTTTCGCCTGTTCCTGCGTGTAGACAATGAACGCACCGTCCGCCGACCAGATGGGCGCAACGTTCATGCGATCTTTGGCGGTTCCGGCGGTCAGGTGTTTTACGTCGCGCATGACCGTGTCGTAAATGTCAATTTCAAACACTGACGACGTCTTCGGCTTGACCATGTAGGCGAGATAGCGCCCATCGTGCGACCAGGCCGGACTTTCTTCCGCGATCTCGCGCGTGTTAGTCAGGTTTACGACTTGGCCGGTCTTGGGCGACACCAGAAAAATATCCCATTGCTCATCGCCGTCGTAATCGGACATGTAGGCAATCCACTTGCCGTCCGGCGACCAGGTTGGGCTGGCCTGGCGCTCGTTGCTCACCGTGAGTTGCATTGGCCATCCACCTTCGGAGGGGACGACCCAAATGTTGTTGCGCCCGCTCAGGTTGCTGACGAAAGCGACCGTCTTCCCGTCCGGCGACCAGGTCGCACCGCCCACTTGGCGCGTCATGTAGAGCTTCTCGATAGAAAGATTCTTCTCCACGCGGGCATCGGCCTTGGACGCGATCTGATTGGGGTCAGTGATCGCCTCGGGAGCGATCGGTATCTGGGAATTGGAGAGAGTACTCATCATCGTCAGGGTCGGTATCAGTACGAACATAGCAAACCGGCAAGCACACAAACAGAAATAAACCGCGCGCATGGGGCCTCTTGTCTTTTGTCTTTATGGACTTTTCAGAAAAGTGTAGCAGCACACCCGACTTCGCATTTGCTTTCGCCGAAATATGGCCTTGAACAGGTTTCAGCCTTGTGATGTCATCGAGACGTTTGAAACGTAATACTTGAGGGCGGACGATGAGCGAAGGAAAGAATGTGATGGCAGTGGCAAAGGCGCCGACGAGACGGCGAATGATCTCCGGTGTGGCTATGATGTTTGGCGCTCTGGGCGCGAGCTCGACTGCTTGGGGAATGGCGCAGCAGGGCGCGAAGGAAGCGCCGAGCGTAGGAGCCGACAAGACGCGCACTTTTCTGCATCAAGAAATCGATTTCAAGGTGGGCCTGCAGCGAATCTATGAAGCGCTTCTGGGCGCCAGGCAATTCAGCGCGTTTTCCGGCGCGCCAGCCGAGATCGATCGCGTCGCGGGCGGTGCGTTTTCCATGTTTGGAGGAATCATCGTCGGACGCAACATCGAACTGGTCACAAACCAGCGAATCGTGCAGGCCTGGCGCCCCAAGTATTGGGCCGCTGGAGTCTATTCACTGGTTAAGTTCGAACTCAAAGATCAGGGCGCCCAGACCAAAGTCGTTCTCGATCACACGGGATTTCCCGAAGGTCTTTTTGCGTCTCTCGACTCGGGATGGTACGAGAGATATTGGGAGCCGATGAAGAAATTCCTCGCGTGAGAGGTTTGGGGGGATGCCTCGCCGATTCGCGCCTATTCAACTGTGATGCTGAAATCCGTTCCTTCCCACCGCCCGCTATTCTTCCAGTAGAACGTGAAAATGATCTGTCGCCCTGCAGCGAGAGTTTCGGTCGGCAGATCGAGGTGCTGAAGATTCCATCCGCTCTCCTCGGAGTCGTTGTCGTGCGCGGTCTGCCAACTGTCGAAGCTCCAGTGCACCATGGCTGGTTCCAGCAACAGAAGGCGCAGCTTCTTTCCGCATGGAATAGTGCGCGGCTTATTGTTAAAGCGCCAGTTGAAGTATTGTGTGGATACTTTCTTTGCTAAATAGCGTTCCACCGTTTGTGGAGGCTGATCAAAAATCTTGCCGTCGACCAGTGACCGCCGCAACTTGATGTATTCGGCGTGAGCCCACACCAGCGGGCAGGCCGATCCCGATCCCTTTCCGGTGAACAGTTCGCGTTCCGGGATGTCGTTTGTGTCCCAGACTTGTTCGGGGATCAGGCGGCTCGCTCCCGTCGAGCTTTCCATCACGCCCAACAAGGCCTCGGCGGAAGAGGCGCGTCCAGCGGCCAGTTCGAAGTGGGCTCGCTCACCCGCCAGCAACGGCCAGGGGCGGCCGATCCCGGTGCCGTCGAACGGAGATCCATCCTCGTGCTCGCCGTAGCCATCGCCGTTGTAGCGGTACCACGCCGGACCTTGGGGAAGTTTTACCCGCAGCAGTTCATCGATGACCTTGATCGTGTTGACGATTCGCGGATCGTCGGGCGTGCGCAAGCCGAAACGCACCAGGGCCAGCGCGTCCGGGCTGACGATCTCCACCGCCCGCGCGTCTGGACTGGCGCCGCGATTCTTGATGGGAACGAATCCCAGCAGCGGCGAGGCAGCTCCGTCGCCGTCGTCCGGTGTGACGCGGACGTAGTAGCCTTCTACTCCAATCTGCCGGGCGAGATCGCTGTTCACGGCGTATGTCCAACGCTCGATGTTGTCGTTCCAGGTGTCGGCGATCTGGCGCAGAAACTCGGCGGGCAGAGTCTGTCCCATCGACTGCGCGAGATCGGCGGCGGCCAACAAGGCAGAGACCTCGGCGGCCAGCGTGAACGGCGAATAGCCGCCGTCCTCTTCCCAGCGGTCTTGCTGGGTAACGGGTCCGTTGGCCACGATGAATGCCGCCGCTTTGCGAACCATTGGCCACCAACGGTCGTTCTCACCAAAGCAACGGGGCGATTCACGGCGCAGCAGATCGACCAGCAAAATCGGGAAAGCGGTCTCATCCATCTGCGAACCGCTCCAGTATGGACGCCCATCCAACCACATGTTCTGCGCCCAGTGACCATCGGCTTCTTGCGTCGCCTCGAGATAATGCAATACGCGGAGAGCGTCGTCGTGAGCGCCCGCAGCCAGCAATCCGCCGGCACTCTCCACCAGATCGCGCGGCCAGATGAGGTGATAACCACCCAGGTCCTCGTCGCCCTTGTTGAATCCCCAGGGAATGGAAAGACTGGCGATGATTCCGCCGAGGAAGTCCTTGGATTCGTGCGAGCGCAGAACCGCCGCGCTGGCCCGGTACAGATCTTTTTCCCGCGGCTTCTCGTCGAGCTTCTTCAAGCTCTTTTGCCAGTGCCGCCAATGAAAAACGTAGTCCTTGCGCGTCGATTCGAAAGAAGTGAACAGGGAAGAGACGACCTGCTGACCGGCTTGTGCCCAGATTCCTCCAAAACCGAGTGCCAGGATGAACTCTCCATTGCAGGCGACCAAATCAATTTCTGCGGTCAGCGCGATGTTTCCGTTTTCCGCACGTTCGTACTCCCATGTCATTTGGAAATGTTGCGACAGGTCTTGCCAACCATCCGATACGCCGGCAAATCCAACCGAACGTTTTAGCAACGGCGCGGAGCAAGCCAGGGCAAGCGTGAGGGATTCGCGCCGGGCGAAAAGCATCGGCTTTCCTTTGTAATCGCCCAGCCATCCTGTATTGCCGTATCCAAAATTACCCAGGTGCGAAGCCAGCAGTGCATACACACGGTAGTCGCTCAGAGTTCCCTGGGTCGGCACGAAGCGAATTTTCTGCAACACCACGCTTCGCCATGGATCGGTCAGTACTTCCTTTTCGATCCGGTACCGGCCCTGCATGTCAGTATTGGTCAATTCGTAGACCGGCACTCCGGGTTCGATCGGAACGTTCTGGAAGGTACAATGGCGTTTTTCTTCGGAGAAAAAGCCATGACCATCGGTGACAATCAGGCCGAAGTCGCGGGTGCAGGCTTGATCCACTCGGGGAAAATAGATTTCATTGAGAATGCCATGACTGAGAGTGAACCAAACCCTGCTGTTGAGGTTCAGCGCGGTGCCTACTCCGGTCTTGGCGCTCGAAGTCCAGCGGGGTGGGATTCCAGGCCAGCCCGGGGCATAACGGAGATTATCCCTCAGCAGATCATCGCTCACAAATGGTCGCCCTCACCGTCAAGCAGTTTGCCAGAAGATACCGATTTGCGCTCGATTTCCACCGGAAGACGGGGAACGCGCATCTAATCCTACACATGTTTCGACGCCGCCTCATTCGTACTCTACTTTGTGTGGGCCGTGGTGCTAAAGGAATCCAGGTGACAATCTTAGCCGCCCTTGCGCTGATGAGCGTTCCTCGGGCGGTTGCCGATCTTCCATCGGCGGGGCTCGATGGCGGATTCCGCCGGCTCTACGATCTGGATTTTACGGGCGCGCAGAATGAGTTCGAGTCGTGGGAAAAGTTGAACCCCGAGAATCCCATGGGGCCGGCGAGCGAGGCGGCCGGCATCTTGTTTTCCGAATTCAACCGGCTCGGCGTGCTGGAAGCTCAGTTCTATGAAAACGACTCGATCTTTGCCGCGCGGAAGAAGTATGAAGCCGACCCGCAACAGCGCGGGCGTTTCGAGGAGCAACTCAGCCGCGCTGAAGACCTGGCAAAGTCCAGGCTGAGCCTGGACGCTCGCGACCGCGACGCGCTTCTGGCAATGACGTTTGCCGCCGGCTTGCGCTCCGACTTTGCCGCGCTCATCGAAAAACGTAATTTGGCTTCGCTGCATTACACCAAGGAAGCCACGGCCTGGGCCCAGCAACTGCTCGCCGCCGATCCGGGCTGCTACGACGCCCATCTGGCCGGTGGCGTAAGCCGTTACATCGTTGGATCGATGGCCGCCCCGGTGCGCTGGTTCCTGCGCCTCGGGGGCGTTGCGGGCGATAAAGCTGGCGGCATCGCCGAATTGCAGACAACCGCTGCCCAGGGCCATCTGCTCGCTCCCTTCGCGCGCATCCTGCTGGCCATCGCTTATGTCCGGGAGAAAGAGCTGCCGCTCGCTCGCGAGCTGCTGCTGGGGCTGCAACGAGACTTCCCTGACAACACGCTTTTTGGCCGCGAGCTAACGCGGCTCGACCAGAACGGACCTCGCTAAGTCCATGGAAAACAAAGCGGGTTCATCAGAAATTCACTCGGTTGTAACCTTCCCTTAACATTTCCCACATAAAACACAATTGCATACCTGAATTCAGAATAAAGAGGGGTCATCGAGTGAAACATCGCATCGCGCTGCTGTTGGCGGGCCTTGCATTGGCGCTGCCGCTCATGGGGCAGACTCAACTGAACGGAGCAGGGGCCACTTTTCCGTATCCGATGTATTCCAAATGGTTCAGCGAATATAACAAGCTGCACCCGGACGTGCAGATCAACTACCAATCGATCGGCAGCGGCGGCGGCATCCGCCAGGTGCTGAATGGCACGGTTGATTTCGGCGCGAGTGACGGTCCCATGACCGACGAACAGCTCAAGGAGGCTAAAACTAAAATCGTGCACATCCCCACGGTGTTGGGAGCCGACGTGCCTGCCTACAACGTTCCGGGAATCAGCGGTGAGATCAAGTTTACTCCGGAGGCTCTGGCGGGCATTTTTCTTGGAAAGATTCAGACCTGGAATGATCCGGCACTCACCAAGGTCAACCCTGGTGTGAATTTCCCGAACGAGCAGATTATTGTCGTTCACCGTTCGGACGGCAGCGGCACCACCTACATCTTCACCGACTATCTCTCCAAGGTCAGCAAGGAGTGGGAAGCGGCGGTGGGGAAGGGAACCTCGGTGAAATGGCCAGTGGGTTTAGGCGGAAAAGGAAACGAAGGCGTTGCCGGACAGATCCGGCAGTTGCAGGGATCGATTGGCTACGTCGAACTGATCTATGCCGTGGAGAACAAAATCACGTACGGATCGGTCAAGAACGCCGCCGGCAATTTTGTTAAGGCGTCGCTCGACGGCGTGACCGAGGCGGCGGCCTCGGCACCAAAAATGCCCGCAGATTTTCGCGTGTCCATAACCAACGCGCCGGGTAAGACGGCGTACCCGATTTCGAGCTTTACCTGGCTTTTGATTCCGGAGCAGGCCAAGGACCCGAAGAAAGGCAAAATCATCACCGATTTTCTGGACTGGATGGTCAGCGACGGTCAGAAGATGACGAACCAGCTCAGCTATGCTCCGCTACCCGATAGCGTGGCGGAGAAAGTCAAAGCGGCCATCAAGCAGATCCACTAGCGGATTTGTCTCAGGCAGAATGAGAACAGATTGAAGGTCGCAGCAACCCTCTCGGTCGTGCATTGGTATGACCGGAGGGCTGCAGTACCGGCAATGAGTTAGTTTCCCATTCGCAAGAAATTCTTCCTCGCAGCCATACTCCCACCATTCTGTCGAAACTTGTTCAGTAATTGATTCCGATTATGGACTCTTCCCCGCATTGCGGCTAAAAAGATTGACACCGGTTCGCGTGGGGTATCAACAAAGAGTTCCTAACAGAAGCTCTAACAAGAACAAGTTCGTTTGAAATTCAAGCGGGAGGAATTGTGATTTCCAAGAAACTAGCGGTGGTGGTGTGCGCAACGGTTATGGTCGGCGGCAGCTCCCTATGTGCTGCGCAAAACGAGGGGTTCTTCGCAAGCTGGGAGGATCGGGTGCGCACCACCCTGGCACAACAGCCTTCATGGGTCATCCCTGTGGTCACGGCATCGTCGGGATTGTTGCAGGTCGCCCGCACCGATTTCGTCCGCCAGATCGCACCCGCGGGCACAGATACCTGGAACTACGACAACACCAAGGGCTTCAATGTGGTGCCCTGGTATAAGTTTGAATTCGATGCGCTGCTGCCGCCCTATATCCAGCACAACTCTAAGGCCGAGGATGGCTTTGGCGATGTTTCCCTTTTGCTGAAGTACCGTCTGGCGGCTGCCAACGAAGAGGGCGGAAATTATTCAGTGAGTTTTTCCCTGGCCGGCACCATGCCCACCGGCAGCTTCAAGAACGGAAGTCTCGCCGCCACGATTTCGCCCACCGTTTGCGCGGGCAAGGGCTTCGGCAGGTTCGACGTGCAATCGACGCTGGGCGCAATCCTGCCCGCGGATGACACAACGAAGCTCGGCCGCGTCGTGGTGTGGAACGCGGTGGCGCAGTATCACATCGGCAAGTATTTTTGGCCGGAGATCGAGAACAACGCGACCTTCTACCATGGCGGCCCCAACGACGGCCGCAAGCAGAATTTTGTCACGCCCGGGCTGATGCTCAGCAAGTTTAAGTTGGAACGCGATCCTCGCAACCGTCTCGCTCTGATGTTCGGTGGAGGAATGCAGATCGCAACCTCACAATTCCACACCTACAATCATGCGCTGGTGCTCACGACGCGAATGCTCTTCTGAGATTCCGCTGCCGGACGGAGTACGCCGCGCCGGAGAACCTTTCGACCTTGCAAAACAGGCTTTCCCTAAAAGCCGGTCGTCTCATATTGCAGGACTGCCAGGGCGAGGCGGTAATCGTAGGCCGCCTGAGCGTTGCTGATCTGGGCTTGCGTCTGCTGGAGCTGTGCTTGACTCAACTCAACGATGGAACTTAGCCCCAAGCGATAGCGTGTCTGGGCAAGATCGAGCGCCAGATTCGATTGATCCAACAATTGCTGAGTGACGCTGAGTCGCGCGTAAGCTGTATTCGCATTGAGCCAGCCGGTGCGCACATCGCGTGCGATCCGATTGCGAAGATCCAGCAGACGGTCGTGGACCGCTTGCGCTCTCAGACTCGACTCCCGCGACCTTGCCGAGTAGAGAAAACCGTTAAACAAAGGGATCTCAACATTCACACCTACCGCGCCATACCAATTGGAAAGAACCGGGTTGCGCACAGGTGTGTCGCCCACGGCACCCATGGCACGGATATTTGGTAGAAACAAATCGCGTTCGGCGGCGTGGAACTTCTGAGCAGATTGCTCCAGGAATCCCAGCGATAATATTTCCGGGCGCGCCGCCAGCGCCTGAGAAATAAGATCATCCACATTGCTGGAAGGTGCAGTAATGGCGGTCGCGTCCTCGACTAACTGAAAGGTCTGCGTGCCTGAATAGCCCAGAATCATAGCCAGTGTGGCGAGCGCTCCGTTCTCGTTATTCTCGGCGTCCAGGACCAGCAGCTTGGCTTGAGCGAGGTTGACGTTCGCAAAACTGAAATCAAGTTCGGACCTCAGCTTGCTCTTAAACAATGCTTCTACCTGATCAGTGACGTTCTGCCGTGCACTTACGGTTTGCTGAGCCACGGTCAGCACTGCTTGCGCTTGCAACGCGCCGTAGAAAGCTTGATCCACAGCCAGAAGGATCTGCTCTTTCGTAGCCGCGGCGTTTTGATCCTCGGCCTTCGCCGCGAGGTTGGCACTTGAGACCAAATTCGTGGTGCGTCCGAAGTCCGTGATCAACTGACTCACCCAGACACCCGCGGCGGCGCGCTCATAGATGATGGGATTGTTGAGTCCACCAGCGGTGATGCGGCTGTTGTCTTTGGAATCTACGCCGGTCAGGTCGCCGGTGGCGGTCGGCCACAAACTTGAACGCACTTCCCGTGTGACTTGGTGGGAAGCCAGTGCCGTCAGCCGAGCCACCGAGATTTGCGGGTTGTTCTTCAGCGCCAGCGCCTCCGCTTGCTTCAATGACAGAGACAGCGGTATCCCGGCGTTAGCCGGGGAATCGGAGGATGGGTGCCCATTTGCAGCCATGGGCGCGGATTGATTTGGAATTGGCTGCGGTGCCGGGGCAGAAGGCAAACTCTGCACTATTAGCGGGGGGGCGATCTGCGAGTTTTGCGTATTTCCCGCATAGGGCACAAGCGCAATGCACGCAATGCAAAGTGTTTTCATTTTCATGGTTTTACTTATGACCTCGCTATCGTTGCGCGGCTGGCGCCGGCTCTTCTTCTCGCCGATGGATCAACAGATATGCGGCGGGCACGATGAAAACGGTCACGATGACCGACATCGTGAGCCCTCCAATAATGGCCCGCGCCAGGGGAGCATACTGTTCGCTGCCCGCCTCCAGCGCAAGGGCCATCGGAATCATGCCGAGAATCGTCGCCAAAGAGGTCATTAAGACTGGTCGCAAGCGCACACGGCAGGCAGTCGCTACCGCTTCCTCGATCGGCATGCCTTCTCTTCTCAGAGAGTTCGTGAACTCGACGATGAGGATGCTGTTCGAGACCACGATCCCCGTCATCATGATGACTCCCATCAACGACATGACATTGACGGTGGTATGCGTTGCCAGCAGAAACAGAATGACGCCCGTGATGCCCGGTGGAATCGCCAGCAGGATAATTACCGGATCGATGAACGAGGAGAACTGCGCCATCAGGATCAGATAAACCAGAATGACCGACAAGATGAGACCAATGCCAAAGCTCTTGAACGACTGCCGCATGCCCTCCACGGAACCACGCATCGTGACGCGCACGTTCTCGGGCAGTTTGGTGTTGGCGATCACTTTGTCTACCTTGCTGGCCAGACCTCCAAGATCTTCACCGGTCGGCGCAACATATACATCGATGACGCGGCGAATCTGATAGTGGTCCACCTCGGTGGGCGTGTTGATCATTTCCAAATCCGACACGGCTTCGAGGTCGGTGGAGTTCATGTTGCCTTTGGCATGCAGACGTATTTGCTTGAGGTCGGTAATGGAATTGACCTGCGATTCCGGGTACTGCACCGTGAGCATATAGTTATTCCCATTGTTGGGATCAACCCAGTAGCTGGGAGCAATCATGCCGTCGGAAGACAGCGCCGTAATCACATTGTCGATAACCTCATGCGACGACAACCCCAGGCGCGAAGCCATTTCGCGGTTCACCTTGAGCCGGATGCCGGGATAGTCCAAGTCCTGCGGAATAAGTACGTCGCTGACTCCGTGAATCGCACGAACCTTCCGCGCGATCTCGGTTGCCATTGCATAGGCCTGCTTCTGGTCGTTGCCGCTGACCTGGATGTCGATGGGAGCAGGCAACCCGAGATTGACAACCGAATCCACCAATCCTCCCGACTGAAAGTAAGTCGAAAGCTCCGGCAGATCATTCGCCAGTTTTGCGCGCACCCGGCGCATGTATTCATAACTGCCAACCGCGTGCCCCTTTTTAAGGCTGACCTGCACGAAGGCCGTGTGCTGTCCGGAATTACTGGTATAGATCGCCGAGAAATCCGGCGTGATTCCGATGTTCGAAACAATCATGTCCAGATCTCGCGGCGAGACGACCTGACGAATGTCCTCTTCAACATCTTTGATGTACTGATTGGTCAATTCGAGGCGCGTGCCCGTAGGAGCCTTGATATTGATTACGAACTGGCCGGGGTCAGTCCGCGGGAAGAAGCCCAGGCCCAGGAGCGGATAGAGCGCGAAGCTAAACAGGCAAATGCCGAGGATTCCGATAAACGTTGCTAATGGCCGCAGGAGACTGCGCCTCACGGCGATGTCGTAGTGCATAAGCATGCGGTCGTAGCGGCGATTAAACCACCGGACAAAACGTGCGAACGCGCTATTCCCCTTGTGGTGCGCCACCTCGCCGTGCGGCGACTTGATCAAGTGCGCGCAAAACAGAGGCACCACCGTCATGGCTACCGCGTAGGAAGCAAATAAGGAAAAGACAACCGCAGCGGCAAGCGCGGTGAACAGAAATCTGCTTACCCCATACAGAAAGACGACCGGGAAAAAGACAATCGCCGTGGTGAAGGTGGCGGCAAGCACGGGCATTGCCACCTCGCGGCCACCCTTCTCGGCTGCAATCTCGGGCGTTTCCCCTGATTCCAAATGACGGAAAATGTTTTCCAGCACCACCACCGAATTATCGATCAGACGCGAGAATGCCAGTGCGAGTCCTCCGAGGACCATGGTGTTGATCGACCCGCCGCTGGCATTTATCGCGAGGAATGCAGCCAGCGCGGAGAGTGGAATCGAGAGCATCACTGCCAGCGTCGCGCGGAAGTTGCCGAGAAAAATCAGGATCATAAGTGCGGTCAGCACCAGACCAATACCGCCTTCGCTGCCCAGGTTCGAGATCGCCGTCTTCACATAGAGAGACTGGTCAAACACCACCTTGGTCACGAGAGACTTTGGTACATCCAGCAGATCGCCCACCGCGGTCTTGATTCCCTTGACGATGGCGATGGTATTGCTGTCCCCGCCCTGCTTGAGGATGGGGAGATAGACCGATCTTTGCCCATCCACGCGAACAATATTCGTTTGGATGGCAGCAGCGTCCTCGGCGTGTCCGATATCGGCCACCATCAACTGCGCATTGCCTTTCGACTTCAGCGGCACGCGGTTGATTTCCGCTGTTGTGGGCAACTGGCTGTTCGTGTAGATGTTGTAATCCTTGGGTCCGATCCGCACAAACCCCGCCGGCAGAATCGTGTTCGACAGGTTCACGGTGCGCACCACATCCATCAAGCTCAACTGGTGAGCCTGCAACTTCACTGGGTCAACATAGACCTGGATCTGCCGGTACTTGCCGCCGAAGGGTTGTGGCACCGATGCTCCTGGCACGTTGGCAATCTGGTTGCGAACGTTGAACTGTCCCAGATCGTGCAACTGAGTCTCATTCAGTCCCTGGCCTTTCAATGTGATTAAACACACGGGCAGACTGGAAGCGTCAAACTTCAGTACGACTGGTGGCAGGGTGCCCGGAGGCAATCGCCGCAATTGCGCCATCGCCAGGTTCGAGATGCCACTGACGGCTGCATCCGGGTCAGTTCCGGGCTGGAAATAGATTTTGATCAGGCTGACCCCGGTGAGCGAGCGCGACTCGATATGATCGATGTCGCTGCCCAGGGTGAAAAAACGTTCGAATGGGTTGGTGATGTTGGCTTCAACCTGTTCCGGAGGCATGCCGGAATAGAACGTAGCGACTACTACAACTGGGATGTTGATGTCGGGAAACAGGTCCACCGGCATACGTGCAACCGTGGTCACCCCCACGACGGCGATAATCAGACAGATCGTGATGATGAAGAACGGGTACTTGATCGCAAAGGTAGACATCCTTAGCGCGCTCCCATCACCGGGAGTTGAAGGCAATGTTCGAAGCTAGCTTTCCTCGTCATGCCGTCTCCTTTGAGTTGCGTTCTTCATCACGATGCAGGAGCAGGTACGCCGCCGGAACGAGAAACAGCGTCACCAGAAAAGAAAGGCTTAGTCCACCGATGATGGCGCGCGCCAGCGGCGCATATTGCTCGCTGCCGGCCTCCAGGGCGAGCGCGAGAGGAATGAGTCCGAGCAGGGTCGCGAACGTAGTCATCATGATGGGACGGAGACGAACATGGCAGGCATTCTTCAGTGCCTCCAGCAACGGCTGCCCCTGCCGTCGGAGTTCGCGTGTAAACTCCACGATCAGGATCGAATCCGACACCACAATGCCGACCATCATCATGACGCCCATCAGAGACATGACGTTGACGGTGGTGCGGGTAAGCAGCAGGAACAGAATCACGCCGGTAAACCCGGGAGGCACGGCGAGTAAGATGAGGAACGGATCTTTCACCGAGGCGAACTGCGCCATGAGAATCAAATAAACCAGAATGATGCTCAATCCCAGACCAATGGCGAAGCTCCGGAATGATTGCCGCATGCCCTCCACAGAACCGCGCATGGTGACGCGCACGTTTTCAGGCAGTTTTGTGCCGGCGATCACTTTATCGACCTTCGTGGAAAGACTTCCGAGATCCTCACTGGCGGGCGCAACATAGACATCGATGACGCGACGGAGCTGGTAATGGTCCACCTCCGTCGGTGTATTGATCATCGTCAAGTCCGACACAGCCTCCAGCTCGGTTGGGCTCGCGTTGCCTTCCGCATGTAGTGGCACCTGCTTCAGGTCGAGAAGCGATTGAACCTGGGTTTCCGGGTACTGCACCGTGAGCATATAGTTATTCCCGTTGTTGGGATCAACCCAGTAGCTGGGGGCGATCATGCCGTTCGAGGACAGCGCCGTGATCACATTGTCGGTAACTTCCTGAGCGGATAGTCCAAGGCGCGCAGCCATCTCGCGATTAATATCGAGCTGGATGCCTGGGTAATCCAAGTCCTGCGGAATCAGCACGTCACTCACTCCGTGGAGGCCACGAATCTTCCGCGCCATCTCCGTCGCCGTGGCATAGGCCTGTTTCTGGTCGTTGCCGCTCACCTGGATGTCGATGGGAGCAGGCAAACCGAGATTGACGACTGAATCCACGAGTCCGCCAGACTGAAAGTAAGCGGAGAGCTCAGGGAGATCCTGGGCGAGCTTCGAGCGCACGCGGCGCATGTATTCATAGCTGCCGACCGCGTGCTCTTTCTTGAGGCTGACCTGGACGAAGGCCGTATGTTCTCCCGAATTACTCGTGTAAATCGCCGAGAAATCGGGCGTGATGCCGATATTGGAAACGATCATGTCGAGATCGGTGGGTAGAACAACCTGGCGTATGTCCTCCTCAACCCGCTTGATGTAGGCATCGGTTAGCTGAAGGCGAGATCCGGTCGGGGCTTTGATATTGATGACAAATTGCCCCGGGTCGGTACGCGGAAAAAACGACACTCCCAGCAGAGGCGAAAGCGCCAAGCTCAGACAGAAGGCTCCCATAATGGAGGCGACGGTTAACTTTGGCCGTGCCAGGCTGGCCTCAATGGCGCGGTCATACATTTTCAGAATTGAGTCATAGCCCCGGTTAAATGGCCCCAGAATGCGTTGCAGTAAGCCCGTGGTTTCCGCCCCGATTTCATGCGCACTGTGAATAAATTGAGCGCAAAAAAGCGGGACCACGCTCATCGCCACGAAATACGATGCGCCAAGGGAGAGCACAATCCCCAGAGCCAGCGCGGTAAATAAAAAACGGCTGACCCCGTAAAGAAAGACCACGGGAAAGAAAACGATGGCGGTGGTGAGCGTGGCCGCCAGAACCGCCAAGGCAACTTCGTTACCTCCCTTTTCAGCTGCGATAGCAGGCGCCTCTCCCATCTCCAGGTGGCGAAAGATATTCTCCAGCACGACGACTGAGTTATCGATGAGGCGGGAGAGCACCAGTGCGATGCCGCCCAGCACCATGGTGTTGATGGTTCCGCCGGTGGCATTCAGGGCCAAAAATGCCGCCAAGCAGGACAAGGGAATCGAAAGCATGACGGAGAAAGTGCCGCGAATGCTGCCCAGGAAGAGGAGAATCATGGCCGCGGTCAGCATTAAACCGATGCCGCCCTCTTGCAAGACATTCCAAATTGCCGTCTTTACATAGATGGACTGATCGAACACCACTTTGGTTACAAGCGATTTGGGTATATCGAGCAGATCGCCCACCGCCTTCTTAATCCCGTCAACGATGGCGATAGTGTTGCTGTTTCCCCCCTGCTTCAGAATGGGCAGATACACCGACTTTTGGCCATCCACGCGCACGATGTTGGTCTGGATGGCGGCAGCGTCTTCGGCGTGGCCGACATCGGCCACCATTAATTCCGCATTGCCCTCCGACTTCAGCGGCAACCGGTTAATCTCCGCGGTCGTCGGCAACTGGCTGTTGGTGTAGATGTTGTAATCCTTGGGGCCAATTCGGACGTCCCCGGCTGGCAGGATCGCGTTCGCCTCGTTCACCGTGCGCACCACATCCATCAGGCTCAACTGATGGGCCTGCAGCTTGAGCGGGTCGACGTAGACTTGAATCTGCCGGTACTTTCCGCCGAAGGGCTGTGGCACCGAGGCTCCGGGCACGTTGGCAATCTGGTTGCGAACATTAAACTGCCCTAGATCGTGCAGTTCCGTCTCATTCAACCCCTGGCCCTGCAACGTAATTAAACAGACCGGCAAACTGGAAGCGTCGAACTTAAGCACTACCGGTGGCAGCGTGCCCGGTGGCAATCGCCGCAATTGCGCCATCGCCAGATTTGAGATGCCACTGACGGCTGCATCCGGGTTGGTCCCCGGCTGGAAGTAGACCTTGATCAGACTGACACCAGTCAACGAACGCGACTCGATATGGTCGATGCCGCTTCCCAAGGTGAAAAAACGCTCGAACGGGTTCGTGATGTTCGCTTCGATCTGCTCCGGCGGCATCCCGGAGTAAAATGTCGCCACCACCACCACGGGGATGTTGATATTCGGAAACAGATCCACCGGCATGCGCGCCACGGTCGTCACGCCGACGACTGCGATGATCAGGCACAGCATGATAATGAAGAACGGATATCTTATGGCGAAACCGGGCATGTCTAATGCGCTCCCTGTTCCGCGGTGTACTTCTGGTCCGCCATCGTGCTCATCTTGGGATCGACATGCTGTCCTTGCCGGTACGCCCCAAGGTTGCCCACGATAACGCGGTCGCCCTCGTTTAGCCCCGATAGGACTTGAATCCGATCGGAGCCTTCGATTCCCGTGCGAATCTCGCGCTCTTCCACGTGGTTTTGCGAATTCACCAGGAGCACCGTGGTCTTGCCTTCTCCTCGATTAATCGCCTGCAAGGGAAGGCTCAGGGCGTTCGGATCGTTTTGCACCCGCAATGCCACCTCCGCATACATTCCGGGGGTCAGCTTATTGTCCTGATTGGGCACGTCCACTTCGACCTGCATGGTACGGGTCGACCGGTCAAGCGAGTTGGTCGAGCGCGTGACCTTGCCCGAGAAGTGCTCGTCCGTTGCCTTCACGCGGATATCAGCCGGCTCGCCATCATGCACGCTGGCGGCCAGAGACTCAGGCACAGGAATCCGCAAACGCAATACATTCACTTGCGAAAGTTTCACGACTGGCGCCGAACTCACGTTGGAAGTGCCAGCCTGAATGAGGGATCCGGTGTCGGCGTACCGCCAAGTCACGACGCCATCAAACGGGGCGATAATTCGCGAGTATTCAGAGAGCGCAGCATAATGCTGCTGGTCAGCCTGCGAGACCTCCAATTGCTGCCGGGAGGCTGCCAACGCCGACTTGGCGCCTTCCACCTGTGCCTCCGCCGACCGATCCTTGGCAGTGGCGTCGTCAAGTTCTTGCTCCGCAATAAGGCCGGGACGCGTCTCTGACGCCTGCTTCAATCGCACCGCGGCTGAATGCAGCGCAGCGTATTCCGCTTCCGCGCGGCTTACTTCATTCTGAGCGTGGGTAATTTCCTCTTGACTATGGCGCACACCCGCTGCGGCAGCTTGTAACTGCGCCACTAACTCGGGGACCTCAAGAACTGCGAGTACCTGATTTTTGTGGACGTGGTCGCCTATGTCTACGTTGATGTTCCGGATGTATCCCGCGACCTTGGCATGGAGCTCCACTTCCTGATAGGGCGTGAACTCCCCCGCGATGGAGAGTGTGTTGGAAAGCGGCGTGCGCCGAACTTGTACGACTGCGGCAGGCATAGGTGGATCGGCGGACACAGATGGAGAGGAGCCACCGGAATGACCGCAGCCTTCCGCAGCACTCAGACAGACCGCGATCAGAGCAATGGCCGCCACTCTTCCATCGAGAATTGAAGATGATGCTTTACGCATGCCCACAGTCACCCATTTCGAACTTCAGCGCTAGCAAGTTAGTGGTCGGCCTTACAAGAATTCGGGCCGGCAGGCCCACGCCCGAACAACGCGCCGCTTGCCCCCACCTGCGCCCGAACTTTGACGCTGAGGATTCTCGCACTGAGCCCGGACCCGATCAAGCCACGCCGGCGGTCTGGGGCTGATTGTACGAAGCAGGGGTTGGCAAAACTAGGAGGAAGGAGGTGGGCGGTTGTAAAGCCAAGTCTCGAAGTTCAGATTGATGGATGGGACCACCGCCAAGACAGTAAGAACGGAAGGGCGCGGCGGTTGAAAGAGCGTGAAACTGGAAGCGGGAGCCATCCACTGGAGTCCGTCGCCAAGCAGGTGCTGCCGCTGGCCATCCATGGACTGCGATTTCACTGTCGTGGTCTTCCGGACTTCTGGCTGGACTTCCGGACCTAGTACTGTGTAACGAGTAGCAAGGCTTACCGTGAGAGCGCAGATGGCCAGAAGAACGACTGCATCCCGGCATGCCGATGCGAAGCCTACTCGTGCCCGAGAATGTCCTGGCATACTCATCTCAAATCCATTGCGTGGATCGAATGCCAGCAAATTATACATGAGCACCCAAGGACAGCCAGATCACGCAAGTCACTGGTAGCAATTTGTGTTTGACGCGTGGAGGCCGGCTCAGGTTGTTTTCAAAAGTAGCGTCGCCGGCCCGGAAAAGGAGAGTAAGCCAAAACCGGGCCGGCGGCGTCCTGAAGGGAAGGTTCCCCTCAGAAAATTGAGTAGCTGTGAGGCGTCGCTAACCTGTTCGTTAAGCCAGGTGGTCCCGCGTCAAACCACTGACGCGGGACCATTTCCGGTTTTATGGCAAGTAGTAGCGGAACGAGGTGAAGACCATCCCGTCGAGGCCTTCCGGCGATCCATAGGTGACTGGTGTGATGGTCGGTAGGGATGTGACGCCGGACCAGGTCTGACGCGTCACATAAGAGTACTGCGAGCCGAACCGGAACCTGCCCTTGGGCCCGTTGTAGAAGGTGTACCAGAAGCCGGCCGTACCCTCGATCACTGCCCGCGTGTCGCCCGTGCAATTGGCTGGTGAAGTGGGAGTGAAGCCGGTGTTCACGGCAGGAGGCAATTCGGTGTAGCAACCGTGATTGTTGAATGAGGGTGAGCCGTAGCCAACGTACACCGTTTTGCCAGTGCTCGGCGAGACATAGGATCCATCGGTCCGGCCCGCGTACTCCGCTCCAACGTAGGAGTAAATGTCGACCTTCTTGCCGTGATACTCCAGCGTGGTCAAACCCTGGAGGTCCTTGACCAGATGAATCGTTCCGTCGGCGTTAATTGACATGTCGGAGAGCTGGGCTGCCCCATAACGGCCGATGCCACTGCCTCCGAAGCCATGCAAGCCAAAAACCACGTGCTTGTTGGCGAAGGTCCAGCGCGCGTTGGCGCCAAAGCCCCCACCTTCCTTCGAGGCGTTATAAGCATTGATTGCGGCGGTCGGAGCGGCAGTCAGGCTGCCACAGGCCGGCGTCGCGTAGTTCAACACGCACGGGTAGACGCGGTCGGTGAATCGATCAACCAGGCCGAAGACTTCGTAGTGCCCGAAACCGGGATCAAAGGCGATCTTAGCGATGAGATCGGGCGCGGGATTGGCCGTGTAGTTGGAGGTCGTGTTGTAGCTATTGCTGGCGCCCCCTTCGCCCAGCAGGAAGTTGTTCGCGTTGCCGTGCGTGGTGAGCGTGCCTTGCGCGTTTTCAATGGCGAAAGCGATCGACACCTTATCGCCGAAGTCTTTCGTTACGCGAAGGCCATACTGCCGCGCGAAACTGAACCCGACGTTGTACCCGGGGTCGATCGTCGAAGGCCGGGCATCGTTGACTTTACCCAAGTCATCGCTGGGGGCGATTCCCGCCTTGTTCTCGGTCACCAGACTCCACATCTGGCCGCCGAGAAGTTTCCAGCCGTTGTTGAACTTGGCTTGGCCCCAAGCCTGGCGGAGGCGGAGAGTGTAGCTGTTGGTCTGGGTGGCGGTAGAGGTGACGCCCGCGGAGAGAAAGTCGGTGGATACGTAGGCGGAAAGCTCCACATTGTTCAAGCGACCCCCGACAAAGACCGCGGGCCGTGACTGACGGGCGGAGCCGAAGAATTCGGGCAGCTCGCTCTGCGAAGCGCCGGGCATGGTCAAGGAATTGAAGGGAGTCGGAAGATCAGCTCCCAGTTCTCGCGAACGCCGCACAAATTCGGCGGCCACAAATCCGCTCGGCGTGATGGTAATGCCCTTGAGATGGATCGACATGGGGGTTTCCCACTGCGGGGCTACGTTCTTGACCTCTTTCGTCGTCTCTTGCAACGCCATTGCTGTGTTGTTGGTGGTTGTCTTGAGGTCAGTGACATCACTCGTGAGCGCCATAACGGTCTGCTGCTGTTGGCTGGCTTGGGCTTGGGCGGCGGCGGCTTTGCTGGCGGCGTCGGCCGCGACTGCCTGCGCCTGCTGCCAGTTCTGCTGATTCTGCTGAAGTTGCTGGGTCAGTTGCTGGATTTGCTGCTGCTGGGCGGCCAGCGCGTCTTTCAGCGACTGAACGTCGGCGGCCGTTACCGCCGGTGGCGCCGGCTCCGCGGCCACAGGCTTGTGCTTCTTCTTTGAAGCCGGTGCAGCTGAGTCCGAGGCTTGTGCCCAAGCGCCGGCTGAAAGTGCGGCCAGCGTCAGGACCGTGAGAAACAGGTGTTTGGTTGCTTTCATAAAACGCAATCCTCTCCTTTTTGAGTTTTGGTCGAACCGTACTTCGAGGGGGAGCAATAGAAAAAACAGGTGTTGCGGGCGGCCGCCACCACGATGGCGGTGCAGCTGACCATCGTCATGGCCCCGGCGGAACGTAGAGTCCCTTTTGAGAAAGTTTCATCGTTGGCAAGTATTCCATAATGTCGATCGTAGTAATGGACATTATCTACATTGCAGAGATAGCACTTGCTGCTCCATCCCCGCCAGGTATCGCAAATCCGCTAATCCGCGTGCTTTTAGCGACTTACCGGAATCGGTTTCAGCTGATAGCAGGGGAGGGTGTGCATCAAATTGCAGTTCGAAGAACAGAAGATTCTCAGGCTCCGAACGGAATCAATCAACCGATGAACTTCGTTCACTGTGACTGAAGGAGCCGTGGCAAGCAGCGCGACTCGCCGTTGTTTCAACCTCGGGTCGATGGCAACAAGGCGGCCGCATCAGGCTCATCTCGCTTCTCTTGCCTGCACTAAATACAGGGGGCAGGTCCGTCGATTCACCGAATATTCAACGAACTGTAACCGGTTATTAACAAACGCCAGCCTAGGCTGAGTGTTCACCAAAATGACTGCGAGCGGAAAATGCCCTTGGTCATTACTTTGTCTGAAGTCTGCAGCTTAATTTCCCAAAAGGAGAGTAACGATGAAACGAATGATGGCTGTGATGCTGTCGATGGCGCTCGCGGGGAGCGTGGTCGCGGCGCAGGCCCAGCAAGAGGCAGCCCCTGCAAAGGCGAAGAGCACCCCTAAGAAAATGGTTGCCAAGAAAGCTGGACCGACTGTTTCCGATCAGCTCGGGGAGATGAAACAGGCGATCGATACCCAGCAGCAGGCGATCAAGCAGCTGACCGACCTGGTTCAGAGCCGCGATCAAAAGATTCAGCAACTGGAGCAGCGGCTCGACCAGAGCCAGGCTGCGGCCACGCAGGCGCAGACTAACGCGGACACTGCGGTGGCTCAAACCGCAGCGCAACAGCAAGCGGTCATGGCGCTCAAGAGTGACGTCACCGACTTGAAGACCACCGCGACGAACTCCGCGCTGACTCTGCAGGAGACGCAGAAGAGCATAAAGGCCGAACTGGAGAACCCGGTCGCCATCCGCTACAAGGGAATCACCATCACTCCCGGCGGCTTCCTGGCGGGTGAATCGGTGTATCGCAATCGCGCAACGGGCGGAGATGCTACTGCCTTTAACAGTATTTTTATGCCCGGAAGCGGTGCGAACGCGGTTTCCGAATTCTATGGTTCCGGCCGCCAGTCGCAAATCACCATGCTGGCTGAGGGCAAGATCAGTGACGTCAAGCTGAGCGGCTATTACGAGGCTGACTTTCTCTCGTCTGGCAGTACTTCAAACAACAACCAGACCAACAGCTACACCCTGCGTCAAAGGCAGGCTTGGGCCGCGGCTGCCCTCAACAACGGCTGGACCTTCACGGGCGGTCAAATGTGGACCCTGTTGACTGAGAACAGGAAGGGAATCGACAACCTGAGCACAGCCAGGCCTATGACCATTGACCCGAACTATAATGTCGGCTTCAGTTTTGCTCGGCAGTGGGGCTTCCGCGCGATCAAGAACTTCAACAATCACCTTTGGCTGGCCGCCTCGTTGGAGGATCCTCAAACTACCTTCACGGCAAGCAACGCTAACGCGAACTTCGCCTTAGGCAGCAACGGTGTGGGCGCCGGACTGTACGATCCCGCTATCACTGCTTGCACTACCACTCTCAACTCCGCCGGCGCCCCTGTCACCGTCTGTACCAACGCGTCCAACTATGCCTTCAACGCAATGCCGGACATCATCGTCAAGGCGGCCGCTGAACCCGGTTTCGGCCACTATGAAGTGTTCGGTGTTTTCAGCCGGTTCCGCGACCGCGTTTATCCTTGCGCGATAGGAACGCAAGCCCCGACGTTGTGCGATACCGGTGCCGGCGGCGCCATCGAAAATTCCGTGGTGGGAGCCTATAACTACTCCAAGAACGGCGGTGGAGTGGGAGGGAACGCTCGTTTCTCCGTCATGAATAAGCATGTGGATTTCGGCCTGCACGCCCTCTACGGAAACGGTCTAGGCCGGTACGCCGCGTCGGGTTTGCCGGACGCCACCGTCGATCCCTATGGCAGGCTGGTTCCGCTGCGTACTTATCAGGGTCTGGCCACGCTTGAATTTCACTATCCGAAGTTGGATGTGTACTTCTACGGCGGCGAGGACTATGTGGGACACCACTATCAAGTCGACACCCTTGGTACTGGCAAGACGGTGGGGTACGGATCGACCGGAGTGATCCCAGGATCGACAGCCTACGCTGACGGCGGATGCTACACCGAAACCTTGCCTTCGGCGTCGAGCCCGAGCGGCTACAATTTTGGCGGGGTCGGCACCTGCAGTGGCCAAACCCAAAGCGTCATCGAGGGGACGTTCGGATTCTGGATCAAACCCTACAACGGCCCCAAGGGTCGATTCCAGTTTGGCCCGCAGTATTCCTACGTAAGCCGAAACGCGTACGCGGGCGTCAACAGTTCGACGACGCCCGTCAGCTCGGTCTCGCCACACGCAGTCGACAACATATTCTATACGTCGTTCCGTTACTATTTGCCGTAGCGCGCGCAAAACCGGTATGGCCTTGATCGCTCCAGTGCTGAACTCGCACTGGAGCGATTCGTCATTTACTGGAAGAGTTTGAGCCTGAAGGGACGCCCAGTTGTCCCAGCCAACTTGGTATACTATTTCGAGTCGGGCAGACAACGCGTGATCAGGCTTCATACTGCGTAGCAAACACCCCCGTCTACCACGAAGATCCGTACGATATGGTTCGACAAACTCTGAACAATCGCGCCACCCTTCTGAACCGCGAAGCATCGTGGCTGAAATTTAATTGGCGCGTGCTCGAAGAAGCCGGGGACCTTCGCAATCCGTTGCTCGAGCGCGTGAAATTTTTGGCCATTACCGCCAGCAATCTGGACGAATTCTTTGAGGTCCGGGTCGGCGGCCTGTTGCAACAACTCGAAGACGGCCACAACTCCACCACTGCCGACGGGCTCACCATGGTGGAGGAGCGGGAGCTGATCAAAGACGCAACGCACGAGTTCGTTGAAGAACAATATTCATGCTGGAACGAACGCCTGCGGCCGGAACTGGCGGAGCAGGGAATTCGCGTCCTCGGGATCGACGACCTCGATGAAGCGGGGCTGGCGTTCGCGGACGACTACTGCGAACGGGAACTCGACCCGCTGCTCACCCCGGTAACGGTGGACCCGGCGCATCCCTTTCCTCGCGTGATCAACAAGGCGCTGTGTGTAGCGCTGTTGCTGCGTCGCCGACGCCGCTCCTCGCTCACCTACACCGGAGTCGTAACCGTTCCACGCGCTCTCCCGCGACTGGTCCGCCTGCCGTCGGAGGCGACCATCGACTTCATCTTTCTTGCCGACTTGGTTGTCCACCATGCCGCACGAATGTATCAGGGCTACGACATCGTTTCTTCCGCCGCGTTCCGCGTCACGCGCAACAGCAACCTCTACCTGCAGGAAGAAGAATCTCGTAATCTGCTGGAATCGGTCCGCGCCGAATTGCACAACCGTCGCAAGGGAGACGCGGTGCGCTTGGAGATCGAGTCCGAGGCCGACCCCGAGATCATCGAGCGCCTGGGCACGGTGTTCGAACTTGATCCCTGGCAGATTTTTTCGGTCAACGGTCCAGTGAACCTTTCACGGCTGTTCAATATTTACGACGCAGCGGCGCGGCCGGACTTGAAGTTTCACAGCTACGTGCCGCGTGAGTTGCGGCTGACCGCGAAGTCCCACGATCTATTCGAGGAGTTGCGCCGCCACGACGTTCTGCTGCACCATCCCTACGATTCTTACGATGCCGTCATGTCCTTCATTCAGTCGGCCACCGAAGATGAGCGCGTACTCTCCATCAAGCAGACCCTTTATCGGACCAGCGAGCATTCGCTGATTGTTCCATCTCTGATGGCGGCCGCGGCACACAAGGAAGTTACCGCCGTGGTGGAACTGAAAGCGCGCTTCGATGAAGCCTCGAACATCCGCTGGGCGCGCGATCTGGAAGATGCCGGCGTGCAGGTCTTCCACGGGCTGGTTGGTCTGAAGACACACTGCAAGCTTTGTCTGCTGGTGCGGCGCGATCCCGACGGCGTAACTCGCCAGTACGCGCACCTGGGCACGGGAAACTACAACGCGACCACCGCGCGTATCTATACCGATCTCAGCCTGCTCACCGCCGACCCGGAGATCACCAGTGCGGTTCATGAGGTTTTCAATTTTCTGACTGCCTATGCCGAGCACCCTAACTACGGGCCACTGCTGGTAGCGCCTCTGGATTTGGCCGACAAGTGCATGCGGCTGATAGAGCGGGAGGCCGAGCATGCCCGCCTGGGGCGTCCGGCGCGCATTATCGCCAAGATGAACGCTCTTCTCGACGTGAATATTGTGCAGGCTCTGTATCGCGCGTCACAGGCCGGTGTCGACATTGAGTTGATCGTGCGCGGCATGTGCGCGCTGCGGCCGGGGATTCGTGGCCTCAGCGACCGCATCCGCGTACGCAGCATCGTGGGCCGCTTCCTGGAGCACAGCCGCATTTTCTACTTCGAGAACGGCGGCGACTCTGAAGTCTACGTGGGCAGCGCCGATTGGATGAATCGCAATCTGCACGAGCGCGCGGAAGTCCTGTTCCCGCTGAAGAGCCCGCTACTGCGCGACCGTGTGCTGCATGAGATTCTAGCGGCATACCTTGCCGATAACGTGAAATCCAGATTTCTCCAAAAGGACGGCCGCTACCTGCGTCCCTGGCAATCGGCGCGCGGACGCGGCAAGAGACTGCCTCGAGGCTCTGCCGCTTTCAGCTCCCAGGATTTTCTCATTGGACTTGCGGAAGGCACCAGGACGCCCGAGGATATTCCATCTTCCGTCCCGCGTCGCTCCTCTCGAGTTCTGATCGGAAAGGAATAGTCACTCCGAAATGTTTCTCTATTTTTTGCGTCACGCCAGTGCCGGGACACAGTTGAGCAGCGCGAAGAAGGACGAAAAGCGCGGCCTCGATAAAGACGGCATCGAGCAGTGCGGATACATTGGCCGCGCCCTGGCTGCTTTAGGCGTGCAGGTGGAAATCATCGTCTCCAGCCCGTTAAAGCGGTCCACGCAAACCGCGGCTTTGGTGGGCAATGAAATGGGACACGAAGGCAAACTGGTGATGGAGAACGCGCTCCGTCCGCAAGCCGGCTTCTCGGAATTTCAGAAGATGCTGGAGAAGTATGCGCGTCAGGACTCGATGCTGCTGGTGGGGCATAATCCAAACCTGCGCGAGTTTCTGGGACGCGTGATCAGCGACAGTGGGTGCGAAGCCGTAGTTGATCTTAAGAAAGGCGCTGTGGCTAAAGTCGAAATGCGGCGCAATTCCGGCTCGCTGAGCTGGTGCATCACGCCCCGCATTCTGCGTACCCTTCACGCCGCGGCTACAGAAAGCTCGCGCCCGAAGACTTCACGAAAATAAGATTGATCCTTCTCAATCGACCATACCTCCAGATCCACGCTGGCCTTTCCCCGTGGCGTCAGTTTCATGGAGACCCTGCCGCTGCGCGCTGAAACTGTAACTTTCCCCACCGACTGGCTTCTCCCCATATTCAAAGCTCGCGCGATGCGGAGCAGGATCGCGGCTTTTTCCACATTTTCCTGCTCCTCGGGACTCAAGGTACTCATCGGGCCATCTCCGGGCGTGGGGCGCGACTTTCCCAGGTAGCGCGCGATCGAGCCAATGATCCGCCGCTGTTGTGGCGTGTATCCCAGGATTTCCGAGTTGGCGATGATGTAGTAAGTGTGACGGTGGTGCCCGTTGCGGTTTACATAGTCGCCGACCTCGTACAGCATAGCCGCTGCCGCGAGCCATTCGCAAAACTCTGCCGGAAGCTGGTGTACCGACTTCAACGAGGAAAAGAGATGTAAAGCCGAGTCGCGGACATGCAAGGCATGATGCAGGTCGACCCGGTAATGTTCCACGGCGCGTTTGATCGATTCCCACCGTTCCGATTCAATCGCTCGGCCTGATCTGGTGCTGCGATCGTATTCCGCCGCCATCTGGGCGAGGATGCCGTCGCGCAGCCCCAGCGCCGAATAGCGAAAACCGGGGAGATGGCATCGTTCCAGCAACTCCGCATACACAAACGCGCCGGCACAAATGATTTCAGCGCGTCGCGGACCGATCCCGGGAACCTTCCGCCGCTGCTCCAACGTCAGGCGCGTCATCTGTTTAGCAATGCGGCGGATCGTCTCGCGGGTGGCATAAGTCGCTGGCCGGCGCTTCCTGGGGCGCGCCAGGTGGCTGGCGACGCCCACCAGCGCGGCTGCAGTGCCGGAGGTGGCAATCACTCCACCTACCCGTGCGGACTTGATCCGATCCTGAATGCGCGTAACCTCCCGCGCCACAAATCCCTGGAGCCGCTTCAGTTCGCTCTTGCGCGGGGGATCGTGCTGAAGAAACTCTCCGGTCAGCCGGACGGCTCCGAGCGGCAAGCTCACCGTATCGCGGATGTGTCCGTCGCGTGAAAGCGTGAGCTCGCAACTACCGCCTCCCAGGTCCATCAGCAGGACGCTGTGCGCCCCCAAGCGACTGGCGGAGACTATGCCCAGGTGAATCAGGCGAGCTTCCTCCAGTCCGGAAATGATTTCGATGGTCCAGCCCGTGGTCGAGCGAACCCACTCGAGAAATGTGCGCGAATTGCGGGCATCGCGCAGCGCCGCCGTTGCCACCACTCTTACCGAATCCGTACAGCATTCCTGCATGGCGCGATGGAAGCGCCGCAACACCTGCACCGTTTCCGACATCGCCTGAGGCGAAAGCAGTCCACCACTGAAAACGCCTTCCCCCAAGCGCGTGACTTCGCGGTCTTCGTGGATTTCTTTGAGCCGCCCGGCCTGCAACCGCGAGATCTTCAGGCGAACCGAGTTTGAGCCGATGTCGATGGCGGCAAAGGTGGGCATAGATGTGAGGATCAGTATTCTCACAACTGCGCGCGTCGTGCAACCCGTGCTTGCCGAGGTGTAGGTAAAACCGCGCTCAGTCTAAAAAGCGCTGCGGACTCAAGAAATACCCCGCGACCCGCTTTTTAACCAGTTTGTAACAACCCTCTGCTAGCCTCAGAACGGAATGTCTAATCAAGCCCTGCCCCGGCCGCGTTTCAATGCTCCCGAACCGGAGCGGGAGTCGAAGGCTGCCCTGAAAATCGAAGCCAGAACAGCGCCGCTGTTGCAAGGGAAGGTCAGCGAAATTCCCGATGCCGTTTTTGGCTGGGCGATGCGCCTTTGCGGCTTGGCGGTAGTCGCGCTGCTTGGCCTGATCGTTTATCAACTGATCTTGGGCTCGCAACTCTCCTGGCACGCTTTTGGCTGGAAGTTCTTTGGTCAATCCGACTGGAATCCGGTTGAGGATTCGTACGGCGCGCTGCCCTTCATGTACGGCACCATCGTCTCCTCGTTGCTATCGCTGGTCATCGCTGTGCCGCTGTCGATCGGCGTGGCGGTGTTTATTACCGAGATGTGCCCGGTCGGGCTGCGCGGAATCCTTTCCTTTACCACCGAGCTTCTGGCGGCCATCCCCAGCGTGGTCTATGGACTC
Organism: Terriglobales bacterium; assembly: GCA_035314185.1. Classification (GTDB taxonomy): domain Bacteria; phylum Acidobacteriota; class Terriglobia; order Terriglobales; family Acidobacteriaceae; genus Acidiflorens. The sequence goes on from DATFZT010000102.1 coordinate 67,851, forward strand.
TGGGCCATCTTCGTTCTGGTGCCGATCCTGCGCGAATATGTGCAGCCGTTTCTCGGCAAAACGCTCGGCTGGACCGGCCTGTTCACTGGGCCTCCGTACGGCATCGGAATGCTGGCCGCGGGCGTGATTCTGGCGATCATGATTATTCCGATCATCTCATCCATTACCCGCGAAGTGCTCACCGTGGTACCGCAGCACCAGCGTGAGGCGGTGCTGGCCCTGGGTGCGACGCGTTGGGAGATGATCCGCATGGGCGTACTGCGCAATGCGCGAGCCGGAATCGTCGGCGCCATCATTCTCGGTCTGGGGCGTGCGCTCGGCGAAACCATGGCCGTCACCATGGTGATCGGAAACCGTCCGGAAATTGCCAAATCGCTGTTTGCTCCCGGATACACCATGGCCAGCGTGCTGGCCAACGAATTCACGGAAGCGACCGGTGATCTCTATCTTTCCGCGCTAATTGAGATTGGCTTGGCGCTGTTCTTTGTCACCATTGTGGTGAACGCGCTTGCGCGGCTCATGGTGTGGAGCGTTACTCGAGGCCAGCCGGCGAGAAGCCTTGCCTGATGTGATATGCCTGACACGAATTCCAATTCGGAAGCGGGCGGGATTCCGCAGTTCGGGATTCCGGAGATCAGTATTCCGCCCATCAGTCGACGGCGGCGAGTGACGGACCACGTGATGACTGGCGTCGCCGTGCTCACCGTTGCCCTCGTGCTTCTGCCGCTCTTCGCCATCTTTGCCTATCTGGTTTACAAGGGCATCGGCTCCATTAATCTAGCCTTCCTGACGCAGACTCCGAAGCCGGTGGGTGAACCCGGCGGCGGCATGGCCAACGCCATCGTGGGCTCGATGGTCATCCTTTCCATCGCCAGTCTGCTCGGGGTGCCGCTCGGTATCGGCGCAGGCATCTTTCTTTCCGAGTATGGGCGCAACCGCTATGGCGATATCGTGCGCTTTGTCTCCGATGTCCTGAACGGTGTGCCCTCGATCGTGATCGGCATTGTGGCCTACGGGCTCGTCGTGATGCGCCAAAAGCACTTCTCGGCACTCGCTGGTGGCGTCGCGCTCGCCATCATGATGATTCCAACCATTGCGCGTACCACCGAGCAGATGCTGCTGCTGGTGCCGCAGGCTATCCGCGAAGCTGCTTACGGTCTGGGTGTTTCCCGCTGGCGAACCACCCTCTCCATCACCCTGCGAACGGCTACCTCGGGAGTCATCACCGGCGTCATGCTGGCCTTCGCCCGCGTTGCCGGAGAAACTGCGCCGCTGCTGTTTACCGCCTTTGGAAACCAGTTCTGGAATTGGAAGACGGACCAGCCGACCGCGGCCCTGTCGCTGCAGATATTCACTTACGCAATCTCGCCCTTTGATGAATGGCACCGGCAGGCTTGGGCAGGCGCGTTGGTTTTGATTGTCCTCATCGTCAGCGCGGTCGCCGCGGTTCGAATTGCTGTAAAGCACGGAACTTTGGCCGGAGCGTAACCAGTTATGGGCGTTGGAATTACTGTCGAGCGACTGAATGCTTTTTACGGCAAGACCCAGGCTTTGTTCGACGTCAATATCACCGTGCAGGCGAACCACGCGACCGCGCTCATCGGTCCCTCGGGCTGCGGGAAATCGACCTTCATTCGTTGTCTGAACCGCATGCACGAAACCATTCCCGAGGCGCGAGTCGAGGGTAAGGTGGTCATCGGCGACCTCAGTGTTTACAACGGAACCTCGGCCACCCAACTGCGCCGCCGCGTCGGGATGGTGTTTCAGAAGCCGAATCCGTTTCCCACCATGTCCATCTACGACAACGTGGCTGCGGGACTTAAGCTGAACGGCTTTCGCAACCGCAAACAACTGGACGAGGTCGTTCACAAATCCCTGCACAGCTCCGCGCTCTGGGACGAAGTAAAAGACCATCTCCACAAGAAGTCCGGCGCCAGCCTCTCGGGCGGTCAGCAGCAGCGTCTGTGCATCGCCCGCGCGCTTGCCGTTCAACCCGAAGTTCTGCTTATGGATGAGCCCTGTTCGGCGCTCGATCCCATCTCCACCGGCAAGATCGAAGAATTGATTTTTCAACTAAAAGAGCAATACACGATCGTGATTGTGACGCATAATATGCAACAGGCTGCGCGGGTGGCGGAGTTCACCGGATTTTTCCTGCTCGGCAAGATGATCGAATTCGATAAGACGGAAAAGATATTCACCAATCCTTCCGACAAACGGACGGAAGACTACGTCACCGGCAGATTCGGATAAAAGAGGGTCGGATAAATGCGCACGCGCTTTCAGCAGGAAATGGAGAACCTCCGGGAGAAACTGCTCCGTATGGGCGGTCTCGCGGAACTGGCGGTGGATCGCGCCTGCCAGGCGTACACCGAGCGCGATCTGACGCGCTGCCAGTTGGTCCTCGAAAACGAGAGTCTCATCAACGCCGCCGAGCGCGAGATCGATGAACTGGCGTTCGACATCCTCGCCACGCAACAACCGGCGGCCACGGATCTGCGCTTCATTCTCGCCGTAACCAAGATCAACGCCGACCTCGAACGTGTGGGCGATCAGGCGGTAAACATCGCCGAACGCGTCATGGACATGATTGAATTACCGGCGGCGGAGTTGCCGGTCGATATCGCTCGCATGGCTACCGCCGTCAGCGCCATGGTGCGGCGCGCGCTGGAGTCGTTCGTGGAAGGCAAAGCCGAACTTGCCCAAGCCGTGCTGGAAATGGATCACGTCGTTGACCGGATGCGCGACGAAGCTTTCATCGTGCTCGTGCGAAAGATGAATGAAGAGCCGCAAGTGACTCAACAGGCACTAGATGCGCTCTTGGTGGCGCGCAATCTCGAACGCGTGGCGGACCATGCCACCAACATTTCCGAAGACGTCATTTTCTGGGTTCTGGGAGCCGACGTCCGACATCATGCGCAGGCAGCGTCCGCCGCTCAGCGCCCGGAAAGACAGGAACCGTAGACGCAAACCATAAACGCAGAACATAAACGCTAAAGAATGTTGCTTGAGCTTAAAGGTCAAGGTTCCCCCCTGTGAGGTTTCCCCTGTGAACCTCCGTGTCCTCTGTGGTGAAGATCTTTCTCGACCGCAGAGGACACAGGGGTTCGCAGAGGAGACGTTCGAAGCGGATCCAGTTCATTAACCAGCGCCGTGCATCCGCCTGCGATACACTGTTCGGGCCCATGAGCCACAGAATCCGCGTTTTTGCCACCTGCGACATCGGCGATGCCCTCAACCTTCTTCGCCACAAGGGATACGATCTTGAGATCTATCCCCAGCCCGAAGCTCCGCCGAAAAGGTTGATCGTAGAAAAAGTGAAATCCGGCGTGGAAGGCCTGATCACCACCCTGCGCGATGAGATCGACGCCGAGGTTTTCGCCGCCGGAGAAGGCACGCTCAAAGTAGTCGCACAGTACGCCGTTGGATTTGACAACATCAATCGAGCCGATGCCAACCAGTACAAAGTCCCATTCACCAATACCGCCGACGTCCTGACGGAAGCAACGGCGGAGTTTGCCTTCTTCCTGATGGGCGCGCTCGCCCGCAAACTCTGGCCCGCCGAGCATCTGACGCGAGAAAACCGTTGGAGCTATTGGCATCCCTACCTTCCATTTCTGGGCGACGAAGTCACCGGGAAAACAGTCGCTGTTATCGGTACCGGACGCATCGGCCTCGCCTTGATCAAGAAGTGCGCCGGGTTTGACATGAACATTTTGTGCTTCGACCCGGCCTATGAGAACCACGACTACATAAGGGCCATACAGGAGGTGAAGGATCTCCGCTTTCAGCGCGGTATCAGTCGTGAGCGAGCCACAATTCGTTACACCACATTGCATGAAGCCTTGAGTGGCGCGGATTTCATCAGCCTGCACGTTCCGCTAGTGCGCGAGGGCGAGAGCGCAACGCCGACCTATCATCTGATCAACGAAACCACGCTGCGCATGATGAAACCGACTGCCATGATCGTCAACACGTCGCGTGGGCCGGTGGTAGACGAGGCGGCTTTGGCTCGCGCCTTGCGCGAGAACTGGATCGCCGGTGCCGCTCTCGATGTTTACGAGGAAGAGCCGCTGCCCGCCAATTCGCCGCTGCGCGACCCAGCGATCGCCGATCGTTGCCGCCTTTTGCCGCACTTTGCCAGCGCTGCACGCATCACGCGCTTGTCGTCCGATCCCAGTAAAGGCATGGCTGGACGCTGCGTCCAGGGACTGATTGACGTGCTGGAAGGGAACTATGGCGGCGACATTGCCAAGATGCCGTATGTAGTAAACAAGGAAGCCTTCGCGAAGTAGAGATTAGGTTGTGTGGGGACGGGCGACCTCGCCCGTCCAAGCGGAGCGAAGCTCCGCAGTTTCCAAGCGTGGATGGCGAATGTTCCGGGCGGGTGGCCCATTCTAAATTTCGCGTTCTTTGCGAAATTTAGAGTGGGGATGTTGGAGGCTGAACCCTTATGCGACAAGCTGTGAGCGGCGCAACTGCCCCTCTGAAGCCAGAGCCGGGCTTGAATGGGCCACCCGCCGTATCAACGACTAGTTCGAACCTCGGCCGTCATGTATTTGGAGTGGCGGCATTGGCCGTTGGCCTCATCACGCTGGCCTGGCACGACTACAATGGCTGGCATCAACCGCGTTACCTTGTTTACGCCGCCGGTGCTGCCCTGATCTTCGGCGGCGCTGCGATTCAGTTTCGTCGGACCGCGAAAACGGGCGCAGTTGTCCTTGCTGCGGTTTATCTAGTCTTCGCCTTACAGTGCGTGCCAGGAATCGTCGCTGCACCGCAGATCTACAATAGCTGGGGCAACTTCTTCGAGCAGTTCTCTCTCCTGACTGGAGCAGCCATCGTTTATGCGCGCTTGTCATCGGCATGGTCACCGGAAACGCTTCATCGGATCGGCCGTATTCTTCTGGGCATCTGTGTCGCTTCCTTTACCCTCGAACAGGCGATTTATCTTGGCGCTACCGCCGGTTTTGTTCCGAAGTGGATTCCGCCAACCCAAATGTTTTGGGCGATAACGACGACTGTTTTGTTCGCACTCGCGGCTGTGGCTCTTCTTGCGAATCGAATGGCGCTTCTCGCGGCTCGCCTCCTGACCGTGATGCTCGTGAGCTTTGGGCTACTCGTGTGGGTACCGTTGATTCTTTCGGATCCCCACAGTCATACGAATTGGAGCGAAACCGCCGAAACCTTCGCCATCGCTGGAGCATCGTGGATTCTCGCCGATCTCCTCCGCGAGTGAATTCCGGACCAAGTCAGCGCCCATGGAGCATCGCCCCAATACTTGTCGCCGCCCGATCTCACCTGCTACTCTCGCCATTCACCCCACGTCATGAGAATTATTAAGTGGATTTTCGCCGCCCTCGCCTGTCTGTCGCTCGCTTCTTCCGCGCAGGTCAACGACACCTCCCGCTCGCTCAAGCTTCTGCCGGCGCCGAAAGAGGTGCGCATGGCCGAAGGCAAGATCGTAATCAAGCCATCGACCACAATCCTCATCAGCGACAACGAGGACCGGACTGCGGCTGAGATGTTGCAGGAGGAAATCCACGATCGCTCGGGTATCAAGCTGGCGATCGAACTCGTGGCTGGCGCTCCGAAAACCGCGGGGAACATTTCGCTCGGACGGCTGACCGACCACGGCTTGCGGGTTTATCTCGAAGGGCAGGGAATTAAAAGTGGGGACGACCTTGGCAGCGATGATCTCAGCAAACAAGGTTATGTTATCCGCGTGAGCACCTCCGGCGTGATCGTTGCCGGTCGCAGCGCGCAAGGACTCTTCTACGGAGTGCAAACCCTGCGCCAGTTGCTTCGAGAACGGGAAGGAACCGGCGCAGACACTGCCGTCCTCGCTTCGCGGGCAGGAGTGGCCGCGCCACACGAGCAACTGGCCATCCCGTCCCTTACCATCCGTGACTGGCCCAGCATGCAATGGCGCGGCGTGCAGGACGACATCAGCCGCGGTCCCATCCCTACACTCGACTACTTGAAGATGCAGATCCGGACGTTGGCCGAGTACAAGATCAACCTTCTCGGGTTTAACATGGAGCACGTTTTTGACTTCCAGACGCAGCCGCTGGTCGTGCCGAGAGAAGCGGCGTTCACTCCAGCCGAGATCAAAGAACTAGTCGAGTACGCCAGCAAGTACTACGTCACGCTCCTGCCCGAGCAGCAGGCCTTCGGGCATCTTCATCAATTTCTGAAGTATGAAATTTATTCCGATCTCGCCGAGATGCCGCACGGGCACGTACTCACGCCCACCGATCCCAAAACCTACGATTTTATTCGGCAGGTTTACGGCGAAGTTGTTCCCTTGTTTCCTGGGCCGTTGTTTCACATCGGTTCCGACGAGACTTTCGAGCTTGGCCTCGGCCAGACGAAAGCCCTCGCTGCGCAAGAGGGTCTCGGCCGCGTGTATCTCGAACATCTCCAGAAAGTTTTCGAGATCATGCAGCCCTATCACAAGCAGCTCATGTTCTGGGGAGATATCGCGGTCAAGTATCCGGAACTGCTTGCCATTCTTCCTAAAGATATGATCGCGGTTCCCTGGGACTACGACCCAAAGCCCAGTTACGAAGACATCATCACCCCGTATACCAATGTCGGCCTGCGCGTAGTCGTCGCCCCTGGAGCAGGCAACTGGGGCGCGATTTGGCCAGACCTGGAAAGCGCCTTTGTGAACATCCGAAACTTTGTTCGCGACGGCCAAAGGCATGGTGCCATTGGGGCTCTGAACACCACTTGGAACGACGATGGCGAGTCACTCGTCGACATGACCTGGCCGGCCCTGGTTTTTGGCGCCGCTGCGAGTTGGCAAGCGGGCGAATCCAGCATCGATGACTTCAAGACCAGCTATGACTGGGCTTTCTATCGCAATGAGGATGGCACCTTTGCCGGCGTGATCGAGAATCTTGACCGAGCGCATACGCTGCTCGCCGGCGTGAAGCTGGATAAGGCGAGTCACGAACTCTTCTGGTCTGATCCATTCAGCGCATCCGGGGCCGACACCGCGGCCAAGGCGCTTCCGGTTACCCACGATCTGCGCATCAGCGCGGAACATGCCGCCGAAACGCTGATGCTTAATCGAGCCAAGGCCCATCTCCATGCCGAGACCATCGACGACATGCTGCTTGCCGCCTGGCATCTGGACACGCTGTGCTTGAAGATTCAGTTCACATCTGAAATCAGCCACTACTACTCGGACGCTTATCAGAACCAGTTAGATAAGACGCGGGCGCAAGCTGACCTCGACGAAATTGTTGACATCAACGGGAGACTACAAAGCCTGCGTGACGCAATCACCGAGATGCGCAAGAGGTACGCGGAAGGCTGGGCGCACGAGAACCAGCCGTACTGGCTGGACAACGTTCTGGTTCGCTATGACAATCTGGCGTCGGAGGTACAAGCGAAAATCGTCGTGGTGCAAGCAGCCCAGCGTCAATATTGGACTATCAAGACACTGCCTGCTCCAGAGCAGCTGGGATTCTTCTTGAAATAGGTATCTCTGGATAGCGGTGGAGCGACGGGCGTCCTCGCCCGTCCTGCCGGGCGGGACGCCCGGCTTCCCATCGGCAAATTTATGTTCTCACAGCGCACAAATTGGCGGCTAAGTCCGAACGCTCTCACGCGCGCGATCGAAGAAGCGCGCGCTTCCGGACAGCAAATTCTGGATCTCACTGTTTCGAACCCGACCGAAGCCGGCGTCCGCCCCGATTCTGAAATCGTGCTCGCCGCGCTGGCGAATCCTGAAGCGATGCATTACGACCCTCAGCCCCGTGGTCTGCTCGGGGCGCGCGAAGCCGTGCGCCGGTACTATCGGGAGTCGCACGAGGTATTCGATCTCGATCCCGAGCGCCTGATTCTGACCACCAGCACCAGTGAAGCCTACTCGTACGTCTTCCGTCTGCTCTGCAATGCCGGCGATGAAATCCTTGTCCCCAAACCGAGCTACCCGTTGTTCGAGTTTCTTGCCGATCTTGCCGACGTTAAGCTCATCGCTTATCCACTGCTCTACGATCATGGTTGGCAAATCGACTTCGATTCACTCTACAAAGCAGCCGCCCCCCGGACGCGCGCCGTGATTCTCGTCCATCCCAATAACCCAACCGGCTCTTACGTTTCAGCTGCGGAAACTGCGGCGCTCAACATTTTCTGCCGTGACTACGGTCTGGCTCTGATTGTGGATGAAGTTTTTCTCGATTATGCGCACGACGGCGCGCTGCGCAGCACCTTCGTGTCCAACGCCGATGCGCTCACCTTTACACTGAGCGGGGTCTCGAAGATTTCCGCTCTCCCGCAGATGAAGCTTGCCTGGGTAGCCGCCAGCGGCCCGAAGGAAATGGTCGCCGAAGCCGGAGCACGCCTCGAAATCATCGCCGACACGTTTCTCTCCTTGAACGCTCCGGTACAGCTTGCGGCTCCGGTGCTGCTCGATCAGCGCAAACAGATCCAGCCCATTCTTCTGGATCGTATGCGCGTGAACCTCGCGGAACTTGATAGCCAACTCGCAGGCCGTCCCTCCTGCACGCGACTGCTGGTCGAGGGCGGATGGTACGTTGCTCTGCGCGTTCCTGTGCTTGGAACGGACGAAGATCTGGCTATCGATCTTCTACGGAAGATGGGTGTCATCGTCCATCCCGGCCACTTCTACGATTTTCTCAGCGAAGGCCACCTCGTGCTGAGCTTGATCACCGAGCCAGACGACTTTCGCGAAGGCGTGGACCGCCTGTTGCAGGTGGTTGGGAACTGACGTTGGTCCACCGCGCCCGACCTGCTTTCTCTCGTGTTATCCTTCTCGCCGTTTCGTAAGTAGAGAGAATGTCATGTCTATCAGCCGTCGTGGATTTCTAGGTTCCGCAATTGCTGCGTCGCTGGCCACTGGCTTGGATGCGCAAGGTCTAAACGCGCAAGATCAAGATAAAGATAAAGCTAATGGCCATGCTTCCGACCGTGCGAATCCGTTTGGCGCAGCCAAGCGGCCGATCATCATCTGCGCCAACAATGGCGTCAACTACCTCGACGACGCTTATGCGTTTCTGAAAAATGGCGGCGACACGCTTGACGCCGCTCTCCGCGTTGTAAAGGGTCCGGAAGATGATCCGAACGACGACACCGTCGGACTGGGCGGCCTTCCGAACGAAGAGGGCGTTGTTGAACTCGATGCCTGCTGCATGCACGGACCGACGCGCCGTGCCGGATCCGTCGGCGGCGTGCGTAACATTAAGAATGTCTCGCTCGTCTCCAAAGCTGTGATGGAACACACCGGCCACGTCATGCTGGTCGGCGAAGGCGCTGAACGATTCGCGGTCGCCGTGGGTTTCCCGCGCGAAAATCTGCTCACCGAACGGTCGCGCAAGATTTGGCTGCTGTGGAAGGAATATCACTCGAATGACGACTGGTGGGGACCGGGATTGGCCGACCCGCAATGGAAGCCTCCGTCGTTGTTACCAACGCCATTACCAACGCCACTACCGACGACATCACCGCAAGCTGAACTTTGGGAACAGCGTATTCGACATCTTGAAGAAGGCGCCGCCAAGATAGGTATCGAACCGGAATTCCGCATGGCCGCCATCCGGCGCGTTCTGTCTCCCCCGACCGGAACTATCCACTGCTCCGCTCTCAACGACAAAGGGGAAATTTCCGGCTGCACCACCACCAGCGGCCTCGCCTTCAAACTCCCCGGACGTTGTGGCGATTCGCCGATCATCGGCGCTGGTTGCTACACCGATCAGGACGTGGGCTCTGCCGGCGCCACCGGCAGCGGAGAAGAGAACATCAAGGTCGCCGGAGCGCACACCATCGTCGAGAACATGCGGCACGGCATGTCGCCGCTCGAAGCCGGCATGGACGCCCTCCGGCGAATCGCCCGCAACTACAACAACGACATGAGCAAGCTCAAGTTCGTCGACATGAAGTACTACGTTCTGCGCAAGGACGGCGCCTACGCCGGCGTTTCCCTCTGGGAGGGCTCGCCGAAGAACCCGCCACAGTTTGCCGTCCACGACGGTACCAGGCGCTCCGAGGTTACGGTTCCTTTATTCAAAGGCAGTTCGCATGATTTTCCGCCGTTCCCGGTCGTGCTGCCGGAGGAATTAAAGAAGGATTCCGTCTACATGAAATAGATGGCAGAAATAGGAAAGGCAGAACCCCCGCGAACGCCGTTTACGCCCTTCCCGCCGGGTGTACAATTGTTTCGTTAGGACCGTGGATTCACTGGGCTCTTTCCCCAGCGTTCGAGGCTTGAGAATGAACGTTCACGTCAGTTATAAAGTCCACAAAACTCCCGACATCGAAAAAGAAATCAGCCACCAGATCGAAAAAATCCAGAAGCGGCTTCAGGTCTTCCGGCCCGACTTGGTGCATCTGAAAGCTATCATTGATCAGAATTCGGCGCGCGAGGGAACGCTCGTCTCCTTGAATCTGCGCTTGCCGTCGGGTCAACTAACCGCCCAGGCGAAAGCTCCCAGCCCAACCGCAGCCATCAAAGCGGCCTGTGACGAACTCATCCAGCAAATCGGCCGGCACAAGGAACTGCTCCGCTCCAGCCACAAATGGCGCCGGTGGCGCGGCGGGCCACGGGAATCTCCTGAGCCCGGCGTTCCTTTCGAGCAGACACTGGCAGCGGTTCTGCCGACGGTCATTTCCGCCGATGACATCGGCTCCTATGTGAATGCGAATCTCTCGCGCCTCGAACGTTTCGTGGACCGCGAACTCTACTTCCGCCGCGCCGACGAAGACATTCTTGAGGATGCTCTCTCCACCCCCGAAGTCGTAGACGAGGTAATCGCCCGCGCTCTCGGCGACCAGGAGCGTCCGGAAAAAATGTCGCTCGAACCGTGGCTCTACCGCCTTGCCCTGCAAGCCATGAACGAGATGACGACGCGCCTCCATGAGCTGGAATCCCCCGTCCATCTGCATCTCGAAGCCAGCCGCCGCCGGCAAAATGTCGAAGCCTCGGATGAAGCGGGGCTGCAATTCCATCAGCCCGACGAAGGCTGGACGCGGGAAAGCGTCATCCCTGATCGGCGCGTGTCCACTCCGGAACAGTCCGCCTACTCCGACGAAGTGATTGCCTTGGTGCAAGCCGCACTCCGCGGCGCTAGCCGCACCGACCGCGAAGCTTTTCTCCTCTACGGTATCGAGGGCTTCTCCCTCAATGAAATTGCCGCCATCACTGGCCGGCATGTGGAGGCCGTGCGCGAGTCCGTGGAACGGGCGCGAGACTGCGTTCGCAGTGCGCCTTCCGTGGCCAATGAATTTCATAAAGAACTGCTAGTCAAAACTCGAACCTAAGTATTCAGTACTACTCAAGGAGAGTCGAGATGATGACCCGGGACGAAATCCGAGAGTTGGCGTCTTTTCAAGCGGACGAAACCAAAGGGGCGTGTGCCCTCAGTTTTTACTTTCAACCCGATCCTCCCCAGGATCGTTCCCATCGCCGCGAGGCAATCGTCGCCAAAGATATCGTGAAGCAGGCCCTGAAAAGTGCTGCCGCCAGCGGCAAGAATGGATCCCTGCACGCCGACCTCGATCGCGTCCTCGATCTGGCCACCAACCTGCGCGGCAATTCCCGGGGACGGGCGGTGTTCGCCTGCTCCGCTCAAAAGTTCTGGAGGGAATATGAACTACCTCCGCAGCTCGCCGGCACTCACATTTATCTCCAGCCGCGCTTTCAGCTGAAACCGCTGGCCGCGTTGCTGGGAGCGCAACCCGCGCTCTCGGTTGCCATAGTCGACCGCCAGCGCGCCCGTTTCTTTGATCTTCGCCTCGACGATCTGCGCGAACGCGGAGCCATTGTCCACATGCTTTCGCGCAACGCCTCGAACTACGGCTACAACGGCTACGAAGGCGGCCACGCCGAACGCCGTGTGTCCGAGGAAGCGCTCCAGCACTTCAAGGCGGTTTCCGAGCGACTGCTCGCCGACTTCGAGAAAGGTATCTGGGAGCGGCTCATCGTCGGTTGCCAGGATGCCAACTGGTCCGAGTTCGAGTCGAACCTCCACCCTTACGTCAAACAGCGGCTGATTGGCCGCTTCTCAGCCGACGTAGCGAGCGTCTCGAACGAAGAGATTCGTGATCACGCCGGGGCTCTCCTCAATCAATGGATCACCGTGCGCGCCTCTGCGAAAGCCAACGAAGCGGTGGATCTCGCCAAATCCAACGGCCGGGGCGTCACCGGCCTCCGCCGCGTCCTGCAAGCGCTGGAAGCCGGGGAAGTGCAAAGCATCTTCCTCGGCGAAAACTATTCTGCTCGAGCTGTCGAGTGCCCTAACTGCGGCCACCTCGACGCCCGCCTGGTCGCGGCGTGCAGCGCTTGCGGAAAGCCGACTCGTGAACTCGCCGACGTCTCCGACGCCATCATCCCCATCGCTATCCGTCGGGACATCGAATTGTTTTATCTCAAGGAGCACACCGACCTGGACCGCGCCGGCAATATCGCGGCACTGCTGCGCTTCCGGTCCGATCAGAGGACGGGACAGATTGCGGCGGCGTCGTAGTCCGGGGCAGAGCCGGGAGAGAGTTTTCAGTAGTGAATTCTCACGTAAAATGACCTGATGATCCACAAGATCCTGCCCGTCGGCCCGCTGCAATGTAACTGCTCCGTCATCGGCGATGAGACCACGCACGAAGCTATGGTCATCGATCCGGGCGACGACATCGAAGACGTACTCGCCATCATTCGCCAGCACAAGCTGGAAGTGAAGCAGATCGTCATCACCCACGCCCATATCGATCACGTAGGTGGGGCGATGAAGCTGCGCGCGCTGACGGGCGCGCCCATCCTGCTCAACCAGAATGACTACGCGCTGCTGAAAATGCTCGACGTGCAGGCTTCCTGGATCGGCGTGGCGCCGCCGGGCGAAGTCGCCATCGAAGCGAGCATCGCTGATGGCGAATCGTTGCGGGCTGGTAGCTTGACGGCGAACGTCATCCATACTCCCGGCCACACCGAGGGCAGCGTCTGCCTCTATTTTCCCGCGGAAAAATTACTGATCGCCGGTGACACCCTATTCGCCCGCAGCATCGGACGCACCGATCTCCCCGGAGGATCGTTCGAGAAAATCATGCGCTCCTTGCATGACCGCGTCCTCACTCTCCCCGATGATACCGTCGTGATTCCAGGCCACGGCCCAAGAACAACGATAGGAGAAGAAAGAGAAGAAAACCCCTTTCTGGTGGCGTGAAGTTTTGGTGGAAATTAGATGGTGGAGAGCCGGGCGCCCCGCCCGGCCGCCCAACTGGACGGGCGAGGCGCCCGGCTCTCCACTGAACAACAAGTTATTTTTGTGTCGGCGCCTGGTTTTGCGGAACCGTCGGCGGCGCGGATGGCGGGACAGGAATTGCCGGCTGCGACTTGGCCTGCGATGGCTTCACTCCTGAAAGCACGGACGTGGGCCCAGTTCGCCGCGCGGCAAAAATGGAAAGCGTGATCGACGTGAGCATGAAAATGATCGCGGACCAGGTGGTCGCGCGGGAAAGAACCGAAGCCGCGCCGCGCGGGCCAAACGCCGTCTGGCTACCCTGACCGCCGAAAGCCGCAGCCAGATCGCCGCTCTTTCCGCTCTGCAGCAACACGACCGCAATCAGAAAAAAGCAAACAAATACGTGAACAACAGTGATCAGGACATTTACCCACATGCACAAAACTCCATTGGAGCCGAAGCTCGGATTCGACAATATCTCTGTCGTGAAGTCCAATACGCGAAATCAATACGATGGTGCGGAAGGGGGGATTTGAACCCCCACGCCTTTCGGCGCCACCCCCTCAAGATGGTGTGTCTGCCAGTTCCACCACTTCCGCACAGTACATGTAATCAATAACTTAGCTAATATCTGCTGAGGGTATTTTCGATTCGCCTCCGGGGCACACGGAGCCGATGACGTCCTTAATGTTATCGTGTCTGGCCCGGTACTGCAACGCAAAGCGGTCTTATTTCATGGGCGGCAAGTACGGAATATATCGAGCAAACAACCAGCACAGGAAGAACACGACGGGTATGTGAACGATCAACTGCAGTACTCCATATCCCACTATGTCCCGGGCCTTCAATTTCAATATGCCCAGCAGAGGCAGCATCCAGAAAGGATTGACCAGGTTAGGTAATGCTTCCGACGCGTTGTAGATCTGCACCACCCATCCCAGATGCACCTGGTGCAGGTTCGCGGCTTGCAGCACGTAGGGCGCTTCAATGACCCACTTGCTGCCGCCGGAGGGAATGAAAATGCCGAGCACCGCCGAATACATCGCTACCAGCAAGGGGTACGTGTTGTGGGTGCTGATGGAAGCGAAGAGTTTCGCCAGCGCATCCGCTATCCCGGTTCCTACAATCATTCCGAAGATCACCGCGTAAAACGGGAACTGGATCAGCACGCCGCCGGTCGCGGGAATGCAATCCGCTACGGCGCGCATGAAGCGCTTCGGACGCCAGTGCAACAAAAGCCCAACCGTGATGAACATGAGGTTGTAAGTATTAAGGTCAAGCGCCGCCAGCGCGCCTTGCGGTGAAGTGCGGAATACGTCAACCAGATACCAGCACAACAGCGCTGCCACGAGAACTGTCAGCAGCGGACTGTATTCCAGCCACTCACCGGGTTTGGTCCTGTCTTCTAACTGCAGACTGGAGCGGATCGGCTCATATTGGATGCCGTAGGATTCAGCGGTTCTGGCGTTCTCCGGCGAGGGCGTGGACAACCAGGCGATCAGCACCGATATCGCAATCAGAATCAGCGCCGTCACGATACTTTGCCACAAGAAGAGAGTCTGAGTGAGCGGGATCAGACCGCTGATGTTGAACAGCGACGGGGGCATGGAGGACTTGGTCGCCATCAGCATGGCGGCGGACGAGGAGAGTCCCATCGCCCAGACCGCGCCCAGACCAAGGTACGCGGCACCACCCGCGGCGCGGTAATCCATGCCCTTGACGCGATGAGCCAGTTCGCGAACAAACAGTCCGCTGAAAATCAGGCTTAAGCCCCACGAGATCAGCGACGTCAGCATGGAGAACAACGCCACCAGGGCGACGGCTTGCCGCGGCGTCTTTGGGATGCCGGCTAGGGCTTGGATGGCGCGATACACGATCGGCGTCGAGGCGACGACATATCCACCGATGATGATCATCACCATCTGCATGGTGAATGGGACCAAAGTCCAGAAGTTCTTTCCGCCCTGGATGGCGAGTTTGCTGGGACTCTGATGCAGCCAAAGGCCGACAATGAAGACCACCACGATTCCCAGCAGCGCAAAAATCAGCGGATCCGGAAACCATCGCTCGCTCCAGTTGGCGAGCCCCAGGCCAAAGCGGACGAGGGGTTGTTCCTGAGTTGCCGCTTGCTTCTCTCGTGGCATGTCCATACTCGACCTCTCGATTCGGCAGCGGCATTCTGTGAAGTGGCCGGCCTTTGCAGGAATATGCCCGACATTGTAGCGCGTGTTGCGCGCAAGGGAAGTTATTGTGCAACTTTCCACGATGGGTGTAGGATGCGTTCGATTGGGCTGGCAGGATCGGCCACTACTTGGAACTGGAGCGAGTGATGAATACCTTCCCGGTATTGTTGGGTGCGTTGTGCGTGTACGCCCTTGGCTACCGTTACTACAGCGCGTTTATTGCGGCAAAAGCTCTGGCGCTCGACGATCGCCGCACCACTCCGGCGCACACTTATGCGGACGGGCATAACTACGTCGCGTCGCCACGATGGGTGCTCTTTGGACATCACTTCGCGGCCATCGCCGGAGCAGGTCCCCTGGTCGGGCCCACCCTGGCGGCGCAGTTCGGGTTTGCACCGGGCTTCCTTTGGATTTTGATCGGCGCCGTCCTCGCTGGGTGCGTGCAGGACTTCACCGTGCTGGTGGCTTCGGTGCGTCACCGCGGACGCTCGCTGGCGAATGTTGCCAGCACCGAAATCAGTCCCTTTGCTGGTCTGGTGGCGATGATCGCCGTGCTCTTTATTCTTCTAGTCACGCTCGCTGGGCTCGGCATCGTGGTGGTCAATGCGCTTTCGAATAGTCCGTGGGGCGTGTTCACCATCGGCATGACCATCCCTATCGCCGTCATCATGGGATTATGGATGTTCAAGAGCCACGCCGGAAAGATTACAGTAACGGGCCCCAGCATCTTTGGTGTCGTCCTTTTGCTCGCCAGCGTGATCGCCGGGCATTGGGTGGCGCAGAGCGGAGCGGCAGCGGCGCTCACTTTCACGCCCCATCAGATCACGATCCTCATGGCCATCTATGGCTTAGTGGCTTCGGTTCTGCCGGTCTGGCTGGTGTTGGAACCGCGCGACTATCTCTCCACCTACGTCAAGCTGGGCACGATTGCCGTCCTGGTCGTCGGTGTTTTCGTAGTTCATCCCAACATTCAATTTCCGAACTTCACGCAGTTCGTTCACGGTGGCGGACCGATCATCAAAGGGCAGCTGTATCCATTTCTCTTTGTCACTATCGCTTGCGGCGCGATCTCGGGCTTTCACGCGCTGGTGTCCTCCGGCACCACGCCGAAAATGCTGGACAAGGAATGCGACGCTCGCTTCATCGGCTATGGGGCCATGGTCGCGGAGTCTCTGGTAGGTGTGCTGGCTCTGATTGCGGCGTGCTCGATGTATCCAGGCGACTACTTCGCCATCAACACCACGCCTGCGGTCTTCAGCCACCTGGGCTTGTCCACAGTCAATCTGGATATGTTCTCTCGTGAAGTCGGAGAGAAACTGGCGGGACGCACGGGAGGCGCGGTTTCGTTAGCCGTCGGCATGGCGCAAATCTTCAAGGGCCTGCCTGGGATGGCTCGCCTGATGGGCTACTGGTATCACTATGCCATCATGTTTGAAGCCCTCTTCATCCTGACTACGGTCGACACGGGAACCCGCGTGGCCCGCTACGTCCTGCAGGAACTGATGGGCAAGGTGCACAAGCCCTTCGGCAACAATGCCTGGCTGCCGGGAAATCTGATCACGAGTTCCTTGGTGGTTCTGGGCTGGGGCTACCTGATCTACACCGGAAATATTTCCACGATATGGCCCATGTTCGGAATCGGCAACCAGTTGCTGGCGACCATCGCGCTGGCCGTGGCAACTACCTTCCTCATTAACATGGGCAAACAGAAATATGCCTGGATTACGGGACTTCCGATGTGCTTCGTGGGTGTCACTACGGTTACGGCGGGAGTGCTGGGGATCAAGAATATTTTCTGGCCCTTGACCGCCAAGCCCGGACAGGAACTTACCGGCTACCTGGATTCGATCCTCGTGAGCATCTTTATCGCGGGCGTAGTTCTGGTCGTATGCGATGCCGTGCGACGTTGGATCAAGACGCTGAATGGCGCACCCGCGCCTGTGGAGGCGTTCGGTCCCCCGCTCACCGCCGCCGGCGAGGTGAAGATGGGTTGCTGCTAGCAGTCATCTCTATCCGTGCTCGGACCCAAGCTCGAGCAGCGCTTGTCGGAGCCGCTTGTGCCGTTGCGTGAGGTGAAGATATGTCATCTCGTCGGCTTTGGACTTGCAGCGGATGATCCGCACCAGTGCCTCTTTCTCCTCGCGGTTCCAAGCAGTAAGGCTGGGAACCAGAGCCAGGACCAGCGCAAGATTCGCGAAGCTGACGCGTTCGGAAGACGGCCACGAAGATGTGTCTACGCCGAGAATTCGTGCAACGGAGCGCACCGATTCCTTGCGCATGCGGTTGCTGTTGCCCCGAAATTCTCGCGCCATCCGCCGATTCACTCGCAGGCCAATGTTGCGTGTGCTAAAGCTGTCCCACGCCCCTACTTCACTGCCCGGCAACTCGTAGAACGCGTGCCCGGCCGCCAAGCGGCGCAAGGTTCTGGCGGGCGTCCGGTATTTGGTTCTTCCTAACTTAGTAGCGGCGGCGATTCTGACTTCTTCTCGTTCCGCGAGTCGTTGCAGATCAGCGCGTCCCGGCCGGAACCCAAGCTTGCGGTAAAACCAGAACGCGCCCGATTCGATCGCCTCCTCGTTGTCATGGCCCAGTTGATATGGGTAAACCGAGACGCAGGTTGTTCCCATTAAGTGGCACAGGCAGCGCAGCACTTGTGCGTAGATCCATCCCGCTTCGCCGCCGCGGAAAGTGTAGAAGGTGTTGAAGCCGACCTCCATCCACTCGCAGAGTCCGATGGCCTCGATGTAGTTAATCGGCACGCCGTTCTTCAGCGTCAATCCCGCAACATACGCGCGCAGCGGCAGGCGGCGATCTGGGGGCAGGTTCCAGAGATAGATGGAAACGCCGCGGCCCAAATCAGCCCGCACCACCGACGCCGGATCACCCAGCGTGGTGCCGTAAAGTTCGCGGTAGCGCACCAGCATGACCTCGCGGATAAGGTCCATCACCTGCCCACCCTGGCGGCGCGACAGTTCTGTCAGTTGCACCGGAGGCCGCGCCAGTTCGTCGGCCAGCGACACCTGGCTCCGGCTGATCAGCGGTTCGCTGTGATAATAAACGCTGCGCACCGGCTTCCGGTTGCGGGTGCGCGTGATGACGGAGTTCCCGAGATTCCAACTCAAGGGCACTTGCAACGATTCGTAGAGCTCAGCTTTTTGTTGGGGAGGCAGCGGCAGCCGTTCGAAGCGGTGGATTAGCCACGACGAACTGGCATAATTCTTTCCTCCGGCAGTTTCTAGCCAGCGGCGCCAGGGCGTGTCGGCTTCGACATAGGCATCGTCCTCGAGCAAAGGTATGAAGCGCGGTCCTGTCGTGCCTAGCTCTCGTCCCGGTTCGTAGTTTTCCCAGGCGATTTCGACTTTGCCGGGCATGCGCTTGATGAGCCAGCGCGCTACGTCAAAGCTGAGAGTGTCTTCCATCTGGGTGCCAGCGATGCCGGAGACTTCAAAGGTATCGAAGTCATCCATGTCGGCGCCGACTTCATGCAATGCTTCTACTTTGTTGTGAAAAATATTCAGAATGCACTCAGTAACGCGTACCACGGTCGGCCCCTGCGGAAAGGCGCGCAGAAAAAGTAGCGCCTCGTGGAAGCGGATCAGTGAAGCCGGATCGGGGAATCGCGCGGCGTCGAGCCGACTTAGCAACTTTATTACGCTTGCGGCTTGGTTGGGTCCGAAGCGATAACGGCTGGCTTCGAGTTGGGTGAGTCGGAGGTCGAGAGCATTGGCGGCCATGGCAGAGTCCCGACAAGGGTACATCATGCGGGTGCCGCACTCATCGCGCTTTATGCCATCAGTGGCTTTGCCGCACGCTACCCACTCATTCGCAAAGAACGCGAATGAGTGGGGCACCCGCGCCGGTAGTGTTTCAACACTGCGTTAAGACACTACCTCGCTGGTGCTTCGCTCCATCGCTCCATGCGCCCATGCTATAATCTCTCTTCGCCTGAACGTTTTACGTCGAGGCTGATCCTGTGATTTCCTCCGCGGGCGGATCCCAAATTCCGAGAATCAGCGCCATTTTCGTTCTCGTTTTGTGAAAGACAAGAGATGAGGTAGAGCTATGTCCGGCCATTCGAAATGGGCAACCATCAAGCACAAGAAGGGCGCGCTCGACGCTAAGCGTGGCAAGATCTTTACCCGTCTCATCAAGGAAATTGCGATGGCGGCCAAGTCGGGCGGCGATCCCGACATGAACCCGCGCCTGCGCACGGCGATCCTGGCAGCGAAGTCCGAGAACATGCCCGCCGACAACATCAAGCGAGCCATTCAGCGCGGCACCGGCGAACTGCCGGGCCTGACTTACGAAGAGTTTGTGCTGGAGGGCTACGGGCCGGGCGGCGTGGCTTTGCTGGCGGAGATTTCTACCGACAACCGCAATCGCACGGTGAGCGAAATCCGGCACGTGTTCGGGAAAAACAACGGCAACATGGCCGCGGCGGGCTCGGTGTCGTATATGTTCCACAAGAAGGGCGACATCGTCATTCCCAAGTCGGTGGCCAAGGAAGACGATCTGATGAACATCATCCTGGAATCGGGCGGCGAAGATTTGAAAGACGATGGTGAGAACTGGGAAATCCTGACCGACACTTCCGCCTACGAACCCGTGTTAGAGGCCGTAAAGAAGGCCGGCATTACGCCTATCTCCTCGAGCGTTGCCATGGTCCCGGACACCTACATTAAGTTGGAAGGGCAGCAGGCAGCGCAGATGATTCGCCTGATGGAAGCGCTCGAAGATAACGAGGATGTGCAGAACGTGCATGCCAACTTCGATATCGATCAGAAAACTCTGGAAGAAGTTGCCGGCTAAGTCCGCCGCAGCGATTTTCGATCCGAATGTAAGAGCCGCCTTTCCGGGCGGCTTTTTTGTGACGCACGCAACACTGTGGTGTGACGCCGTTCCGCAAGAGTTTTCAACACCGTTGAGGAAAAGTTTGTGGAAAAGCGGGCACTTACTCTTGTAACCTTTTGTCAACAACCGTGTTTAACATTCTGCACAGCATCGGGTGCTTGCCGCATCGCACCCCGATGTATTCGCCCTGAGTGAAGACTCGCTCTCCGTGAAGACACGTCTCGACAAGTTGCTCGTGGATCGTGGCCTGACGCCGTCGCGCGAACGGGCGCAGGCCCTTATCTTGGCGGGCAAAGTTCTGGTCAACGAGCAGAAGATCGAAAAGGCGGGCGCACTGATTGACTCCGGCGCATCATCGGTGTTGCGCCTGTTGGGCGAGGATCTGCGCTACGTCAGTCGTGGCGGGCTCAAATTGGAGAAGGCTCTCGAGCACTGGCGAATCGATCTTCGCGGCAAAGTCTGTCTCGACGTCGGCGCATCCACTGGAGGCTTCAGCGACTGCATGCTGCAGCACGGCGCCACCAAGGTGATTGCCGTCGACACCGGCTATGGTCAGATGGATTTCGGCTTGCGCAACGATCCGCGGACTCGACTTTTGGAGAAGACCAATGCCCGCTATCTCGAGCCCAGCGACATTGGCGAGCCCGTCGCCTTCATTGCCATGGATGTCTCCTTCATCTCCGCCACCCTGGTGCTGCCGGCGGTAATTCGCGCCGCTTCATCCTGGACTTCGTCATGTATCCAGATTGTGGTGCTGGTGAAGCCGCAATTCGAAGCGGGCAGGGAACTGGTGGGCAAGGGCGGAATCGTGCGCGACGAATCGGCGCAGCGAGCGGCCGTGGCCAGAGTCGAAGCGGCGCTGTTAAGTCTCGGATGCGTGCGCGCCGAATCAATCGAATCGCCCATACTTGGCGGCGAAGGCAATCGCGAATTTCTGCTCCACGCGGAGTTTTCGCCGCCTCCGATCCGGTGATTCTGTACAATCGGAATTCCGACATCAGAGGAAGAGTCGGAAGAGACGCCTGAAGACATGCCCAAGTCTCCCCGAAACCAAACTCGCCAGAAGACCGTTGCCATTGTTTCGAAGCCGGGCCGTCCCGAGCTGCGCGAAGTATTGCCCGCACTCGAAAAATGGCTGCAGCAGCGCAAGTACGCGGTGATCATGGACCAGGAAAGCGCCGCCTATTTCTCTGCGTCGGACGTGGTGCCACGAACGGAGTTGGCCGCTCGATCTCCGGATCTGGCTCTGGTGCTCGGGGGCGATGGCACGCTGCTATCGGCGACCCGCGCGGTGGCGAAAGCCGGAACGCTCATCCTCGGAATCAACCTCGGGACGCTTGGGTTCATGACTGAACTCGCGATGGCCGATCTTTATCCCGCGCTGGAGGCAATCGAGAAAGAGCGTTACATCGTGGATATCCGGTCCATGCTGAGCGGTTCGCTAATCCGTGGCGGCAAGACCCTGGCCACGCACGAGGCCTTAAACGAGGTAGTGGTGAGCAAGAGCGCCATCGCGCGCTTGAATCACTTTGAGCTTTTCGTGAACGCGGAATTCGTTTCCAGCTACCGCGCGGACGCGCTGATCATCGCGACGCCAACCGGTTCGACCGCCTATTCTCTCGGCGCGGGAGGGCCGATCCTGAACCCGGATGTGGATGCGTTCGTCATTACGCCGGTCTCGCCTCACGGGTTGACGCACCGTCCAGTGGTGGTGCGCGATACAGTCGA